>NZ_JALJES010000005.1:0-393781 GCF_023242525.1 Pseudomonas sp. MWU12-2319
GAGATCGACCATAGCTTTAACCAGACCGGTCATCTTAATCCTAATACCGTCATCAACGCGGTTGCTGTGTCGGCCGATCGAAAAATCACCATCGCTGGAGTGGATAGCGAAGGTGCCAACTTGGCACGCTTCAATGTCGATGGTTCTCCAGACCTCGACTTCGGGCACGGCGGCAGGACTTCATTCGGCGTAGGTTACCCTTCAGCCGCCATAAGCCTGTCCCTACATGATGACGGGCGTATATTCGCCGCCGGTGTGTCAGACATGGATCCCGGCGATATATGGGGAGCCGGGCTCAGGGGATTGCTCGCGGCATTCACCGCCAATGGTCGCCTGGATCCGGCATTTAATAATGGCGCGCCCCTGGTGAGCGACTTTGGCATTACAGACGGCATGGGCTGGTTTGATATAGGCGGTACACCCGATGAAATAGTTGTCGTGGGTTATGCAGGTTTGCTGTCAAGGGAGAGCGGCCTTATCGCACGCTATCTGGCCAATGGTAATCTCGACACCACCTTTGGCAATGGATCAGGATACGTCAGACGATTTTTTCCAGGCTCACGCGGTGTATGGGAGTCAGTGATCGTCCAGCCGGACAAAGGCATCGTAGTTACGGGTGATACCCCGAGGAACGTCGTCTCCCGCTACCTCGGAACATAGGCCAGGCGGCCCGGAGGCTCGGTGTTTGTCGGGCCTGTTCAGGAATCGCGGCGTAAATCCGGCGGAATCGGCAGGTCGCCCTTGAGCGGGTCCGGGCGCTTGCCCTTGCCGGCACGGTACTGGCGGATCTGGAAGACGTACGCCAGCACTTGTGCCACCGCCAGGTACAGGCCCGCCGGAATCTCCTGATCCAACTCGGTGGAGTAGTAGATCGAACGCGCCAGGGCCGGCGACTCAAGCAGCAGGACGTCGTGTTCGACGGCGATCTCGCGGATCTTCAAGGCCAGGAAGTCACTGCCCTTGGCCAGCAACACCGGCGCCCCGCCCTTCTCCGCGTCGTATTTGAGCGCCACGGCATAGTGGGTCGGGTTGGTGATCACCACATCCGCTTCGGGAATCGCCGCCATCATCCGCCGCTGGGACATTTCGCGCTGCAACTGGCGAATCCGCTGCTTGACCTCCGGCCGCCCCTCCTGGTCCTTGTGTTCGTCACGTATTTCCTGCTTGGTCATCAACAGGCGCTGGTGGGCGGTATAGAGCTGCACCGGGACATCCACCGCGGCAATGATCAACAGCCCCAGGGACATCCACAAGGTACTCCAGCCCACCAGTTGCAGGCTGTGGATGACCGCCGACTCCAGCGGTTCATGGGCGATCCGTACCAGGTCGTCGATATCCGAGGACAACACCGACAGCCCGACGAACAGAATGATGGTGAACTTGCCGACCGCCTTGAGCAGCTCCATCACCGACTTGGCCGAGAACATCCGCTTGATCCCCGGGAAGGGGTTCATCCGACTGAACTTCGGGGCCAGGGTGCCGGGCGAGAACAACCACCCGCCGAGGGCGATCGGCCCGATCAGGGCGGCGGCCAGGGCGGTCAGCAGGATCGGCTGCACGGCCCAGATAGCCATTTCCCCGGAGCGCATGAGAAAAATCCCCATGTAGCGCTGGTCGAGCACCACTTCCCGGCTCAGGGTGAAATTCATGCGCATCAACTCGGCCAGATCCTGGGCCAGGGCGCCGCCGAACACCAGCAGCGCGCCGGCACCTGCCATCATCACGGCAAAGGTATTGAGTTCCTTGGAGCGGGCAACCTCACCCTTCTCCCGGGCATCTTTTTTCTTTTTGTCCGTGGGGTCTTCTGTCTTGTCCTGGCCGCTCTCGCTCTCTGCCATGGTTCAGCGCACCCGTGCCAGTCCACGTAAAAACTGCAGGGCCTCATCGGCTAGCGGTTGATACTGGTTGAGAATATCGCCCAGGCTGACCCAGAGAATGATCATCCCCAGCACCAGGATCAGCGGAAAACCAATGGAGAAGATGTTCAGCTGCGGCGCGGCACGGGTCATGATGCCGAACGCGATGTTCACCACCAGCAACGCGGTGATCGCCGGCAGCACCAGCACCAACGCCGCCCCGAGCACCCAGCCGAGCTTGCCGGAGATTTCCCATAAATCCGTGGTCGACAGCCCGCTGCCCACCGGAAAGGTGGTGAAACTCTCGGTCAGCACTTCGATGACCACCAGATGACCGTTCATGGCCAGGAACATCAGCGTCACCAGCATGGTGAAGAACTGTCCGATCACCGCCGCCGAGACACCGTTGACCGGGTCGACCATGGACGCGAAGCCCATGCCCATCTGGATCGCGATGATCTGTCCGGCCACCACGAAGGCCTGGAAAAACAATTGCAGGGAAAAACCGAGCAAGGCACCGAAGATGATCTGCTCGGCGATCAGCAGCAACCCGCTCAGGTCCAGCGGATGCACCTCGGGCATCGGCGGCAGGCCGGGGGCGATGACCACCGTGATTGCCAGGATGAAATACATGCGGATCCGGCGCGGCAACAGGGTGGTCCCGAAGACCGGCATGGTCATGATCACCGCGCCGACCCGGAACGCCGGCAGCATGAAGCTCGCGACCCAGCTGCTGATCTGCGTGTCGGTCAGCGCGAGCAGCGACATATCAGCCGATGACCTGCGGAATGCTGCCGTACAGCGACAGGATGTACTCCATGAACTTCTGCACCAGCCAAGGCCCGGCGACAATCAGGGTGACCAGCATCACCAGCATGCGCGGCAGGAAGCTCAGGGTCTGTTCGTTGATCTGGGTGGCGGCCTGGAATATCGCCACAATCAAGCCCACCACCAGGCTCGGGATCACCAGCACGGCGACCATCAGGGTGGTCAGCCAGAGGGCATCACGGAATATGTCGACTGCGACTTCAGGAGTCATTACACATCACTCGCTCTAGACACCGCCAAAACTGCTGGCCAGGGTACCGATGATCAATGCCCAGCCATCCACCAGCACGAACAACATGATCTTGAACGGCAGGGAAATAATCAGTGGCGACAGCATCATCATCCCCATGGCCATCAGCACACTGGCCACCACCAGGTCGATGATCAGGAAGGGAATGAAGATCATGAAGCCGATCTGGAACGCGGTCTTCAATTCCGAGGTGATGAAGGCCGGCACGATAATGGTCAGCGGCGCCTGGTCGGGGGTGGCGATGTCGGTGCGCTTGGACAGGCGCATGAACAGCTCCAGGTCACTGGTGCGGATCTGCGCCAGCATGAACTCCTTGATCGGCACTTCGGCCTTGAGCACTGCATCCTGGGCCGTCATCTTGTCGGCCAGGTAGGGCTGCAGGGCGTCATGGTTCACCTTGTCGTAGACCGGCGCCATGATGAACATGGTCAGGAACAGCGCCATGCCGGTGAGGATCTGGTTCGACGGCGTCGACTGCAGGCCCAGGGCCTGGCGCAGGATCGAGAAGACAATGATGATCCGGGTGAAACTGGTCATCAGCATGACGAACGCCGGGATAAAGCTCAGCGCCGTCATGATCAGCAGGATTTGCAGGTTGACCGAGTATTCCTGCTGGCCGTTGGCCCCGGTGCCGAGGGTGATCGCCGGGATCGACAATGGATCGGCCGCCAGCGCCAGAGGCGCCGCCAGCAGCAAGGCCAACGTCAAGACAAACCGCAAAGCACCCATCACTTCTTATCCTTACCCAGCAATTCCATCAGGCGCTGAGCGAATTCAGGCGTGGCCTGCTCGCCGCTCGGCACCTGGACCGGTTCCTTGAGCACATGCAGCGGGGTGATGGTGCCCGGCGACAGCCCGAGCAGGATCTGCTCGTTGCCGACCTGCACCAGCACCAGACGGTCACGCGGCCCGAGGGCACGCGAGCCGATCAGTTCGATGACCTGCCGCCCCTTCGCCCCCGGCCCGACCTGTTGCATACGGCGCAGCAGCCAGGCGAGGACAAAGATGATCCCCAGCACCAGCAGCAAGCCGAGCACCAGTTGCGTCAGTTGCCCGGCCATGCTGCCGGGCGTACTCGGCGTGGCCGCTGTCGCCGTGGCCAGCGGTTCGGCCGCCCAGGCACTGAGCGGCGACAGCAGCAGGATGCCGAGAAGCCTGTTCATTCAGCGCAACTTCTTGATGCGTTCGCTCGGGCTGATCACGTCGGTCAGACGGATACCGAACTTTTCGTTGACCACCACCACTTCACCGTGGGCGATCAGCGTGCCATTGACCAGCACGTCCAACGGCTCGCCGGCCAGGCGATCGAGTTCGATCACCGAACCCTGGTTCAATTGCAGCAGGTTGCGGATATTGATATCGGTGCTGCCGACTTCCATGGAAATCGACACCGGAATATCGAGGATCACTTCCAGGTTCGGACCGTCCAGGGTCACCGGGTCGTTGTTCTTCGGCACACTGCCGAACTCTTCCATGGGCAGGCGGCTGCCGCCCGACGAATTGCCGGAGTCAGCCGCCAGCAAGGCATCGATATCGGACTGGCCGGCATCGCCGGTTTCTTCCAGGGCAGCCGCCCATTCGTCGGCCAGGGCCTGGTCGTCGGCGGAAGTCATATCGTTATCATTAGCCATCAGTTGTCCTCGGCAAGCAGAAATTCAGTTAACACAGCGCATTCCTGATCGACGCCCTAGCGGCGCCCGATCGCCTCAATCACTTGCAGTGCCAGGTTGCCCTTGTGGGAACCGAGCTTGACCTTGAACGACGGCACGCCATTGGCGCGCATCACCATCTCTTCCGGCAGTTCCACCGGAATCACATCACCCGGCTGCATGTGCAGGATGTCCCGCAGGCGCAACTGGCGACGGGCGACCGTAGCGCTGAGGGGCACGGCCACATCGAGCACGTCTTCGCGCAGGGCCTTGACCCAGCGCTCGTCCTGGTCGTCCAGGTCCGATTGGAAACCGGCGTCGAGCATTTCCCGCACCGGCTCGATCATCGAGTACGGCATGGTCACGTGCAGGTCGCCGCCGCCACCGTCGAGCTCGATATGGAAGGTCGAGACCACCACCGCTTCGCTGGGACCGACGATGTTGGCCATGGCCGGGTTCACTTCCGAGTTGATGTACTCGAAATTGACTTCCATGATCGCCTGCCAGGCTTCCTTGAGGTCGATGAATGCCTGCTCCAGCACCATGCGTACCACCCGCAGTTCAGTGGGGGTGAATTCACGGCCTTCGATCTTGGCGTGGCGACCGTCGCCACCGAAAAAGTTGTCCACCAGCTTGAACACCAGCTTGGCGTCGAGGATGAACAGGGCGGTGCCGCGCAACGGCTTGATCTTCACCAGGTTGAGGCTGGTGGGGACATAGAGCGAGTGCACGTATTCGCCGAACTTCATCACCTGAACGCCGCCGACCGCCACGTCGGCGGAACGGCGCAGCATGTTGAACATGCTGATGCGGGTGTAGCGGGCGAAACGTTCGTTGATCATTTCCAGGGTCGGCATGCGTCCGCGGACGATGCGATCCTGGCTGGTCAGGTCGTAACTTTTGACACTGCCGGGCTCGGCAGCGGTTTCGGTCTGTACCAGACCGTCATCGACGCCATGCAAGAGGGCGTCGATCTCATCCTGGGACAGCAGATCCTGCACGGCCATGTCGTGATCCTACTGCAATACGTAGTTAGTGAAGAGCAGCTGTTCGACCACCACTTTGCCGACTTCCTTCTGCGCCACTTCCTGCACGCTGGCAGTGGCTTTCTGGCGCAGCAGTTCCTGGCCGACCGGGGTCGCGAGGGTTTCGTAGGTCTGACCGGAGAACAGCATCACCAGGTTGTTGCGGATCACCGGCATGTGCACCTTGAGGGCATCCAGGTCGGCCTGGTTACGCGCCAGCAAGGTGATGCTCACCTGCATGTAGCGCTGGCGGCCGCTGGCGTCCTTGAAGTTGGTGACAAAGGCCGGGGCCATGGGCTCGTAGATCGCCGGCTGCTTGCCGCTGGGGGCGGCTTCGGCCACTGCCGGTGCCGGTTTGCTCTGGGCACTGTGCATGAAATACCAGGTCGCACCCACCGACAGGCCGATGGCCAGCAGCACGCCCAGCACAATGACGATGATCAGCTTGAGTTTGCTTTTACTGCCGGGTTCTTTTACCGCTGCTTCGCTCTTCGCCATGCCAATAATCCGTCACTATTCGATTTTTCATAGTCGCACGGCAAGGCTGGAGCAAGTGTTATGCCAGATCGGGCATGAGGGAAGTACTGTCTTCGAAATACAGCGGAACCTGTAGGAGCAGGGCTTGTCGGGACGCCGCAGCGCCGCGATGAGCCCCTTGAGACCGCCAAAAGCTTCGCTGGCAAGCCATGCGCCTACAGTACCGTGTGCAGCCGAAAAATGGATGCACACCGAAAGCCCCGGGATCAGGCGTAATAGTCGACCGCGCTGGAGCCGACCACCACACTGGTGCTGGCGGCAGCGGCCGCTTCGCTGACTGCGGCAACCGACAGGTCATCCTCGCTGTCGCCACTGAGGCTACCGCCACTGCCGCTACCTCTGTGCGCCTGCTGCTGTTGCTGCTGCGCGCCCTGGCCCTGGCCGGCCCAGCCACGGGCCTGGTCGGAAACCGTGACGTCGGCCTGACCCAGACCTTGCTGTTGCAGCATGTCCCGCAGGCGCGGCATGTTGCCTTCAAGGGCATCGCGCACCCCGGCGTGGGCGCTGATGAAGCTGATCTGCGTCGGCTGGTCGGCGGACATGTTCACCTTGATATCCAGGCGCCCCAGCTCGGCGGGCTGCAACTGGATCTCCGCCGACTTGAGGTTGGCGCTGGAGAGGTACATGACCCGATTGACCACTTCTTCGCTCCAACCGCTCTGGTGCATCGCCAACGGCTGGTTGGCCGGCAGTGCATTCGCGGTCTTGGGCGTGGCCGCCTGGGTCAGCGCCGCCAGGCGATTGGCGAAGTCGTCGACCCGGGTATCGCTGGAGGCGCTCTTGATATCCTTGAGACCGTCATCGATCAGGGTCTTGAAGGATTTGTCGCCACCCTGGTCGCCGCTGCCAGAATCGGTTTTCTGATCCACCAGGGTGACGACGTTATTGGCCTGGTTCTGTGCCAGCGTCGAGTCGGTGGCATTGGTGTTGGCGCTGTCGGAGGATTTTGTCGAGGCCTGGCTACCGCTGGAGACGTGCCCCCCCTGCTCCATGGCCAGACGCACTGCCGGCAGGTTGTCCAGCGGGTCGGCGGCCGGATCGAAATCCCCCCCCGTGGTCGGCGTTGCCTTGGCAGCCGGGGTCGCCGCGGCGGTGACCGCTGCCGCCAACGGCGCCTGGACCACAGCCGGATCGACGGGAGCCGCAGGAGCCGGGGTCGCCGCGGTAGCGGCCGCCTGGAGCAGAGCCGGATCAACGGCCGGGTCCGGCGTCGCTACGGCGACCGGGGTATCGGTCGCCGTGGTGTCGGTACCGTCGCTGGAAGCGGTCTTGTCGTCGGACTTGGCCGTATCGGTCGAGGCCGTCGTGCCGTCGGCCGCGGTCTTGTCAGAGGCGCCCTTGTCATCGGCGGACGCTGTCTTGCCATCCACCTTGGTCGTTTTGTCGGCAGGCAAGGATTTGCCGCTACCGGCAACCGATGACTGCGCGGAGGCATTCGGGTTGTCGGCCTTGCTGGCCGGTGCGTCCGGCTTGGCCGGCGCCACGGGGGCCTTCTCCGCCATCGACTTGAGCGGATTGAAGGCGACCTTCACCGGATTGCTCTGGGTGTTCTGGTAGACCTGCGCAAAGCTGAAAGCATTGTCCTTGGGCGGTGCGACAACGCTCGGCGCAGGAATAACAGGGTCCGCCTGCGGCTTGACGGCAGCGTTGGCCTGGAGGAGCGAATTAGGGACGAGTGACATGGATACGGTCTCCGCTGCACAAGGATCGTAAGTACAGTGCAGGAAGCAACAGCAAGGTTCGGGCCATCTTTGCCCGACCGACTCGGATGCTCCCCTTAACGGGGCTAGGGCCGGACCGGAAAGCGCTCGCGCTCGCTTTCGTAAAAACGCCGCACCACTTCATATTCACGGTCGATCTGGTTGATCAGCTCTTCGACACCGACCCGCGGAGATTGCGCGGCCAACTGCTCCAGCTGCCGGCAAAGTTCGGCCAGGCGCAACGCGCCCATGTTGCTGCTGCTGCCCTTGAAACTGTGGGCCGCCGCGCCGAGATCCACAGCATTGCTCGCCTGGTGCAATTGCCCCAGGCGTTTGCTCGAATCTTCGAGAAAGGTATCCAGCAACAGCGGATACTCATCCTCCATGATGTCCTGCAATGCACTGAGTGCATCGCGGTCCAGATGTTCCATATCGTTGTTCACTTGATCGCTCCCTGCTCCACACACGCGAATTATGCCTGAGCCTCCCACGAAAACTCCACGTGGGCGCTGCGCCCGCCGTCCGACCAGCAGGCATTGCGGCCGAGCTGGCGCACCAGCCCCACACCACGCCCCGACAGCCGTTCGGCCCCCACGGGACGCTCCATCACACGGGTCACGTCAAAACCCTTACCGCTGTCATCGACCTGTATGCTCAACCGACCGCCCTCGCCCTGCGGGATCACCTGCAGGCGTACACGGACGAAGCCCTCCTCCAGTTCGAGCAGTCGCCGATTGCGTTGCTCATAGTATTGCGCAAATCCCTGCACATCGCGCTTGAGGCTCGAATCCAGGCCGAGGACACCATGTTCCAGGGCGTTGGAGTAGAGCTCGGCGAGAACGCTGTAGAGCGCCCCGCTCTGGGTGCGCAGGCCATGCACCTCCATCAGCAGTTGCAGCATGTACGGCAACGGATTGAAGCGTTTGAGGGTGGCCGCGCGAAATTCGAAGCTCACCGACCAGTCCAGCGGGCAGGACTCGCCGCTGTCGGAGTAGATCATGGCGTTCGGCAACTGCTGCGTCGGTGCCGGCAAACTGACCTGGACCATGCTCACATCATCGCGGGACTCGCCGCGAAAGCGATGCAAGGCGTCCTGGATATCCTCGAACAGGCGATCCGGCTCCCGATTGGCGGCGAAGACTTCCTGCAGGCGCTCGACGCCGAACAACTGCTCGTCGCTGTTGCAGGTATCGATCACCCCGTCGGAGAGCAGAAATACCCGATCGCCCTGGGCCATGGGGTAGACGTCGGTGCGGTGGTCGAACGACTCGGCCCCCAGCACCCCCAACGGCAGGTTCCGCGCCACCAGCGGCTGGCGCCCTCCCGTGGCGACCCGATGCAGGTAGCCGTCCGGCATGCCGCCATTCCACACCTCCACCACCTGTCGCTGCGAGCTCAGGCAGAGAAAGGTCGCGCAGCAGAACATGTCCACCGGCAGGATGCGCTTGAGCTTGGCATTCATCTCCCGCAGGGTTTCCGCCAGGCCATAGCCCTTGGCGGTCATGCCGTAGAAGACTTCCGCCAGCGGCATCGCCCCGACCGCCGCTGGCAGGCCATGGCCGGTGAAGTCGCCGAGCAGCACGTGCATGTCACCGGCCGGGGTATAGGCCGCCAGCAACAGGTCACCGTTGAACAGCGCATAAGGCGATTGCATATAGCGGATATTTGGCGCGTTCAGGCAGCCGGCGTGAGCCACCTTGTCGAACACCGCCTTGGCCACCCGCTGCTCGTTGAGCAGGTAGTCATGGTGCCGGGCAATCAGGTCGCGCTGTTGCAGAACGGTGTCCTGCAGGCGCCGGAGACGGTCCATGGCCTTGATCTTGGCCCCGAGGATCACCTGGTTGTAGGGTTTTTCCAGAAAGTCGTCGCCGCCAGCTTCCAGGCAACGCACCAGCCCATCGACTTCGGTCATGGAGGTGAGGAAGATGATCGGCACCAGCGACTCGCCGGCCAGCAACTTGATCCGCCGCGCCGCTTCGAAACCGTCCATCACCGGCATCATCGCGTCCATCAGCACCAATTGCGGCCGCTGCGCCTCGAACAGGGCCACCGCCTCGGCGCCATTGCTGGCGGTCAGCACTCCGTGGCCCTGACGCCTGACGATGCTCGAGAGCAATAAACGATCGGCCGCACCATCCTCGGCGATCAGTACCGTCAGCGACTCCGCTCCCGACTGCATGCAAGGTCAGCCGATATCGAAGAGTTTGTCGAAATTGGAGATGGCGAGGATCTTGCGCACGTCCGAGTTACTGTTGATCACCCGTACATCGGAATGATCACCACCGGCGTGATCGCGCAACAAGAGCAACATGCCCAGCGCGGAGCTGTCCAGATAGGTCGCCTCTTTCAGATCGACCACAATGGACGACGGTTTCTTGGCAAGTCCCTCGTAAGACTCACGAAATTCCTGATGCCGGCCAAAATCGAAACGCCCCTTGATCGAGATCGTCAATTTTGCGCCATCGGGCGATACTTCTGCGACTACAGCCATGATCCTGCTTCCTTGTCAGTGGCGACGTGTACAAGGTTTAGCACCCCACCGAGGGTAGGGCAACCGTGAGCGTCAAAAATCCTGCAGATCAATACGGACTCTGCCGGGGCAAACGCTGGGACAGCTCATCCAGCAACTTCTGTTCACGCTTGTCTTCCAGATGGCGCGCCTCGTCGACATAACGTTGCACCAGCTTGCGCAAGCCTTCGACCCGGGCGTAGGCCTGCTGCCAGGCCTCGCGCGCCTTGTCGAGATTGTTCTGGTGCCAGGCCAGGCTCTGGCGCTGCTGGCCGACCGCGGTATCCAACTGGGTGAGGAACTGCTGGTAGCCCAGCAACCACTGGCCGGAGACTCCAAGGCTGCCACGCTGGATCCACTGTTCCTGGTATTCGAGACGAAAACGCTCGAGATCCTCCAGCTTGCTTTGCGCGACCCGCACCTGCCCCTGGAAATAGCCGAGACGCTGGACCGCGGTACGCTCGGTATTTTCGGCCATATCGACCACCGGGGCTAGGCGCGCGGCACGGCTCAGGGCCATGATCGATTAACCGCCGGCCACGGGAGCGAACACCGACGCCAGGTGCGCTTCGCTTTCGCCCAGGCTGATATTGGCGTTCAGACCCTGGCGCAGGTACTGGACCATCGCCGGCTGCAGGGCAATCGCCGTGTCGGTCTCGCGATCGCCGCCGGCGACATAGGCACCGACGCTGATCAGGTCGCGACTCTGCTGGTAACGCGACCAGAGCTGCTTGAAATGCTGGGCGCGGCTCATGTGTTCAGGGCTGACCACCGCCGGCATGACCCGGCTGATGGACGCTTCGATATCGATCGCCGGGTAATGGCCTTCCTCGGCCAGGCGCCGGGACAGGACGATATGGCCGTCGAGCACGCCCCGCGCCGAGTCGGCAATCGGGTCCTGCTGGTCATCGCCTTCGGACAGCACGGTGTAGAACGCGGTGATCGAGCCACCGCCGGCCTCGGCGTTACCGGCCCGCTCCACCAGCTTGGGCAGCTTGGCGAACACTGACGGCGGATAGCCCTTGGTCGCCGGTGGTTCGCCGATGGCCAGGGCGATTTCCCGCTGGGCCTGGGCGAAACGGGTCAGGGAATCCATGAGCAACAGGACATTCTTGCCCTTGTCGCGGAAATACTCGGCAATCCGCGTGCAGTACATGGCCGCGCGCAAACGCATCAGCGGCGCGTCATCCGCCGGCGAAGCCACCACCACCGAGCGTTTGAGGCCTTCCTCGCCGAGGATGTGCTCGATGAATTCCTTCACCTCGCGACCCCGTTCGCCGATCAGGCCGACGACGATGATGTCGGCCTCGGTGAAGCGGGTCATCATGCCCAGCAGCACGCTCTTGCCCACGCCGGTACCGGCGAAGAGTCCGAGGCGCTGGCCGCGGCCCACGGTCAACAAACCATTGATGCAGCGAATGCCCACGTCCAGCGGCTGGCTGATGGGGTCGCGGTTGAGCGGGTTGATGGTCGGACCGTCCATCGGCACCCAGTCCTCGGCCTTCATCCCGCCCTTGCCGTCGAGGGCACGGCCGGCGCCGTCCAGCACCCGCCCGAGCATGCTCATGCCCATGGGCAGGCGCCCGGTGTCGGCCAGCGGCACTACCCTGGCACCCGGCGCAATGCCGGCCACGCTGCCCACCGGCATCAGGAAGACCTTGCCACCGGAAAACCCCATCACCTCGGCCTCGACCTGCACCGGGTGATAACTGTCGTCGTTGATGACCATGCAGCGCGCGCCCATGGCGGCGCGCAAGCCCTCGGCTTCGAGGGTCAGACCGACCATGCGCAACAGGCGTCCTTCGAGAATCGGCTGCCCAGGCAGGTCGATGGCTTCAGCGTAACCGCTCAAGCGCTTGGCGAAGCTGGTGCGTTCAAGACGCATCGGACAGGTCCGCTTCGGGAGCCGTCGTCAGCGCTTCCTCCAGCTCCAGGGCCATGTCCGGCACCGCCGGGTGCAGGGATTGCTCGTGGAGCTGATCGAACAACTGTGCGATGGCCTTGCTGATACGGGTTTCAATGGTCGCATCGATCCGACTGTGCTCGGTTTCGACCCGGCAGCCGCCGGCCAGCAGGGCCTCGTCCTCGACGATGCGCCAGGTGGCTTCGTGGCGCTCGCGCAAGGCCTTGACCTGGTCGAAGTCCTGGGGATTGATGTGCAAGCGGACATTCTCGGCCCCCAGCGGCAACAGCTTGAGGGCTTCGCGCAGGACATGCTCGATCTGGCTGGAATCGGTCTTCAGCTCACGCTGGATGACCTCGCGGACCATATGCTCGACCAGACCCACCAGGCCCTGCTCGATCTGCCGGTCCTGCTCGGCGATGGGCGCGAACAGATTGCCCATCAGCGCTTCCAGGGACTTGAGCTTGGCACTGAGGGCGACTTCGGCTTCCTGGCGGACCTTGAGCTGGGTGCTGTGGAAACCTTCGCGCTCGCCCACGGCAAAGCCTTCGTTGTAGGCTTCCTGGCGAATGCTTTCGAGTTCTTCAAGGGTCAGCGGCTGGACTTCCTCCAGCGGCACTTCTTCCATCTCGGCCGGCGGTTCTTCCACCGGCTCGGGTTCGGGCTCCTCGACATGCGGGTCGAAACTGGGCAGCGACCAGAGGTCGAAACCGCCCACGTCCCGGGCGCGGATCAGATCGGTTGGATCAGTCATGGCTTGATCCTTAGATCATCTCTTCGCCGCCCTTGCCACCGAGCACGATCTCTCCGGCTTCGGCCATACGGCGGGCGATGGTAAGGATTTCCTTCTGCGCGGTCTCCACGTCGCTGACGCGAACCGGACCCTTGGCTTCGAGGTCGTCGCGCAGCAGTTCCGCCGCACGCTTGGACATGTTCTTGAAGATCTTTTCCTTGACGCCTTCGTCGGAGCCCTTGAGCGCCAGCACCAGCACGTCCGAAGACACTTCGCGCAGCAGCGCCTGGATACCGCGGTCGTCGACGTCGGAGAGGTTGTTGAAGACGAACATGAGGTCTTCGATCTGGGTCGACAGGTCCTCGTCGACTTCGCGGATCGAGTCCATCAACTGGCCTTCGATCGAGCTGTCGAGGAAGTTCATGATGTCCGCGGCACGCTTGATACCGCCCAGGGTGGTACGGGCCGCGTTGGAGTTGCCGGAGAACTGCTTCTCGAGAATCTGGTTGAGTTCCTTGAGGGCCGCCGGCTGCACCGTGTTCAGCGACGAGACCCGCAGGATGATGTCCAGGCGCACCTTGTGGTCGAAGTTGTTCAGCACTTCGCCGGCCTGGTCCGGGTCGAGGTACGCCACGACGATCGCCTGGATCTGCGGGTGCTCGTAACGGATCACGTCCGCCACCGCCCGCGGTTCCATCCACTTGAGGCTGTCCAGGCCGCTGGTGTTGCCGCCCAGCAGGATCCGGTCGATCAGGCCGTTGGCCTTGTCTTCACCCAAGGCCTGGGTCAGCATCTTGCGCACGTAGTCGTCGGAGCCGACGCCCAGGCTGGTCTGGTCGCCGACGATCTCGACGAACTCACTCATGACCTGCTCGACCTGCTCGCGGTGCACGTTGCGCATCTGCGCCATCGCCACGCCGACCCGCTGGACTTCCTTGGGGCCCATGTGGCGCAACACTTGTGCAGCATCCGTGGAGCCCAGCGACAGCAGCAGGATCGCGGCTTTGTCGACCCGGGTCAGCTTCTGGTTGACGGCGGCGTTATTACTCATCGGCGTTAATCCACTCTTTGACGACCTGTGCCACACGGCCCGGATCTTCGGCTACCAGACTCTTGATGGCGTTCAGCTGTGCGTCATAACCTTCACTCGGGCTCGGCAGCAGGATGCTCTGCGGACCGCCCAGGCTGACGCGGTCGTTGGCCAGTTCGCCATCCAGGCCGCCCATGCCACCGAGTTCGACGTCGCCGCCAAAACCGGCCAACTGCTTGCCCTTGCCGCCATTGGTGATGTTGTTGAGTACCGGACGCAGCACACCGAATACCAGTACCAGGATGAACAATACGCCCAGTACCTGCTTGACCACATCCCAGAACCAGGGTTGCGAGTAGAACGGAATATCGGCGATCACTTCCCCGCGCTCGGCGGAGAACGGCACGTTGATCACGCTGACGCTGTCGCCGCGGCTGGCCTCGAAACCGACGGCATCCTGGACCAGGCGGGTGAAGCGCGCCAGTTCGTCGGCGCTCCACGGCGAACGGGTGGTCTCGCCATTGGTCGGGTTGATCTTGACCTGATCGTCAACCACCACCGCCACCGACAGACGGGTCACGCGACCTTGCTGTTGCTTGGTGTGGCTGATGGAGCGATCCAGTTCGAAGTTCTTGGTCGATTGTTGACGCTTGTCCGCCGGATACGGCGCCAGCATCGGTTGGCCGGTGGCCGGGTCCATGATCTGCTGGCCGTTGGCATCGAGCAGCGGCTGGCCAGCGGCGATGGCGCCGGAAGAAGCCGCTGCGCCGCCGGTGGTCTGCGGCGCGGTGGCCGGGCCTGGCGGTTGGTTGCTCAGGGCCCCCGGCACGCCTTGTGGGCCGCTGCTGGCGGTGCGCTGTTCGGTGGTCGACTGTTCGCTGCGTAGCGCCGGCTGGTCAGGGTTGAATTGTTCGGAGGTCGACTCGACCGCGCTGAAGTCCACGTCGGCGGAAACTTCGGCCTTGTAACGGTCGTTACCCAGCACCGGCTGCAGGATGTTGTGCACCCGCTGGGTGAGCATGCTTTCCATGCGCCGGCTGTAATCGAACTGCTTGCCGGCCATGCTCAATTCAGAATTTTGCGCCTGGTCGGAGAGCAGGTTGCCTTTCTGGTCGACGACGGTGACCTGCGACTTGCTGAGTTCCGGAACACTGGTGGCCACCAGATTGATAATCGCGAGCACCTGTCCGGGCTCAAGGGTGCGGCCGGAATACATCTCGACCAATACCGAAGCGCTGGGCTTGCGCTCATCGCGAACGAACACCGAGCTTTTCGGGATCGCCAGGTGCACGCGGGCGGCCTTGATGTTGTTCAGGCTGGAAATGGTCCGCGCCAGTTCGCCTTCCAGGCCGCGCCGATAACGGGTCGCCTCCATGAACTGGCTGGTGCCCAGGCCCTGGTCCTTGTCGAGAATTTCGAAACCGATGTTGCCGTCGCTCGGTGTCACGCCGGCGGCGGCCAGCTTGAGGCGGGCGCGGGACACGTCATCGGCCTTGACCAGCAGCGCGCCGGAGTTCGGCTCGACGGTGTAGGGAATATCCGCCGCCGCCAGGGTTTCCATGACCTGCTTGGCATCCATACCCGCCAGGCTGCCATACAGCGGCCGGTAGTCAGGCTGTTGGGACCACAACACCACGGCAAAGCCGATCGCCACGCTGGCCGCCAGGCCGACCATCAGGCCAACCTGACGGAGCATGGTCATTTCGGAAAGATTTTCCAGAAAGGACAACCCGAACAGCGGCGGTTTACCGTCTGCGGGGCCGGACTTGGCCGGTACGTTATCGGCGAGAACTTCTGCCATGACTATTTACGTCCCTAACCCTTAGACCGGCATCTGCATGATGTCTTGATACGCCTGGACCAGCTTGTTGCGCACCTGGGTCAAGGCCTGGAACGAGACACTGGCTTTCTGCGAGGCGATCATGACGTCCGTCAGGTCGACACCGCTCTTGCCGATTTCGAACGCCGTGGACAGCTGGCCAGAGGCTTGCTGCACGTCGTTGACCTTGTTGATGGCATTGCCGAGCAAATCGGAAAAGCTGCTGCCACTGACTTCCGGCGCGGCCACAGCCGATTTGGGTTGAGCCATGGCATCCATTTGCATGGAGCGCATGTCCAGCATCAATCGATTAAATTCAACACCCTGGCTCATGAACGTCTCTCTCCGGCGGCCTGCATTTTTTTGACACTTGTGCAGCTGTTAGTGAAGGGTTAGCAACAAGGGTGCCAGCTCCTTGTCGTTCTCGAACAAAATCCGATACACGACGCACAAGCCCGAATCGGCCTAGCTGGCAAACAGATAGGCCTCGACATCCATTCCGGCATCGCGCATCTGCGCCAGTTTGTAGCGCAGCGTACGCGGGCTGATACCCAGTCGCTCGGCGGCCTCCTTGCGCCGCCCGCGCTCGGCGCGCAGGGTGTCGATGATCATCTGGAATTCGCGCCGACGCAGGTCGTCGCCCAGGCCACCCGCCTGCTCACCCGCTACCGCCTCGACCAGCACCGGCTCGCCGACAGACGACCGGTTGGTCAGCACAAGCCCTGGCAGCGGCGCCGCGCCGACCGGGCCGGCCAGGCAGAAATCCTCGGCCTGGATCAGCCCACCCTGCTGCAGGATCAGCGCCCGCTGGATCGCATTGTCCAGCTCGCGCACATTGCCCGGCCACGGATAGCCGATCAGACAAGCCTGCGCCTGGGCCGACAGTCGAACAGAGGCATGTTTCATTTTGGCGCTGTGCTTGGCAAGTAGACGTTCGGCCAACGGCAGAATATCGGCGGTACGCTCGCGCAACGGACGCCAGGCCAGCGGAAAAACCGACAGGCGATAGTAAAGGTCCTCACGGAAGCGTCCCGCCGCCACTTCTCCCGCCAGGTCGCGGTTGGTGGTGGC
The DNA here is from genome assembly GCF_023242525.1 of Pseudomonas sp. MWU12-2319. Classification (NCBI taxonomy): domain Bacteria; kingdom Pseudomonadati; phylum Pseudomonadota; class Gammaproteobacteria; order Pseudomonadales; family Pseudomonadaceae; genus Pseudomonas; species Pseudomonas sp. MWU12-2319. Next base: position 16,911 of record NZ_JALJES010000005.1, read on the forward strand.
CACCACGCGGATATCCAGGGTGATCGGTTTGCGTGCACCGACCCGCTCGACCTCGCGCTCCTGGAGCACACGCAGCAGCTTGGCCTGGAGACCCAGGGGCATTTCGGAAATCTCATCGAGCAGGATGGTCCCGCCATCGGCCTGCTCGAACTTGCCGGCCTGGGCCGCGATGGCCCCCGTGAACGAGCCTTTTTCGTGGCCGAACAGGGTGGCCTCAAGCATATTGTCGGGAATCGCCGCGCAGTTGATGGCGATAAACGGCTGGCTGGCACGGGGTGATTGCTGGTGGATATACCGCGCCAGCACCTCCTTGCCGGTGCCGGACTCGCCAGAAATCAGCACCGTCGAATCGCTGCGCGCCACCCGCGCCGCCAGCTCGAGCAACTGCGCACTGGCCGGCTCCGAGGCGATCGGCCCCTCGCTGTCCGACGCGCCCGGCTGCCCCAGGGCATGCCGCGCCACCAGATCGAGCAGGGCCTTGGGCTCGAACGGTTTGACCAGATAATCGGCCGCGCCCTGGCGCATCGCATCCACCGCCCGCTCCACCGCCCCGTGGGCGGTCATCAGCAATACCGGCAATTGCGGCTGGCGCGCGCGCAGCAGGCCGAGCAACTGATGCCCGTCCATGCCCGGCATATTGACGTCACTGATCACCAGGCCGAACGACTCCGCGGCCACCGCCTCCAGTGCTTCCTCGGCCGAACCGACCGCGTGGAACCGATGCCCGGCCAGCAGCAAGGTATCGGCCAGCGCCTCACGCAAGGCATGATCGTCCTCGACCAGCAGGACCTTGAGCAGCGGTCTCATTGTTGAGCCTCCTCCATGGCGCCAGGAATCAGCGGCAGGCAGACCATCGCACAGGTGCCACGCCCCAGCCGCGATTGTAATTGCATGTCGCCCTGATGCGCCCGGGCAACGGCCTTGACCACCGCCAGGCCGAGGCCGGTGCCGGTGGTCTTGGTGGTAAAGAAGGGTTCGCCCAGGCGCAGCAGCACGGTCGGGTCGATACCCGAGCCATTGTCACTGACGCACAGGCGCAAGGTCGCGCCACGGGCGTACAGGTGCACCTTCAGGCGCACCTGGCCGGTGGCGGCCTGCTGGGCGTTTTCGATCAGGTTCAGCAGCGCGCCCACCAGGGTGTCGCGATTGCACAGCAACTCACCGACATGACTGTCGCACTGCCAGCGCACCGCGGCGCCCTGGACATGGGTCTGCGCCGCTGCCTGCAGCGCCTGCATCAAACCATTGGGCGTCAGCCGATCGGTCAGCGGCAGCTCGCCACGGGCGAACACCAGCATATCGCGGACCTGGTGCTCCAACTCATGCAGGCGCTCCTTCAAGCGCCCGGCAAAGCGTTGCTGGGTCTCGACCGGCAAGGCCTGCTCGGCGAGATGGCTGGCATAGAGCAACGCCGCCGAGAGCGGCGTACGGATCTGGTGCGCGAGGGACGCAACCATGCGCCCGAGCGAGGACAGGCGCTCGTGCCGGGCCAGTTGATCCTGCAGGCGACGGGTTTCAGTCAGGTCATTGAGCAGCACCAACTGTCCCGGCTCGGCATCCAGCGAGCGGGTGGAGATCGACAGACGCCGGCCGTCCTTGAGGGAGATCTCATGACCGTCGTCTTCACGTGGAGCAAAGCAACGAGCGATCACCTGACGCCAGAGCTCGCCGACCAGAGGCAGGCCGAGCAACTCCCGGGCCGCCGGATTGGCTTCGCTGACGATCCCCAGGGAATCGATGACGATGACCCCGCCCGGCAACAGGTCGAGCAGGTTCTGCAAACGATTGGCCAAGCGCTCTTTTTCCGCCAGTTCGGCCATTCGCTGGGCGCTGACCACGGCCAGCTCGCCCTTGAGCTCGGTGACCCGGGCTTCAAGCAGGCTGTAGGAATCGTTGAGTTGTGTCGACATCTGACTGAACAGCGAGAAAGCCTGCTCCAGACCCAACCGACCGGCCTGCTCGACGGACGACGAAGATCCCGAGGCTTCAGGGACAGGTGACATCGGGGCGGCTTGGGGCATGGTGCTCTCTCGCTTGGCTGACCGTCATTTAAACGGAACGTTACAAGAGGCTTAGCAATACCCGTGCCGAAAAAAAACCAGCCATTTTTCAGCAGCTTGAAAAACAGGCGTCAATCATCCGCCTGTTCATCACCCTCACGACGACTCATCCCGTACTTGCGCATCTTCTCCACCAGGGTGGTGCGACGGATACGCAGGCGCTCGGCGGCGCGCGCCACGATGCCATTGGCGTCGTCCAGCGCTTGCTGGATCAGGCCCTGCTCGAGGCCACCTAGGTAGTCCTTGAGGTCCAGGCCTTCGGGCGGCAGCATTGCCGAAGTGGTGAAGTCCGGGGTATGGCCGTTGATCGCGACCCGCTCTTCGAGATCGCTGCGCAGGCTGTCCACCAGTTGCTCGTCTTCGTCATCGACGTAGCGGAATTTTTTCGGCAGCTCGGCGACGCCGATCACCCCATACGGATGCATGATCGCCATGCGCTCCACCAGGTTGGCCAGCTCGCGGACGTTGCCCGGCCAGGCGTGACGGCACAGCGACATGATCGCCGCCGAATTGAAGCGAATGGAACCGCGCTTTTCGTGTTCCATGCGCGAGATCAATTCGTTCATCAGCAACGGAATGTCTTCGACCCGCTCACGCAGCGGCGCCATCTCGATGGGGAACACGTTCAGGCGGTAGTAGAGATCTTCGCGAAAACTGCCGACCTCGATCATGCTTTCGAGGTTCTTGTGGGTGGCCGCGATGATGCGCACATCGATGCTCTGGGTCTTGTTGCTGCCCACGCGCTCGAAGGTACGCTCCTGCAGCACGCGCAACAGCTTGACCTGCATCGGCAGCGGCATGTCACCGATCTCGTCGAGGAACAGGGTACCGCCGTTGGCCAGCTCGAAACGCCCGGCACGGGTGGTGATGGCCCCGGTAAAGGCGCCCTTCTCGTGACCGAACAGTTCGCTTTCCAGCAACTCGGCCGGGATCGCCCCGCAGTTGACCGGTACGAACGGCGCGTCGCGTCGCTTGGAGTGATAGTGCAGGTTGCGCGCCACCACTTCCTTGCCGGTGCCGGACTCGCCAAGGATCAGCACGCTGGCGTCGGTGTCGGCCACTTGCTGCATCATCTGGCGCACATGCTGGATGGCACGACTGGTGCCGACCAGGCTGCGGAACAGGTTGGGCTCGCGCTGCCGGCCGCGCTCACGGGCCTGGTCATACATCTCGCGATAGACCTGGGCGCGGTGCAGGGAGTCGAGCAACTTGCTGTAGCTGGGTGGCATCTCCAGGCTGGACAGGACCCGGCGACGCTGGTCTTCGGGCAGGTCGGCAGAAGAAATTTCGCCGAGAAGCAACACGGGAAGGAACTCATCCCAGGTTGACAGTGTCCTAAGCAAGCCTGTCAGTCCGCTCACGGCATTGACCGTCCCGATCAGGACGCACAATACCTCACGACTGGACGACAAGGGGCCGACCATCTGCTGCCAGTCATCGCTGGTGCAGGAAATATTTTCTTCGCCGAGAAAATTTAAGATCACCGCCAGGTCGCGGCGGCGAACGCTATCGTCATCGATCAGCAGAATTTTGGTTTCACGCCACATGCAATAGCAACTTCCCTAGTCAACTCGATGCCCGGTATGGGTGGGGCAAGCTAGACATCCGAGGCCGGACAGGGCCTCCAAGGACGACTGAAATCTGGAAACAGCACTAGTTAAGTCAAAAAAGCGTACATAGTCAAATTTATGGCGCAATACGGTTCGATTAACCCAACATTAACCGAACAGATGGTAAACCTTTGCGGCGTTCCTTGCTTGCTGGATCTTCGACATCTCATCGACTATTGACTGACGTTCGGTCATCGCTGCTTCCAGCAACTGACGATAGACGTGCAACAACTCCTCAAGCTTGACGCGCAGCGCATCCTCGTCCAACCCCGTCTCGCCCAGCACATCTTCCATGCAAGCGCGGCAGGCCAGGTCCAGCTGGGTGATGGCCTCCCAGTCACGCTCGGCCAAAGCCCTTACCAGGGCTTCGCGGGTTTCTTCGATACGCTGCAGTACGAGACTCATGATGCGCTCCTTAGAACTGCGGACCCGGTGGTGCGATAGCGTCCCAACCTTCCTTGACCGTTGTCAGCAGGCCGGCGACTTCGTCGAGCATCCCGATGTCCGAGTTTACATTGGCTTGCAGCAGGCGCGTCATCATATAGGCGTAAAGATTGTCCAGATCGGTCAGCGAATCGGCTGACTTTTCCAGATCCAGGCCCTCGCGCAAACCACCGACAATATCGATGGCCTTGCCGATGGCGACTCCCTTGGCGGGGATGTCCTTGCGCTCGATGGCACCTTTGGCCTGGGCGATACGATCCAGGCCACCTTCCATCAACATCTGCACCAGACGGTGAGGACTGGCCTCGGAGGTCTGAGCCTGGGCTCCCACCTTCTGGTATTGCCGAAGGGCTAGCATCGGATTCATGTTCTACCTCTTTAACACTCAGGGTTCGTATAAGAAGTGTATCGCCTTTGAGTCATAAAACTTTAGACCCAGAAGGCAAAAACCCGGCACGCGCTAAACGCAGCCGGGTTTTTGGCGATCCATCGGAAGTTAGCCCGACTTCTGCGCGGTCAACGAAGTGAAGAACGCCGTGATGCTGTCCCCCGTCGCCTTCAACTGCCCGACCAACGCGTCCATGGCGTTGTACTTGGCCGTCAGGGTCGCAGTCAGGCTGGTGACATGCAAATCCAGTGCCGCCTGCTGACTCGCCAGGGCACTGGCCTGGGTGTTCAAGCTGGTGCTGCGCTGATCGAGCAAACCGCCGGTCTGGACGTAGGGGGCGATCGCCGCGGTCATCCGTGCCAGCACACCGTCCGCCCCCGCGTTGGCGGTGGTCCCGGTAAACAGCGTCTGCACCTGGCCGCTCAGACCATCGGTGGTCATGGCCCGATTGAACGTGGTGGAGTTGAAGTTCAACTGCCCCGTCTGCGGATCGGTCCCCACCCCCAGTTGCGAGAGCACCGCCAACTTATTGCCCGACCCGGGCGTGGTGAGCACGCCACGGACACTGGCAATCAGTGCCCGAGGCATGGAGTCGCCAGTAAACGCCGCCGGCTTGCTATTGCCACTGGAGTCGGTCGTCGGGGCACTGAGGGTGCCGATGGTCGTCATCAAGCTGTTGTAGGCGCTCACGAACGTCTGGATCGAGGTCTGCAGACCGCTGGTGTTGGTGCCCACGGTGACCACCGAAGTAGAACCCGCGCCTCCAGTCCCCGAGAGCAGGTTCAGTGTCAGACCACTGACGGCACCGGTGACGGTATTGGTCTTGCTGGTAACCGCCAGGCCATCAATGGTGATACTTGCATCCTTGGCCAGACCATTGACCGCGCCCGAGCTTGAAGCTGTCGGGGGATTGGCCATTGCCTGGGTACCGTCGATTGTCAGGCCGGCAATACCACTGACCGACAAGTCGGAACCCGCGCCAGTGGTGTTGGAGCCGAACACAAGACGCGCCGCGCCGCTACTGTCGGTCACGATGTTGGCGGAAATACCGTTGCCCGCCAGCGTGGAGTTGATCGCATCACGGGTGCTCTGCAGCGTTGCATTGGCCGGGATGGTGACATTGTAATTAGTGCCATTCTGACTGATGGTCAGGGTACCACTCGGAATGGCACTGGTTGCACCGCCGGAAAAAGAAGCACTGGAAACCTTCGAGCTCGTGGCGAGGTTATTCACCGTAATACTGTAGTTACCGGCTACCGCGGTATTGTCAGTGGTAGCCGTCAATACGGACGGCGATCCGGAGGTTGCCGAGAAGCCGGCGAACTGCGGAGTGGTCGAGCTGTTGAGGGCGGCCAGTGCGGTCTGGAAGGTCGTCAACGCACTTTTCAGCGCACCCACGCCGGAAAGCTTCAGCGTGTTGGTTGCTTGCGACGTGCTTATCTGCTGCGTCGCGGCAGCTGAATCGGCGTTGACCAACGCGGTCACGATCGAGCCGATATTCAGGCCGGAACCCAGGCCCGTAGTTGGTACAATTGGACTTGCCATGTTTATCTCCCTTCAATTTGCAGCCAGTCTTTTGACCCTTGCCAGCGCCAAAGGCAACTGCACACACGATTCATGCCAGCTGTCAGGCTTTCGCATCAAACAGCACATTACTCGCCGAACTCAGACTGTCAGCCAGTTTCAAGGCTTCCTCGGATGGGATCTGTCGAACCACCTCGCCGCTGTCGCTGGCGATCACCTTGACCACGACTTGCCCGGAGTGCTCGTCAATGGAAAATTCCAGGTTGCGCTTGATCGATTGAACGAACTTCTCGATATCCTGCACAGCCTTTTTGAGTCTGTCGGAAGAATCCGAATCATTGCTGGTGGCCGAAACGGGTTTTACCGGATCCGCCTGAGGCGCCGCCGTGGCCGATACCGGCTTGCCGGCAACAGAACTGGAACTGGCCGGCGTAACAGCGGGGTAAGACAGACCAAGCTTTACACTCATGTCCATATCTATCACCTCTCAACATGAAAAAGCGAGAGAGTGCGACCAGCGCACCCCCCCGCCAAAACTCACTCCGAAATTACTGAAGCAGCTTCAGTACAGCGGAAGGCAGTTGGTTGGCCTGAGCCAGAACCGAGGTAGAAGCCTGTTGCAGGGTTTGCTGCTTGGTCAGTTCTGCGGTTTCAGCGGCGAAGTCGGTGTCTTGTACGCGACCCTGTGCAGCGGTCACGTTCTGAGTCACGTTGTTCAGGACGGAGATGGTGCTGGTCAGACGGTTCTGCGAAGCACCGAGGTTGGCACGGGTAGCACCGATGGCGGCGATTGCAGCGTCGATCGCGGTGATCGCGTTGTCGATGTTGGAGGCCGCGGCGGCGCTGGTAGCACCGGTCAGAACCAGAGTACCGCTGTCCACGGACAGGCTGACGGCGTCGAACTTGGAGCTCAGGGTCAGGCTGATCTGGTTGGCCGAACCGGTGTTGGAACCCACTTGCAGGGTTACGACGCCAGCAGTACCGTTCAGCAGGAACTTGCCGTTGATCTGGGTGCTCGCGGAGATACGAGTCAATTCGTCCGACATCTGGGCGAATTCGGAGTTGGTTGCGGTCTGGTCGGCGGTGCTGTTGGTACCGTTACGGGCTTGAACAGCCAGTTCACGCATACGCTGCAGAATGTCGGTGTCGGTTGCCATCGCGCCGTCGGCGGTCTGTGCCAGGGAGATACCGTCGTTGGCGTTCTTGATCGCAACGGTCTGACCGCGGATCTGGCTGCTCATACGAGTGGAGATCTGCAGGCCGGCAGCATCGTCCGCGGCGCTGTTGATTTTCAGGCCGGAAGACAGGCGCTGCATGGCGGTGGAGAGGGAGCCGGCTGCGCGGTTCAGGTTCTGCTGAACAGCCAGAGAAGTGACGTTAGTATTTACGCTTAAAGCCATGACGAAATCCTCGTTGGTTGGGTACTGCGGCTTCCGGCCCTGGCAAGCGCCGGGTATGGCCTAGAGAACCTTCGTAATAGTTATCGTCGGGATTGCAAGTTGCTTGAGGGCTTTTTTCAAAAATTTTGCCATCACCCTGCCACCCCTTTGAAAACAAGGGCTTGGCGCCCTGCTCCAGGAGGAAAAATGACGTCAGGGAATTGCCGCCGATTCCAGCAGCCCCACCAGTTCGTACTCCATCCAGTCGGCCAGCCCCAACCAGTCCTGGGATTCCTGGCAAACCAGCATTCGGGTCAGCAGTTGCGCCCACTGCTGCCGAACCTCCCCAGGCGCGCTCGCCAACGCCAACTGCGCGGCGTCGAACACCTCGACCATGTTCAAGGCCGCCTCCACATCACGACCCAGACGAAACAGCCCGGCGCATTCGCGGGCATCCTCGACACACTGCGCCAGCCGGCTCATTGGACAAACTCCTGGTCGAACCCGGTACCGACGATCCGCGCCCCTGCCCTGCTGCTGTTGAGGAATGCCACCTGCGGGTGACGGGCGATATAGCGCTCCAACTCCACCAGGTAACGACGGAAGTTCAACTGCGTCCTGACCCGTTGCCCCTGGCCGTCCAGTACCCAGTGCTGCGCCAGCTCGACACCCGGGCCGAGATCGCCATCCTTCCAGCCCGCATGGGTCTTGTTCATCGGGAAGGCGAAGTCGGCGCCGAACAGGGTGATGCGCGCCGCGCCCATCTTCACCGCCAGGTCGACCGCCGGGTGCAGCACGCTGCCGCCGACGAACAACAGGCCGCGCCGGCACCGCTCACGTACCGAGGCATAGATCGGACTGATGGAATAGCCGCCGTAACGCGGGCCTTTCCAGGCGTGCAGCACCTGGGGATCGCTCATCGGCATATAGACCAGGGGAATACCGTCGGACGCTTCGACGGGCAAATGCCGGAAACCGATGCGCTGGTCGATGCTGACCACGATATCCGGCCGGATCCCCTGCTCACGCAAAGGCCGGTAGGCAGTGTCGACACTGATGAACAACGGCCGGTCCGGCTGCTCGCTGATCGCGCGCAGCTTGGCGAACTGCTGCTCCAGCGTCGGCCCGGTGCCGATCACATAGATATGCTGGCCCGGACGCGTCGCAAACAGCTCGGTGACATCGCGGTCCGCGCCAAACACCTCGCGGGTGTCCAGCAGACGCTGGACGATAACCGCGGACTGCGGATCGAACTCGCGATTATTGAAGGTCAGGTGTACTTCGCCGACCAGACGATCACGCATCCGCGCATTGCAATCATCGGCCAGCACCAGTTCGGCCGGCAGGGCAAAAAACGGCAAGAGAATCTCGGGATGGTCGGCGGCGTAGCTCAGATCGACCCGAGGATCGGTCAGCCAGGATTGCTGATCCAACAGCCCCAGCACCAACTTGAACAACGCGCCATTGAGGACATGGACACATAGGCGTTTCAGGGTCGGGCGCTCCAGCAGGATCTGTTGCAGATCGCCCAAGCCGGTGCCGTAGAGGTGCAACAAGTCGCTGTCCGGCGGCAGACTGGCGGCCTGCAGGCGGGCCTCGGCGACGCGATCATGCCGACTGGTGAGCTGGATGCCACCCACGCTCAGGGTCGAGCCCAGCCCTTCCAGCAGTTCGACCGGCAACGACTCGCTGTCCTCGGCCAATAGCCGCGCCAGCAAACCCGGCCAACGGTCGCCGATGACCTGCAGATTCTGCTCGAAACTTTCGCTCATGCCGCCGCCCTCAACATCCGCGCAAAAAAATGGCGCTCAAGGTTATCTCACCTGGAGCGCCATTTTGCGACCCTTGGCATCAAGGCCGATGAATAATCGCCGATCCCCACGACAAGCCCACGCCAAAGCCACTGAGGGCCACGCGCTTCCAGGTCGAGTCCAGGACATGTTTCTCCAGCAACAACGGAATACTCGACGACACCGTGTTACCGGTCTCAACCATGTCCTTGATGAACTTCTCCGGCTCGCCCTCGAAACGCCGCGCCACGGCATCCACGATCGCCGCGCTGCCCTGGTGAATGCAGAACGCATCGATATCGTCCGCCTGCAGGCCGGACTCTTCCAGCAACTCGTGCAGGTGCGCCGGAACCTTGAGCAAGGCGAAGTTGAAGACCTGGCGGCCGTTCATGAAAAACACGCCATTGCTGACCTTCAGATGCGGCGCGCCGGACCCGTCGGTGCCGAACTTGGCCTTGCCCAACTGCCAGGGCGCGTCTTCACCCATCCAGGTGGCCGTCGCCGCATCGCCGAAAAGCATGGTGGTGTTGCGATCTTCCGGATCGACGATCTTCGAATACGGGTCGGCGGTGACCAACAGGCCGTTCTTCAGACCCGCCGCTTCCATGAAACCCTTGATCGCGTAGATGCCATAGACATAACCGGAGCAACCCAGGGAAATATCGAACGCCGCCACGTTGGTGGGCAGGCCGAGTTTGTCCTGGACGATGGCGGCGGTATGCGGCAGGCCTTCCTCATCGCCGTTCTGGGTGACCACGATCAGTGCGTCGATGGATTCGCGCTTGAGCTCGGGATTGCGGGCGAACAGCGCATTCACGGCTTCGACACACAGGTCCGAGGTTTCCTGACCGTCATCCTTGCGTGGCAGGAAGGCCGAACCGATCTTGCCGAGGATGAAGGCTTCATCCTTCTCGAATTTTGCACCTTGTGCGTAATTGTCCACGCCGGCTACAGGCACGTAGCTCGCAATGCTCTTTATGCCAATCATTACGGCTTCCCAATAATAAACAGCTGAAAACCCTCGTTCACCAGGACCAAGGGCTGCCGACAAACAGAGATTTGACGCCGCCCACGGGGGAGCGACTGCCGGAAGAGTAAAAGGCTATCACCGGACCCTTTATGAGCCGGGCGCCATCTTCCAGGTCGATACAATACAGTGAAGATGCGCGTTATGACTCGCAGGTCACGCTATTTTGCCGAATCAGCGCGACAAAACACTATTCGACCAGCGACCAGGACAGCGGCGTCCCACGCTTGAGGGCCTGTCGGGCCGTGCGCCCGAGCACGGCGTCGAGATGCCGGGGTGCCAGTCCCAGACCGGGGCGGATCGCCCGCAGGTTGTCGGCGCTGAAGGTTTCCCCCACGGCCATATCGCGGGTGATATACAGCGAGCGGCGATACACCAGGGACTTGCGTTCCGCCTCGGTAACGCCGTAGTGCACCTGGCCCAGGGCCTGCCAGGCGCGTTCGGTCTCGATGACCAGGCTGGCCAGTTCCGCCGGCTCCAGGGAAAAGCTCGAGTCCACCCCGCCATCAGCGCGATCCAGGGTGAAATGTTTCTCCACCACCGTTGCCCCCAGGGCCACCGCGGCTACCGCCACCCCCACGCCCATGGAGTGATCGGACAAGCCGACCTGGCAGCCGAACAATTCGCGCAGGTGAGGAATGGTTCGCACATGGCTGTTTTCCGGGCTGGCCGGGTAGGTGCTGGTGCATTTGAGCAGTACCAGGTCCTTGCAACCGGCAGCCCGGGCGGCGCGCACGCTCTCATCCAGCTCGGCGACACTGGCCATGCCGGTGGAAATGATCAGCGGCTTGCCGGTCGCGGCCACACGCCGGATCAACGGCAGGTCGGTGTTTTCGAAGCTGGCGATCTTGTAGGCCGGCACGTCGAGGCTTTCGAGAAAGTCCACCGCCGTTTCATCGAAAGGCGTGGAAAACGCCAACATGCCCAGCTCCCGGGCACGGGCGAAGATCGGCGCGTGCCACTCCCAGGGCGTATGGGCCTTTTCATACAAGGCATAGAGCGACGAGCCAGCCCATAGGCTGGCCGGGTCCTGGATAAAGAACTCGCCTTCGTCCAGGTCCAGGGTCATGGTCTCGGCGGTATAGGTTTGCAGCTTGAGCGCATGGGCACCGGCCTTGGCCGCCGCTTCGACAATGCGCAGCGCCACCTCCAGCGACTGGTTATGGTTGCCGCTCATCTCGGCAATGATGAAGGGTGGCGCGTCCGCGCCTATGACCCGCTGGCCGATCTTGAAACTAGTCATGGTGCTGATCCTTTACCACGCGCTCGAAACGGCAGGCCGACTGGACATAACCGCCGTGACGGAACAATTCGATGGAAGCCGGATTATCCGGCAGTACCTGGGCGTCGATCACCGTCACCTGCGGCCAGTGCTCGCCCAAGACGGCTTCGCCACGAGCCAGCAGCGCCCGGCCCCAACCGAGACCGGCGCGGCCCTGGAACAGATACAGCGAGACTTCCGCGCGACTGCCCGCCAGATCGTAGCGCAGCACGCCCACCGGGCCATCCGCGGCCTCGGCGATCAATAGCAGGCGTCCGGGGTTGAGCAGGCTCGCGGCCAGCCAGGCCTGATGCGCCTCCCAGCCGATGGGCTCGGAACTCAACGAGGCACGGCGTACCGACTCGGCGTTACGGCCGTCGAACAACAACTGCGAATCCGCGACCGTGACCCGGCGCAAGGCCAGACTGGAGCCGGCCAAGGCCACGGCAAACCGTCGCGCCCCCAGGCCATCCACCAGACGCCGCGACTGTGCGGCCAGGCTGCGCCGCAGACTGACATTGCCCAGGACAAAACCGATGGCCTGGCGCAGGCTGTCGACCGTCACCTCGTCGCTGCTGCCCAGGTAGACATGCACCCCGGCGGCCGCCAGCCGCTCGGCATTCGCCCGCTGATTCTCCGCCACGGCAATGCACAGGGTCGGCAGGCCGAGGACCGCACGTTCCCAGCTGGTACCGCCACCGGCCCCGATAAACAGATCGGCCCGGGCCATCAGCGCGGCGAAATCGCTGACAAAAGTCTGCACCCGCCACTGCGGACGATCAACCGCCATGGCCTGGATCGAAGCCAGCATCGGGTTGGCGGTGCCGGCGATAAAATCCACTTCCAACTCGTTGAAGTCCGCCAGGGCCTGAATGGCCTTCCAGGTTTCGCCGGCCGCATCCAGGCCGCCAAAATTCACCATTACCCGCCGGGGCTGCAAGACGATCGGCACAGCCCCCTGGCGGAACTCATCACGAATCAGCGCGTAACGGGGGCCGAAGAGCTCACGGCAGGGCCGCAAGCAGCGGTGGGCGTACTCGGGGTCGCCGGCGGTGAAATTCTGGTCGAAGAGCAGATCCACGGCATGCTGGCGATTGTTCAGGTCGTCGATCGCCGCAATCTGCCGCGCCCACTGGCGAGCGGCGGTTTGCCAGGCGTGATCGAGGCCATAGTGATCGACGATAATCCAGTCGAAGACCGGCTCGGTGACCAGGCAGGCACCCAGCGCGGCGATATCCGCCTGCCACGGCAACGGGGCCTCGATGTCCGCACCGGGCTCCTCGCCTGCGTACTCGGCCGGCAACGCCAGGGCCCGGAAACCCTGCTCGGCGATGCGTGCCAACGAGTGGCCGGGCAAGGCCCGACAGGCGAACAGCACCTCGGCGCCGCCACTGCGCAGCACCTGCGCGAGGCTCAGGCAGCGCGCCACATGCCCGCTGCCAATGGCCGGCGAGGCATCGGCACGGATCAACACTCTCATGGCTCCAGCTCTCCACCAGCCAGCAACGCGCTGTAAAGGTACTCGGCGCGCCGCCAATCCTCGTCGGTGTCGATGTCCTGGACCAGATGGCGCGGCAGGATGACCGGCAGGCTTTTTTCCGAAAACAGCACGTCGCCCCGCAGCCAGGCCGCGCTGTGCCCCCAGTAGAACTGCCCGGCATCCTGGAAGGCACGGGGCAGATCCTGGGAACGGGTCTGTCGATGCTCGGGATACAGCGGCATCAACCCGCCATCCGCGCCGAGCGTCAAAGCGCGCTGTACCGGAAAACCGAATTCGCAAACCGAAAACGCAAACGACCTTTCAGCATGGGCTTCGAGCAGCTCCAGCCCCTGGCGCAAAAACCGCGCCTGCAACAACGGCGCCGTGGCGTAGATACAGCAGGCATGCTCAAACAGGTATCCGGCCTGCTGCAAGGCCTCCACCGCATGGGCGATCACAGCGGCAGTACCGGTGAAATCATCGGCCAGGGCCGCCGGACGCATAAACGGCACCTGTGCCCCCCGGGCCCGGGCCAGGGCAGCGATTTCCTCGTCATCGGTACTGACGATCACCCGCTCGAACAACCCCGAATCGAGCGCCAGGCGAATAGAGCGGGCAATCATCGGCTCGCCATGGAACAGCTTGAGATTCTTGCGCGGGATGCGCTTGCTGCCACCACGCGCCGGAATGATTGCAATCGCAGTCAAGGGCGTTTTTCCAGCAGGAACCAGTTGATATCGTCGGTCGGAAACTGCGGATCGCGGTGGTAACTGAAGCCGTAGTCCAGCAGTTGCAGGTCCGGATAACGATCGAGCATTTCCCCGGCAAAGTCACGCTTGAACAACTTGCCGCTGTTACCACGATAGGACACTTCCACCGGCACCGGGTTGTAGTACTCGGCAATCAGGATATAGCGTCCGCTCAGGGTGTATAGCTGATCATAGGCCGTGGCCAGCAGCTCAGGCGCCAGGTGGATCAGCACGCCCTTGCTCAGGGTCAGGTCGAAGGTCCGCTCGCGCGGGTAATCGAACAACGAGCCGTGCCAGATCTCGGCGATGCCCAGATCACGGGCCTGCTCGCAGGCCTTGGCGTTGATCTCCACGCCCTGCAGGGCACACTCGGGCAGGAGCTGGTGCAAGGCCAGCAGGTTGTTGCCGGTGTTGGTGCCCAGTTCCAGCAGGCTGGAGAGCCGGCCGGTGCGCGCCAGGGCCTTGGCGAACAGCGCCAGGTTGGCGGCGACCAGCGCCTGCCCCTGGTTGCGGCCCACGTATTGATCGCCGAACTCGCCACGCCAGAACACTTCCTGTTCGCTGAACTCACGCATGTCGGGTGTTTATCCTCGGGCCATTGAGCGTCGTTTAACCGACAAGATTTCGTAATTGTTCGACCACATAGTCCTGCTGCTCCTCGGTGAGCAGCGGGAACAACGGCAGGCTGAGGGCTTCGCCGAAGTAACGCTCGGCTTCGGGGAAGTCACCGTCCTTGAAGCCCTGCTCGCGGTAGTAAGGTTGCAGGTGCACGGGAATGTAATGCAGGTTCACCCCGATGCCGGCTGCGCGCAAGGCGTCGAAGACTTCGCGCTGGCTGACCCTCATCTGTTCAAGCTGCAAGCGCACCACGTACAGGTGCCAGGCGGACTCGGCACCCGCCTGGGCCACCGGCAATTGCAGCGGCAGGTCGGCCAGCAAAAGGTCATAGCGGCCGGCCAGTTCACGACGACGGGCGACAAAGCTGTCGAGCCGGGCCGTTTGCGACAGCCCCAGCGCGGCGTGCAGGTCGGTCATCCGGTAATTGAAGCCCAGTTCCAGTTGCTGGTAGTACCACAGCCCTTGCGCGGGAACGTTCATCTGCGCCGGATCACCGGTGATCCCATGGCTGCGCAGACGACGCAGGCGCTCGGCCAGTTCGGGGCTATTGGTCAGGACCATGCCGCCTTCGGCCGAGGTGATGATCTTCACCGGATGGAAACTGAAGATGGTCATCGCGGCAAAGGCACCGCAACCCACCGGTCGCCCGAGGTAGGACGCGCCGACCGCATGGGACGCATCCTCGATCAGCGTGAAGCCATAGCGCTCGGACAATGCGGCGATGGCGCGCATATCGCAACTCTGGCCGGCAAAGGCCACGGCCACCACCACCTTGGGCAACCGCCCGCCGGCCTCGGCAACCTCAAGTTTGCGCGCCAGCAGGCCGGCATCGAGATTCAAGGTCAGGGGGTCGATGTCGACGAAGTCCACCTCGGCGCCGCAGTAGCGAGCGCAGTTGGCCGAGGCGACAAAGGTATTCGGGCTGGTCCACAAGCGATCCCCCGGCCCCAGGTCCGCCGCCAGGCAGGCGATATGCAAGGCCGCCGTGGCATTGCACACCGCCACGGCAAAATCGGCCTGGCAATGTTCGGCCAACGCCGCCTCGAAGCGCGGGATGGTCGGTCCCTGGGTCAACCAGGGCGACTTGAGCACCTCGACCACCGCATCGATATCGGCCTGTTCGATGCTCTGGCAACCATAAGGAATCTGATAAGGCGTCATACCGGCAGCCCGGCGTGCAGATCGGCAATCTGCATCACGTCCAGGAAGTCAGGGTTGGTATCGGAGCGGTATTCGAAGTCCTCATCCACCGCCTTGCCGCGCTCCCCCAGACCGTCAACCGCGAAATCGACATCGACGCTGGTGAAACGAATCGACGGCTGGATGGTGTAGTGGTCGGCGAATTCCAGGGTCATGCGCGCGTCGTCCAGCGGCACCATCAACTCATGCAGCTTCTCGCCCGGCCGAATGCCCACGTGTTTGTGCGGCAGATGCGCGGCCATGCCGGACGCCAGGTCGACGATGCGGATCGACGGGATCTTCGGTACGAACACTTCACCACCGTGCATGCGCGCGAAGCTGTCGAGCACGAACTGCACACCATGGTCGAGGGTGATCCAGAAGCGGGTCATGCGCTCGTCGGTGATCGGTAGTTCCCGGGCCCCCTCGGCAATCAGCTTGTTGAAAAACGGCACCACCGAACCCCGAGAGCCGGCCACGTTGCCGTAGCGCACCACGGCAAAGCGGGTCGCCTGCTCGCCGGCGATATTGTTGGCGGCGACGAACAACTTGTCCGACAGCAGCTTGGTGGCCCCATAGAGGTTGATCGGGCTGGCCGCCTTGTCGGTGGACAGGGCGACAACCTTCTGCACGCCATTATCGATGGCCGCGGCAATGATGTTTTCCGCCCCGTTGACGTTGGTGCGAATGCACTCGGTGGGGTTGTACTCGGCCGCCGGCACCTGTTTCAGGGCCGCGGCATGCACGACAAAATCGATCCCGCGCATGGCCAGGCGCAAGCGCTCGGCATCCCGGACATCACCGAGAAAATAGCGCATGCACGGCGCGTTGAACGTCTGCTGCATCTCGTACTGCTTGAGCTCGTCGCGCGAGAACACCACCACCCGCCGCGGCTGGTACTGCTCCAGCAGACGACGGATGAAGTTGCGGCCGAACGAGCCGGTGCCGCCGGAGATGAAAATCGATTTGCCGTTGAACATACCGTGAGTCCCTTTAACTGTCTGCCAGGCTTAAACGAGCAACTGCGCCCATCCCACTGGACTGGCACTGCCCAGACTGAAACCTTTTCCTGTCAGGGACAGGTGCGGGTTGTAGGCCGGGTCGCGCAGGAAGTTCACCGCCCACTTCTCGAGCAGGGCCGCCAGAGCCTCTGGCGCCTCGGGCAGAAGACCCGGGTGGAACACTTGCACTTGCGGCGTCCACGACACCAGGCCGCCGACCTGGCCGATCTTGAGACACAGATCGACATCGGCGAAGGCCTCGGCGAAGTCGCCTTCGTCCAGGCCACCGACCGCCTCGAAGAACGCCTTGCGCACCATCAGGCACGTCGCCGAGACCGCCGAATAGTTCTGCTCCACCGCCAGCCGCTGCATATAGCCCCTGGCATCCGTCTTTTCACCGACAAAAGGCGAACCGACACCACCGTTCAAGCCGAGAATCAGCCCGGCCTGGGAGACCTTGGTATCACGGCTGTAGAGCTTGGCGCCGACCACGCCGACTTCCGGGCGCAAGGCCTGGTTGAGCAGCGACTCGATCCAGTTGGGGTTGACCACTTCGCTGTCTTGCGCGAGCAGCACCAGGTACTCACCCAGGGCCTGATCTGCCGCCGCGTTGCAGAATGCCGAGGTGCTCGACCAGTCGGCTTGCAACACACTGACTTTACCGGCCTGAGGCTGTTCTCGGAGCCAGGTCGCGAGGGCTTCGCTGTAGCTCGGGTGATCGGCCACCAGCACTTCGTATTTCAGGTAGCGGGTTTTTTGCAGCACTGCGCTCAGGCAGCGCTCCAGTTCGGCGAAGTCGGCCTGGCCATGGAGAATGATCGACACCAGCGGGCGTTCGGTATGCCGATAATCGACAAAGTAGCTGCCCGGATTCTGCGAAGTGACCTGGGCCTTGTAGCCCCGCGTGCCCAGATGGCGCAGCAACGCCAGGCGCTCATGGGCGTTCTCTTCGAGTGCCGGTACGCTGGAAATCAGCAATGGCTCGTCCAGATGGGCCAGTCCGGCCATGCCGCCCTGCTCGATCAGACGCAGCAGCAGATCGAATTCCAGGGCTTTGCTGAAGTCGGCCTTGTAGCCGCCAACCTCCAGCAAGACTTCACGGCGAATCAACCAGTGCCTGGCCATCAGCGCCGGTACGCTTTGCAGCAGGTCGAGGTTGAAGCTCGGACGGAACACATCGATCAGCGCGCCATTGGCATCGCGCTGGATTTCATCGGTGGCCACCGCACGGCAACCTTCGGCCTCACGCAGTTCGAGACTGGCGCGCAACAGGCCACTGGCGGTGAACTCATCCCCCGCCTCGGCCAGTAGCAACCAGTCACAGGGCAGTTGGCGGATCGTCTGGTTCAACTTGTCGACCAGATTGCCCGGTGTCACCCGGATAAAGTGCAAGGTGTTCTGCAGGGTAGTCGCCGCCTGCGGCTCGCCCGCGGTGAAGACGACGATGCGGAAGGCCTTGCTGTGCCCTTCCAGCAGGCTGTCGAGGGTGACCTGCAACTTGCCGATGTCGTTGTTCAGGTCCAGTACCAGCAGGCCGAAGACCGGACCGCTGCCCTGCTCGACCTGGTAACCGCCGATCGCCTCAAGTTCGCCGGCAGACGGCTCGCGAACCTGCAGCCAATCGAGCAGGCGTCCCGAGAGCATCGCCTCGAAGGTCGAGCGATTGTCTTCAGTGGAAACGGCGTCCAGGCGCTCGGCCCAGGCGAACATATCCCGTGCCTCGTCCTCTTCGCCGAGAATCTCCAGTTGCCGGGCCAGGCGCTTGACCACCCGCCGGTTGAACAGGTTGCACTCCTGGGCCTGCCACAGGCGGTCCGCCACGCTTTCCGGGGTGTCGTTGTTGTGCGCGCGCATCAGCGCGTCCTGACGGGTCCATACACCCTCCAGTCCCATCAGTTGCACACGACCGGCCGGCATCGCATGGAGCAGGAATTCGAAGTGGGTCAACTGATCGAAAAATGCCTGGTTGTAGTAAGGCATTTCCACGTACTGCTTGGGCCCGAAGCGCCGCACGGGTGCGTCCTTGATGCTGATCCAGGTGGACTCGAACAGCCCTTCCATGGTCAGTGCCCGCCCGGTCCGCAGGCTGTCGGTCATGGCTTCGAAACTTTCCAGGGCGAAGGCTTTGCCCTGTGCCGGATCAAGCCCTTCGATCGCGGTAGGCAGGGAGGCCAGGAACTCGGCGAAGGCCTCGCGCTCGGCCACCGACTTGGCATCGGTGTAGGTCAGCGAGTGGTAGACCTCGGTGCTGTGTTCCGAATCGCCATAGTTGACCTCACGGACCACATAGGGAATCGGCAGGATCCGCGCCTTGGCCCGGGCGAGCATGTAGTAGACATGGCCGATTTCCTGCCATTGGAAACTGGTGCCTTCAGGCAAGGCCGAATGCCAGTCGCGCATCAGGGCGGTACGATGGACGGCGTAGAACGGCGGCAGGTATTGGTACATATAGTCCACCACGCGATCCTGGGCCCGCTCGGAGGCGTAGTCCTCACAGACCTTCTTGTCGCGACGGTAGTAGCTGACGCTGCCCGCCAACGACAGGTACATCATGCAGTAACCATGGCACATGCCGTAGTCGGCATTGTTCTCCAGGAACGCAACCGCCTCGGCCAACGCCCCGTGAACGATAAAGTCGTCGTCGGCGGCAAACACCATGTACGGCGTGGTCACGCTCATCACGCCATGGGCGAACTTGTTCTGCAGTTTCCAGTAGTCGTACTGCGGCACGTGCAGGTACTCGATCGAGTCATGCCCCTGCGCGACTTCGGCGTAGGCCACGGGGGAAGAGTCCAGCACCAGCAGTTTGCAAGGCAACGCGCTATAGAACTTCACCGCCCGACGCAGGAACGCCGGCCGGTTATGGGTAACCAGCACCACGGTCAACAAATCACCCAGGAGCTGCACATTCCCCTGACGCGATGCCTGTTCAGAAACGTACTTGCCTTGCATAACCTTTCCCCAAAACTGCGAATCGACCAATGAACTCAGGATGATGTGGCTATTTAGCGAACCCGGCGCAGGTAGCCGTCAGGCGCGACGGTGACCAGCAGCTTGTTCTCCAGCTGCTTGTCGATCTCGAAATCGCTGTTCTCTTGCAGGTATGCCCAGACCGCGGTCTTCGGGTTGTCACCCGGGCCCCATGGACGATCAGGGAAAAATTCCGGCGGCATGTCCTCGACCACGGTATCCATCACCACGCAGTAGCTACCGACGGAAACCAGCGGCGCGTAAAGGCGCAGCTCTTCCAGTACGTGATCGTGGGTATGGTTGGAATCCAGGACCAGGATGACCTTCTTGCCCGCGGCAGCCGCACGGACCTGCTCGGCGGTCGACTGTTCGATGCTCGAACCCTCGATCATGCGGATGCGCTTGCTCATCGGATGGCTCTCGATGGCCTCGCGGTTGTGCCGGCGGATATCAAGGTCGATGCCCAGCACTTCGCCGTGGCCTTGCAGCTCAAGCAGCGAGGCGTAGTAGATGATCGAACCGCCATGGGCGATACCACACTCGATCACCAGGTCCGGCTTGACCTGCCAGATGATCTCCTGCATCGCCATCATGTCCTGGGGCAGTTGAATGATCGGCCGGCCCATCCAGGAGAAGTGGTAGCTGTACTTGTGCTTGGCCGACTCGTTGAAGAAGTCGCGGGCCAGGCCCTGGAGTTTTTCGTCCTGGCCCTGGGCGGCGATTTCGGCTTGGCATTCGGCTTCGAAGGCTTGCATAACGGTCTTGGTCATCATTCAGTCTCGGCAAAAGTTCATTGAAAGGAGGCGCTGTCGACGGCGTGGTAGACGTAACGTCCGCCCGTCATGCGCTTGATTTCTTCGAGGTAATTGGAGTTCATCACAAACAGGTTGGCGCCAATGGGCAAGGCATCCAGGGCTTCCTCCGGCGACGACACGCGCACACCGCTGAGGGGCAGATAACGCCCCTGCTTGGCCGGGTTGATATCCACCACCTGGTCCACCGCCACTCCCGCCCGCTGCAGGAACAGCGAATAGATCACCCCCTTGGAGGACGCGCCCCAGATACACGAGCCTTGCTCGGGCGCCTCGCGGATGATGCGGATCGCCTTGGCCAGGCTGGCGGTGAAGTCATCCGGCAGGTCTTGGCGCAACACCGGCTCGGTCGGCGTCAGGCGCAGGCTGCCGAGGTCGGCGACGATATACAGGTACTGCCCGCCGAACAGATGGCCGGCCTCGTGCACGGTGCCGAACAAGCGGCGCAGGTCATCGAGACGGAAGTAGTTGACGTGTTCGTAGAACAGGTCGAACCAGGCCCGGTGCTCGACGATCCAGTCAAAGCACGGCACCTCGATATAGATCTGCCCGCCCTGGTTGGCCTCGGCCATCGCCGCCAGGAACGCCACCGGGTCGGCGATATGCTCCAGCACGTGGCGCAACACCAGGGCATCGGCGGCCAGGCCGAGGCCACGGGTGAACGGTGCCTTGATCACTTCGGGGTTGCTGCCTTCGTAGGCCGGGTCGATACCGGTGATGGCGTAGCCGAGGCCGCGCAGCAGCTCGAGGAAATAACCCTTGCCGCAACCGACCTCGATCAGGCTCCGGCCCTTGAAGTGCCGGGCAATGATGCCTTCCACGTCGCTCAAGTGCTGCTGGAACTGACCGGAATGGGCCTGCTCGTTCTGATAGTCGCTGTCGTAGCTCAACTTGTCGGCATCGAAGGCCTGGTTGAAGATCAAGCCGCTGACTTCGTCCTGTACCAGCACGATATCGGCGCGGGCCGAAGCCCTGGCCGAGGCCGCGTCGGCAAAGGTGCGGTTTTGCAGGACCGGCAGATCACCTGCCCGATACAACTCATGCGCCATGTTCGACTCCCAGTAGCTGTTGCAGTCGCTCGGCCACGGCCCAGAACGCCATGGGCTCGTGACTGGCATAACCGTAGTGACCCAGGTTCAGCGCGATGGACGATCCGCGCTCGCGCAGACGCTGCTCGACCAGGGTCCGGACCGCAATCGGGCGGCCGCTGGCGCAATTGACCACGCCGGAAAAATCCCGCTGTTCCAGCAACCGGGCCAGGTAATCGGCGGCCACTTCAATAGCCAGATAATCACGCAGTTGCTCGCCGGCCGACATGTTGAAGTGACTGTCACCGGCCGCGATGGCACGGTCCAGGCTGGCCAGCAGGCTATTGGGGTTCTGCCCCTCGCCATGCAAATAGAACAGGCGCGCCCACTGCAGGTTGAACGGCATCTGCTGGCGCAACGTCTCCAGGAACAGGCGCAGGGTGTTCTTCGCCAGACCGTAGGGATTGCTCGGCTGCGCCGGCGTCGCTTCGCTCAACGGCCCACTCTGCAAGCCATATTCGAAGCAGGTGCCGGTCACCAGGACCTGGGGCACACCGGCTTCGACCGCCTGCTTGATAAAACGGTAATCGGCGAACAGGTTGTGTTCGAAGTGAAACAGCGCCTGGTAGTTCGGCAACCCCGGCCAGGCCAAATGGGCCAGGGCATCGACGCCCTGGGTCAGCATGGCAACATCAAGGTCCACGGCATGCACGTCGGCGGCGATAAACTCCACATCGTCGATCCACGGCAACTTGCGCGCGGCCTCGGGATCGCGAGCCACGGCCCGCACCGAATGCCCGCGCGCCAGCAAGGCCGAGACCAGATGGCGACCGACAAAGCCGGTCGCACCGGTCACCAGCACTTTCAGGCCGCTCACAGGATCGTCAACTCGGGTACGGCGACGACAAAACGGCCGCCCCATTCACGCACCACGGCCTGCTGCTGACTCACTTCCTGCAACAGGTTCCACGGCAACACCAGCACGTAGTCGGGCTTTTCCGCCTCGATACGCTCAGGCGAGACCACGGGAATACGACTGCCAGGGAGAAACTTGCCCTGCTTGTGCGGGTTGGCATCGGCGACCCAGGCCAGCAGGTCCGGACGGACCCCGGCATAGTTGAGCAAGGTGTTGCCCTTGGCCGCCGCGCCATAACCGACCACACGCTTGCCTTCGGCCTTGGCCTGCAACAGGAAACGCAACAGCTCGTGCTTGATGCGCTCGGCGGCCGGTGCCAGGGTGGCGTAGAAAGCCGGGGTTTTCACCCCCGCGGCCAGCTCGGCGTCCAGCACCTGGCGGACCACTGCCTGCACCGGGCGACGAGCACCGTCGGCGCGCTGCACGAAGACCCGCAGTGAACCGCCATGGGTCGGCAAGCCGCCGACATCGAAGATTTCCAGGCCATTGCGCACGCACAAGGCCTGCACCGCGGTCAGCGACAGGTAGGAATAGTGCTCGTGATACAAGGTATCGAACTGCTTCCCGGCGATCAGGGCCAGCAGGTGCGGGAACTCGAAGGTGGCCACGCCCGTGGGCTTGAGCAGCGTCGCGAAGCCCTGGAGAAAATCATTGATGTCCGGCACATGGGCCAGCACGTTGTTGGCCGCCATCAGGTCAGCCGCCCAGCCCTCCTCGCGCAACTGCAACGCGGTATCGCGCCCGAAGAACAGCTCGCGGATCTCCAGGCCTTTGTCCCGCGCCGCCTGGGCGGTGCTGCGGGTCGGCTCGACACCCAGGCAGCGGATACCGCGCCCGGCGACATACTGCAGCAGGTAGCCATCGTTGGCGGCCACCTCCACCACGCGGCTGTCCGCGGTCAGTTCGAAGCGCTCGACCATCTCGCTCACATAACGCTCGGCATGCTCCAGCCAGGTACTGGAAAACGAACTGAAATAGGCGTAGTCAGCGTCGAACAGCGTATCGGCACGGGTGTAGTCCTCGGTCTGCACCAGCCAGCAGCTCTGGCACACCGCGACTTTCAACGGCAGCCACGGCTCGGCCTGCTCCAACTGGTCAGCCCGCAGGTAGGCATTGGACGGTGGCGAAGTCCCCAGATCGATCAACGGCAAGACCAGCGGGGTGCCGCAACCTCGGCAGTTCATAAACGCACTCCAGGGAAAGACGCATCGATCAGGGGGTGACTGCTGTCCCTGGCCGACAGATTTTTGACAGCCTCGGGCCAGGTGATTGCCAGACGCGGGTCGAGCACTGACAGACCGCCCTCGGACGCGGGCGTGTAGTCGGCGCTGTGCAGGTAAAGCAGTTCAGCATCGTCGCTGAGGGTCTGGAAACCGTGGGCGAAGCCGGCGGGAATCAACAGGCCGCGACCGTCGCCGGCACGCAGGTACTCGGCGTGCCAATGCAGGAAGGTCGGCGAATCCGCACGCAGGTCCACCGCCACATCCCAGACTTCACCACGCAGGCAGGTGATCAGCTTGGCCTCCGGGGCCTGGGCATTCTGATAATGCAGGCCGCGCACGCTGCCACGCTCGCGGGTGCAGGAGTGGTTGATCTGGCGGATATGAAACGGCTCGCCGAACGCACTCAGGCTGCCTTCGCAGAACAACCGGGAAAAATGCCCGCGCTGATCGGCGTGATGCTTGTGCTGTACGCTGAACAGCCCCTTGAGGGGCAAGGCATGAATCAGGAATTCACTCAAAGCTCACCCCGGTACAGATTCAATTGCGCCAGGGTCACGCTGCGCATGTCCTCGGCGTTTTTCCAGGCCAGGTGCCAATCGAGGGTCTGTTCCAGGCATTGCTGCAAGGACCAGCGCGGTTGCCAGCCGAGCAACTGCCGGGCGCGACTGCTGTCCAGGCGCAACAGACCGGCCTCGTGCAGCTCGCTGGGCTCGACCCGCAGGCCCGGCGCCTGGGGCCAGCGCCCGGCGAGTCGAGCGACGACGTCGCCGACACTGCACATGTCGTCCTCGCCAGGCCCGAAGTTCCACGCCCCGGCCGCTTCCGGCCCACGCTCATACAGCGCGGCGGCCAGTTGCAGGTAACCGGCCAGCGGCTCCAGCGCATGCTGCCAGGGCCGTACCGCCTGTGGATAACGCAGGGTCACCGGCTCATCCGCCGACCAGGCCCGGAGCACGTCGGGAATCAGCCGTTCCGGGGAGAAGTCGCCGCCGCCCAGGACGTTGCCGGCCCGCGCGGTCGCCACCGCCAGGCCATGGGCCTCGTAGCGTTCGGCCGGGAAAAAGGAGGCCACATAGGACTGCGCCAACAGTTCGCAACAGGCCTTGCTGCTGCTGTAGGGATCATGGCCGCCGAGGGCTTCGTTCTCGCGATAGGGCCAGGCCCACTCCTGGTTGGCGTAGACCTTGTCGGTGGTGACCAGCACACAGGCACGCACCCCACCGACCTGGCGAATCGCTTCCAACAGGTTGAGGGTACCCATGACATTGCTCGAATAGGTGCCGAGCGGATCGCGATAGGCTTCGCGCACCAGCGGCTGGGCCGCCAGGTGCAGGACAATTTCCGGTTCGGTCTCGGCGATCAGTTCAAGCAAGGCGCCGAGGTCGCGCAGGTCGCCGCGCTGGTCGTTGAGACTCTCGCCGACCCGGGCCAGTTCGAACAGGCTGGGGTCGGTACTGGGATCGAGGGCGAAGCCGCTGACCTGGGCACCCAGGCTCTCGAGCCACAGTGCCAACCAACTGCCCTTGAACCCGGTATGGCCGGTCAGCAGGACCCGCTTGCCGCTCCAGAATGCCCGGCTCAGTCCCACTGCTTCCATGGGGCCTCCCCGCTCTGCCACAGTTGCTCCAGGTGATTCTTGTCCCGCAGGGTGTCCATCGGATGCCAGAAGCCGTCGTGCTGGAAGGCGTTCAGTTGCCCCAGGGTGGCCAGTTCCGCCAAGGGTTCGGCTTCCCAGACGGTACTGTCGTCACTGAGCAGCGACAGCACCTTGGGCGACAGGACGAAGAAACCGCCATTGATCCAACCGCCATCGCCACGGGGCTTTTCGATAAAGCCACGGACCATGTCACCGTCGCGCTCCAGCGCGCCGTAGCGGCCTGGCGGCTGTACCGCAGTGACCGTCGCCAACTTGCCGCTGGAAAGGTGGAAGTCCACCAGCGCGCCGATGTTCAGGTCCGAGACGCCGTCGCCGTAGGTGAAGCAGAAGGCCTCTTCGTTCTCCAGGTAACGCCCGGCACGACGCAGGCGGCCGCCGGTCATGGTGTCTTCGCCGGTGTCGATCAGGGTCACGCGCCATGGCTCGCTGTAGTTCTGGTGAACGTCCATGCGATTGTTGCTCATGTCGAAGGTGACGTCGGAGGTGTGCAGGAAGTAGTTGGCGAAGAAGTCCTTGATGGCGTAGCCCTTGTACCCCAGGCAGATCACGAAGTCGTGGATACCGTGGGCCGAGTACTGCTTCATGATGTGCCAGAGAATTGGCTTGCCGCCGATCTCGATCATCGGCTTGGGCTTGAGGTGCGATTCCTCGCTGATCCGCGTGCCCAGGCCACCCGCCAGAATAACTGCCTTCATCAACGTCCCCTCTTGTTCGACACAGGGCCTGCTCAGGCGCTGTGGGACTTCCCAGACTGCCGGGTCAAATCGCGCCAGCGGCACGCGGCCCGTGGGCCGCGCCGCCAAATGCACGATTTATGGCGATATGCAGGGGGACTTGCAGGAAACGCGCCAGCTCAACAGCGGGATCAATCGGCCAGCCAGCCGTTCTCCCAGTAACGCAGGTTGTCGCCACGCAACATGTAGTCGCGCAGGACGATCTCACGCAGTTCATCCCCCATGCGGTAGCTGGCATCGGGATCGGACAGGTGCATGCGAATCGCCTGCAGCCACTCATCGGTGGAGTTGCTCTTGACCTTGGTGCACGGCAGGTAGCCGGTATAGGCCTTGGTATCGGTGCAGATCACCGGATAGCCGCAGGCGCCGTACTCCAACAGCCGCAGGTTGCTCTTGCAGTCGTTGAAGATGTGGAACTCCAACGGCGCCAGGGCCAGGTCCAGGTTCAGGCTGGCCAGCTTCGCCGGGTACACCTCCAGCCCGATCACCCCATGGAACTCATGCATGTAAGGGCGCAAATCGTCCGGGCACATGCCGAAAAAGACCCAGTCGACCTCCGTCGCCAGCTCGCGCACAACCTCGGCGATCACCGCCAGATCGCCGGAGTGACTAGTGCCGCCGCCCCAACCGACACGGGGTTTTTTCGAGGTCCGGCGCTGTCCCTTCAAGCCCGTCCACAGGTGGGTCGCGAGCATATTGGGAACGACCCGGATATCGCTGTGCATGGACGACAGGGCATCGGCCAGCGGCTCGGTCGACACCACGACCCGATCACACAGGCCGATGCCGCGACGAACCAGCGCTTCCATCTCGTCACGGGTCGGCATGTTGCGCACATGGGCGTTTTTCTTGGTCGGCTGGATCACATAGTCATCCAGCTCGTAGACGCGCCGGGCATTCGAGTAAGTCTTCAGCGGCACGCACTCATTGATCGGCCCTTCGGTATAACGCCCCTGCAGCACGATAACGTCAGGAGACTGACGCTCCACTTCGATAATCGACGGCATTTCATACATGACCCGCCCCACCGCCCGCCCCGCGGCCTGCAGTTCGATCAGTGGCTGCGTCACCCGGTAATGGCCGATGGCCGAGGCGTTGACCGGAAGCGCCAGGACCTTCGGCAGGTTGCGGACTGAAAACGGGCTCCAGCCGGAAAGCAGACCTGGTTCGAGGCCAAAACTGCTGCCGCCCAGGGTGCGCAGGCTCAGGTTGGGATTGTAGGCCGGATCCCGAGCGATCACGGGCAGCCAACGCAGATAGAACGCCTCCTGCTCAGCCTCGCGCAGGGCTTGCTGGTCCGCCTCGAGAACCACGCTCGGGCGGGCCCCCAGGGCCAGTTGCGCATGCGGGGTCCAGACCACCAGATAACCGCTGCGGCCAATCTTCAGACACAAATCGACTTCACCGAGCGTCTGCACAAACTGCGCTTCATCCAGCCCCTGCACGCTGTCGAACACGGTCTTGCGCACCATCAGGCAATCGGCACCGACCGCACTCAGATCATGGGCGATCTGCAAACGATGCATATAGCCCGCGGACTGCAGGGACTCGCCATGAAAAGGCAGGCCCGCAGGCCCATGCAATCCCAACACCAGGCCGGCATGTACCACGCGTCCGTCGGCATTGAACAGTTTGGGGCCCACCACGCCGACTTCCGGGCGCTGCGCATGGTTGAGCATCTCGTCGAGCCAGAGGCCGTCAGTCACCATCAGGTAGGGGTTGAACAGCAACAGATAGTCGCCCCGGGCTTGCCCGGCAACGGCGTTGATAACGGCAGCCTGGCTCTGGCGGGCAAAGGTCAATACGCGCAAACGATCGCTGCCCATACGGGCCATGGCGTTCAGCCAGGCCAGCGCCTCGGGACTTTCACTGCCGTTGTCCACCAGCAGCAGCTCGTATTGGCGGTAAAGGGTTTTTTCCAATAAGGTTTCGACACAACGCTGTACCGCCGCCAACTGATCCTTGCAGACGATAATGATCGAGACCAGCGGTCGATCCGCGTGCAGATAATCCACACGGTTGAACAGCGCCTGCCCTCTGTCACGCAACTCATGGTCCACGCCGAGACGCCACAGATGCGCCTCGAGCAGCGGTGCGTTCAGTTCGAGCAACTCGGGCAGCGACATCCACTGGGAAAGCGACAACACGGACTCCACCAGTACCTCGGCGATATGCCCGACGACCTGGGTACCGACTTGCTCGACCAGCCGCCAGAGCAGGTCGTGAGGCGCCAGTTCGCCATGTCGCGAGTCGAAACCACCGAGCGCCAGGAAAGGCTCGCGCTTGAAGGCCAGGACACGCCCCACATACGGATAGCTGCGCATCAGGTCCAGGTTGAAGTCGGACTTGAAAACCGGCTCCGCCGGCTCGCCGTCGCGCAAACAGCTCTCGTCACTATAGAAACAGCATTCCTCGCCGGCCTGCACGATGCGATCAGCCAGCACCAGCAGCGCGGGCTCCACCAGACGATCCCCGGCACGCAACAGATAAAACCAGTCAGCGCCGTCAATCTGGGCCAACAGCTCATTGAGTTGCTGCTGCCAGTCCTCTTGCAAAGGCAAGGTAAACACCCGGTCCAACAGCACGGCTTCGCTACAGGCGTCAGACAGTACCAGTGTCAACTCCGCGGGATAGAGCTGCCCGGCCAGACTCTGCAGGGTGCTGTCCAGGCCGGAGAGACCACCCTCCCGATCAATCACCACCGCCACGATCTTCGGCTGCCACGCCCACTCGAGCAGTGCATCGGGCAGCAGTTTGCGCTCGGGCTCCGTCAGGGTCCGACACGCCAGCCACTGGGCATACATTTCGGAAAAACTGTCGCTGGTAACCCCGACGCGCCAGATCTCGGTGGTCTGCTTGGTGCCCAGGGTCCGCAGCAACGCCAGTTCACCCCAGACCCGTGGCGACTCATTGGCGCGGGTCAGCGGCAACAAACGGACCCAGCCATGGGCCGGGGCCGACTCGCCGCTGCGCGCCTTGAGCATTTGCAGCAGCCACTCACGCTCGGAGAGCACCGCATCAAGCATCGCCTGCTGCCGGCTGGGCCGTTCCGGGTAACGACGCTCGACACTCAGGACGTGGTTCAGCATCACCATATTGCCGCGACGCAACAGGCAGATATACAGCGCGAACTCCAGCGAAGCGACAAAACAATGCCCCGGCTGGGTCAAGGCGGGCAACCACTCCAGCACATCCGCACGGCGCAACAGCGCATTGCTGAAACCACCCAGGATATTGACCGGAAAGGTCTCGAAAATCGCCAGCAGGTCCTCGCCCTTGAAGACCGAACAAGTGGGCGCCAACGTAGCGTTCTCAAGACGAATCGGCAGTTGCAGATCGTCGGCGTCCCAGAACATGCGTTGCGCCAGCACCAGGTTGACGTCGGCCTGCTCGACCAGGACCTGCGCCTGGCGCTCGATACAGGCGCCAAACAGTTGGTCGTCATCATAGAGAAACTTGATGAATTCGCCCTGGGCCAACTCAAGACCCGCGAGCAAATTAGCCACATGCCCGAGCTTGAGCGCGTTACGAACATAACGTACCGGCCGGCCCGCCTCTTCACTCATGGTCTCGACCAGACGGCCAATTTCGTCATCCTGGCTGTCATCGCACACGATGATTTCGAGATTGCCGTAGCTCTGGCCCAAGGCACTGTGCAGGGCTTTGCCAAAAAAGCGTGGATTGACGGCGGGAATGACGAGACTGACGAGTGGGACTGGGTTCACGACGGGGCTCGCAAGCGGCGCGACTCACCCGATCGGACGAGCCACTGGAACCGCTGAAAAAGGCGGTTGATGGAGGCGCGAGAGCCACGATGGCTCCCGCGCCCGGGTCGAATCAGATCTTGTTGAACAGGCCCAATTGACTGATTTTGCTGAAGGCCAACTGCGCCGCCTGCAACATGGTCTGCTGCAGGGTCAGCTGGGTCATGACCGCCGCCGGGTCGGCGTCGCGAATCGCCCCCTGGCTGGTGGTATTGGCCAGCACCAGGCTCTGGTTGGTGGCGTCCTGGGCATCCAGGACCTGGCCGCGGGTACCGATGGCGGTGACCGCACTGCCCGCCTGGTCCATGGCGCTGGTGACGTTGCTGACCCCGGCGTTCATGCTTGCCAGCAGCTTCTGCTGGGCAACCGGATTGCCATCGGCCGGGGTGTTCAACGTACCAATCATCTGGTTCAAGGTATCGAGGATATTCTGGGTCTGGTGATTGTTCGGCTGGACCACAAACTGATCACCGGCCGCCGGCGTACCGCCCAAGGTCAGGCTGACCCCCGCCGCCGTCGCCGTGGAACCGGCCATGGTCCCCGAGGACACCGGCCGGCTGCTGGCCGTGATCGGCGATGCATACAGGTCATAGGCCGTGGCGCTGGTGAACTTGAGGATCGCCCCACTGGCAGGGAAGGTGCTGTCGTAGGCCGCCTGGTTGGTCGTCGTCGCCCCGGTCACCACCGCGGTCGACGGGTTGCCGGCGCTGCGCGAGGTATTGAAGGTATCCGGCTGCGCCGCCAGGGTGAAGCTATGCCCGGCAATCACGGTATCCGGCACATCACCGGACTTCAGGTTGAGGTTCAGCCCCAGGTCCACGCCTCGGAAGGTGACCGTCTGGTTCGCGCCGTTGCTGTTGCTGATCACGCCGTTCTGGCTGGCTTCGGAAGTGACGTCAGCGCCGCTGGCATCGGTGATCTTGATCTGGGTACTGCTGAGGAAACTGACGGTATACGGCTGACCGCCGGCGAACTGAGCGTTGTAGGTCGCGCTATTGCTGACCTGGCCGTTGGACAGGGTGACGCGACCGTCGTCCACGGCCGGCGAAGTCATGGTGACCTGGGTGCGGGCAGTGTTGATGGACTGCTGGAACGCGTCCCAGCCGGTCACATTACTGGCCACCGAACTATTGTCGCCAATGGCCAGGTTCAACTGCGACTGATCACCGTTGTAGCTGTAGGTGCCGTCGGAGTTGGCGGTATAGGGCGGAGCGCTGGTCTTCGAACCGCCGAACAGATAGTTGCCGTTGGCATCCTGGCTGTTCATCAGCCCGAGGACCGTTTGCTGGATCTGTCCCAGCTGTTGGGCATAGGCCTTGCGATCGGCATCGGTGTTGGTGCCGCTGATGGCCGACAGCCCGATTTCGCGAGCCGATTGCATGGCGCTCTGAATCGCGGTCAAGGCCGTTTCCGACTGGCTGAACGAGCCTTTGAGCGAGCTGATATTGCTGGAGTACTGGGTCAGCGCAGCGCTTTGCTGGCCCAGTTGCAACAGCCGCGCGGCCCCTACCGGGTCATCGGCGGCGGTATTGACCTTGACCATGCTGCTGGCCTCGGCACTGGTCTTGAGCGTGTCGTTGTAACCGCGCTGGTAGTTGGCAGCCGTGGTTTCGTAATACTGGGCGGTGGAAATGCGCATGAATCACGACTCCTTAAAGGCTGCTGAGCAGCGTGCTGAAGATGGCCTGGGCGGCTTTGATAATCTGCGACGCGGCCGTGTAGTACTGCTGGTACTTGACCAGGTTGGCGGACTCTTCGTCCAGGTTGACGCCGGACAGGGAGTCGCGCGCGCCCTTGGCGTTGGTCAGGATGGTCGTCGTCGCCGTGTTGTCCGAGGTGGCCTGGGACGCCTTGGTACCGACAGTGGAGACCAACGTGCCGTAGGCGTCGGAGATGCTGCTGCCGCCGTTCGTGGCGCTCGTGCCCACGGTCTTGCTGTTTTGCAGGGCGACCAGGGCGGTGCTGTTGCGGTTGTCCGAAGAACCGGCGCCAGTCATCGACATGGTAAAGCTTTCACCGGACTTCGGATTACCGCTGACCGTGGTCTGAACGGTGAAGGTCTTCTGCACGCCTGCGCCGTCCAACACCGGATTGCCGCTGGCGTCGACCATGTTGATTTTCAGGTTCAGTGTGTTGGCCTGCCCCGGCACGATGGTACCGGTGCCCATGACGTTGCCCTGGGCATCGGTCAGGGTGTAGCCCTGGGTACCCGCGGTCGCACCGGTACCCGGTGCGCCGAAGACGATCTTGGCCGGCGTGCCGTACTTGATGGCATCCTGCAACTGCGCGTTGTTGGTCGCGTTGGACGTGCCCAACTGGTCGACCAGGGTCGGCTGGGTGTAGGTGCCGCCGTTGTTGGCACTGGTGACACCGGCCAGCGGCGCCGCGGCGGCAATGTTCTGCGCGTTGGTCATCACCGTCTGGATATCACTGGCACCGCTGCGGGTCGGGGTCACCTTGAAGGTGTCGCCGGCACTCATCGCGCCGCCGCCATTGAGGCTCAGGGTGATCCCGTCGATGACCGGGGGTGGCGTGGTCGTGGTGCTGAAGGACCCCATCGCGGTGCCGTCCGAGCGCGTGACGCTGTAGTTGGTCGCGCTGCTGAAGGTGACCTGGTAATCGTTGGTGGTCAGCGCACCGGTGTCGGCGATGGTCACGTTCAGGTTGCCGGAACCGGCGCTGTTGTTCCCATTGGCGATGCTGCGCTGGCTGATCAGGGTGGCGCTGTTGATATCGTTGAAGATCGGCGAACCGAAGTTGCCGTTCTTGTCGATGCCCTGGGCCTGCTGCTTGTTCATCTGGTCGGCCGCGACCATGGCAATGCGCCCCAACGCGTTGATCGACGGGTCGAGCACATCGCTGCGATAGCGCAGCAGACCACCGATCTCGCCACCGGTCACGGTGGAGGTGATATCGACGGTGCTGGTGCCGCGATCCAGTTGCAAGGCCGACTGGCTCGGGTCGTCCTTGCTCGGCACGGCGGACAGGGTGTTGGTGCTGTTGCCCATCACCAGCGGCTGACCGCTGCCGATATAGACGTCATAACTCGAACCGCGCTGGACCACCTGGGTCCCGACCAGCTCGGACAACTGGCGCACCGCCTCGCTGCGCTGGTCCAGCAGGTCGTTCGGGGCACCGGCGGCGGTGGTGACTTTGGAAATCTGATCGTTGTACTGGGCAATGGTACTCGCCAGCTTGTTCACCTGGCCGGCCATGTCCGACAGGTTGCTGTTGATCCCGGTGTTCTGGGCGCTCAATTGCTGGGAGAGGGAGTTGAGTTTGTCGCTCAACGCCTGGGCGCTGGTCAGCGTCGTCTGGCGGGACGCATCGTCCGTCGGGGTGGTCGACACACTTTGCAGCGAGCTGAAGAACTTCTGCAACGAAGCGGTCATGCCGGTGTTGGTATCCGACAGCATGGAGTCGGTCGGCGTGACCTGGGCCAGGTACGAGGACGAATCGCTGTTGAGCGAGGTCGAGGTTTGCAACTGCGCATCCAGATAGGCGCTGTAGACCCGACGGACATCCGCCAGGGTCGTGCCGGTACCGATGAACACGTTGCCGTATTGCTGCGAGGCAGAGCTGGTCTGAACGGTTGACTGACGTGAATAGCCGGCCGTATCAACGTTGGAAATGTTGTTGCCGGTGGTGTTCAAAGCCGTCGAGGCCGCGTTCAACCCCGTCATACCAATATTGAGCAAGCTCATGATTCAGACCTTATAAATTCGTGGAAGCGCCCGCCGCAGCGTAGTTCTGGTAGCTCTTCATCTGTTTTGCTATTTGCGAAATCTTGCTGGCGTAGTCCGGGTCAGTGGCATACCCGGCCTTTTGCAACTCGCGTACAAACTGTTCAGGTTTATCGGCCGACTTCAGCACATCTTGATAGCGATTATTACTTTGCAGCATGGTCACCAGATCGTGGAAGCTGTCCTGGTAGGAGGCATAGGAACGGAAGTCCGCCGTCTCCTTGACCATCTGGCCATTTTTGAACTCACTGGTGATGGCGCGGGCCTGCGGCCCTTGCCAACTGCTGCCGGCCTTGATGCCGAACAGGTTGTGACTGCTGCTGCCGTCCTGCTGGCGCATGACCGATTTGCCCCAACCGGTTTCCAGGGCTGCCTGGGCCACCAGGTAACGCGGGTCGACACCAATGCGCCTGGCCGCCTGTTCCGCCATCGGCAGCATGGTGGCGACGAATTCGTCGGGCGAACCGAACGCCTGTTTGGCCGGCGCCAACGGCGGCTGGGCCACGGCGCGACCATAGATCTGCATGCGCGTGCTCGGCACATTGCTCAAGCCGTGGATGGCCTGACCCTGGAGCACGGAATCGCTGGCGGCGCTGTTGCGCGCCGGCACAGCCTGGGCGTTGACCGTGGCCAGGCTGCCGTCGGCCGACGGCACCAGCCCGGCGACCAGGCGATCAGTCAACTTGCTCGGCAACGCCAGGCGGCGCTCGTTGAGCTTGGCCATGTCGTTGTGCAGGCTGCCGTCGCTGTTGTGGATCGGGCTGGCGACCCGCGAGGCCCACAACGGCCGCTGGCCATTGGAGCGCGCGAATGGTGAAGCCGCGGTCGCGGCCGTGGTGGTGCCAGCATTGATCGGTGTCGGCACCGGCGTTTCGCTCGCAACCGTACCGGCCGGCGGCCCGACCTTGAGCCTGCCCTGGGAGGGATGCGTCGGTTTGTTCTTGCTCATCTGGCGCACCAGCACATCGGCCAGGCCGATACCGCCCCCCTGGCGCGACATGGTCACGGCCAACTGATGGTCGTACATTTCCTGGTACTGCTTGGTCGCCGGGGTATTGAGCGGATTGTCCTGGGCCATTACATCAGTGGCCGCGCGCGCGGACTTGAGCATTTCGCCAACGAACAGCGACTCGAACTCCTGCGCCACCTTGCGAATGTTGGCATCGCTGTCGCGGTTGCCGACCTTCAGGCTGTTCATTCGGTTCAGGTCGCTGTAGGCACCGGAGTCGCCGGTGCTTGCCAACCCGCTCTTGCGCATATCCACCATAGCGACGGCCTCAAATCACGATCAGGTCGGCTTGCAAGGCGCCGGCCTGTTTCAAGGCTTCGAGGATCGCCATCAAGTCGCCTGGCGCCGCACCCACCTGGTTCACCGCACGGACGATCTCGTCCAGGGTGGTCCCCGGGCCAAACTTGAACATCGGCTTGGCTTCCTGCTGGGCGTTGACCCGCGAACGCGGTACCACCGCCGTGGTGCCATTGGACAGCGGCCCCGGCTGGCTGACGATCGGGTCTTCGGTAATGGTCACGGTCAGGCTGCCGTGGGTCACGGCCGCCGGCGACACCTTGACGTTCTGGCCGATCACGATGGTGCCGGTGCGCGAGTTGATAATGACCTTCGCCACCGCCTGGCCCGGATCGACCTCGAGGTTTTCCAGCATCGACAGGTAGTCGACCCGCTGGCTCGGATCCAGCGGCGCGGTGACGCGGATCGAACCGCCGTCGATGGCCTGGGCCACGCCCGGGCCGAGCAGATCGTTGACCTTGTCGACGATCCGCTTGGCGGTGGTGAAGTCGGAACGGTTGAGGTTCAGGGTCAGGCTGTTGCCCTGGTTGAAACCACTCGGTACCGCGCGCTCCACCGAAGCCCCGCCGGGAATACGGCCGGCCGACGGAACGTTGACGGTGATCTTCGAACCGTCCGCGCCAGAAGCATCGAAACCGCCCACCACCAGGTTGCCCTGGGCGATGGCGTAGACGTTGCCGTCGATACCCTTGAGTGGCGTCATCAACAGGGTGCCGCCGCGCAGGCTCTTGGCGTTACCGATGGACGAGACAGTGATATCCACCACCTGCCCCGGCTTGGCGAACGCCGGCAGGTCGGCACTGATCGACACCGCCGCGACGTTCTTCAACTGCACGGTACCGGCGTTGGCCGGCACCTTGATGCCGAACTGCGAGAGCATGTTGTTGAAGGTCTGCAGGGTGAACGGTGTCTGCGTGGTCTGGTCACCCGAACCGTTGAGACCGACCACCAGGCCATAACCAATCAGCTGGTTGGAGCGCACACCGGAAATACTGGCGATGTCCTTCAACCGCTCGGCCTGGGCACCGAGAGCGGTGGACATCAGCAGCACAGCCGCCATCAGATGCTTGAGATTGAACATGGTCGTAGCACCTAGAAAGGCCAGAGCGGGCTGAGGAAGAAGCGGTCGAGCCAACCCGGCTGGCTCGTATCGGCAAAGGCGCCGGTACCCGAGTAGGTGATGCGTGCATCGGCCACGCGAGTGGACGGAACGGTGTTATCGGTGGCGATATCATCCGCCCGGATCATCCCGGCGATGCGCACCAGCTCATTGCCGGTATTGAGGGTCAACCACTTCTCGCCCCGTACGGCGATGATGCCGTTGGGCAGCACGTCAGCCACGGTCACGGTGATCGAGCCGGTCAGGCTGTTGCTCTGCGCGGCCTTGGAGGAACCGTCGGTGGTCTTGGTACCGCCATAGCCGATATTCAGGTTTGCGTTGCCGCTGGTCACCGACGAGCCGAAGAGCGTGGTCAGGCCAAAGTTGTTGGCATCTTTCTTCGACAGGTCGGAGTTGGCATTTTTGCTCGCCTGGGTGGCTTCATTAAGGGTAATGGTGACAATGTCACCGACCCGGAAAGCCTTGCGGTCGCCATACAGGTTCTGCTCGAAGCCGGCCTGGTAGATCGAACCGTTGTTCGCCGCGGCGGGCAACGGGGTACGCGGCAACACCGGCGCGTAATACGGGTCATTGGGCTTGGGTGGCGGGCTCATGCAGCCGGCCAACAGCGCCATCGCGCTCAACGCGAGCATGGAAAACAACCGATTCATGACCCTATTACCTCACGGTGTTGCAGGCGCCCTTCAGGCCGCCTCATAGACTTGATTACAGGTTCTGTGCGACGTACTGGAGCATCTGGTCGGCGGTGGAAATCACCTTGGAGTTCATCTCGTAGGCACGCTGGGTGGTGATCATGTTGACCATTTCTTCCACGGTGCTGACGTTGGAAGTTTCCAGGGTGCTCTGCTCGGTGGTACCGAAACCGTTGAGACCCGGGGTGCCGACCTGCGGCGCGCCGCTGGCGGCGGTTTCCAGAAACAGGTTGCCGCCCTTGGCCTGCAGGCCGGCCGGGTTGATGAAGTCGGCGGTCTGGATATTGCCGATCACTTGCGAAGTCGGGCTGCCGGCGACGGTGATCGAGACCGTGCCGTCCTGGCCGACGGTGAAGGTCTGGGCGTTGTTCGGGATGATGATCGCCGGCTGCAGGGTGAAACCGTTGGCGGTGACGATCTGCCCGGTGTTGCTCAGGTGGAAGGTACCGTCACGGGTG
This sequence comes from Pseudomonas sp. MWU12-2319, assembly GCF_023242525.1. Classification (NCBI taxonomy): domain Bacteria; kingdom Pseudomonadati; phylum Pseudomonadota; class Gammaproteobacteria; order Pseudomonadales; family Pseudomonadaceae; genus Pseudomonas; species Pseudomonas sp. MWU12-2319. The sequence continues at coordinate 53,844 of NZ_JALJES010000005.1, forward strand.
TAGGCCGTGGTGCCGTCCGGTTGCAGGATCTGGAAGAAACCGCGACCGTTGACAGCCATGTCCAGCGGCTGGTCGGTGGTTTGCAGACTACCGGCGGCGAAGTTCTTCTGGGTGCCGACGATCCGCACACCGGTACCCAGTTGCAGGCCCGACGGCAGTTCGCTGTCCTGGGTCGACTCGGCACCCGGCTGACGCTTGATCTGGTACAGCAGGTCCTGGAACTCGGCGCGATCACGCTTGAAGCCGGTGGTCGAGACGTTGGCCAAGTTGTTGGAAATAGTCGTCAGGTTGGTGTCTTGTGCCGCCAAACCTGTTTTTGCAACCCATAGAGCCGGAAGCATTCTGTTCTCCTTCGCGCGCCTGTTTTACGGCGCTACGTTCTGGTGATTAGCTGTTCTGCAAGACCCGAGCCATAGCCGTGTCATCTTCTTTGGCGGTGTTCATCATCTTGATGTGCAATTCGAACTGCTTGGACAGGGCCAGCACCGAGGTCATTTCCTCCACGGCATTGACATTGCTGCCCACCAGGAAGCCCGAGACCACCTTGACGTTGGCGTCGACCGGCGCGGTCGTGCCGTCCTTGGTATGCACCACGGCATCCGGCCCCTTGATCATGTTCTTCAGATCCGGGTTGACCAGCTTGATGCGGTCGACTTCCGCCACCACCCGCGGCCCTTCACCCATGGCGCGAATGCTGATGGTGCCGTCCTCGCCCACTTCGATCTTCGACTCGGGTGGCACGGCGATCGGCCCGCCATTGCCCATGACCGGCATGCCGTTGCCGGCACGCAGCACCCCGAGGGCGTCAATATTCATGCTCGCGGTGCGCACGTAACCTTCGCCGCCGTCAGGTGTCTGCACGGCCACCCAGCCGTCACCGGCCACCGCCACGTCGAGATCGCGACCGGTCTCGACCATCGGACCCGAGTCGAAATCCGTGCCCGGACGCTCGGACATGGCGTAGGCACGTGACGGAAAGCTGTCACCGAACACCGGCATGGAACGAGCCTGTTCCAAGTCACGTTGAAAACCGTTGGTCGAGAGGTTCGCCAGATTGTTGGCATGGGCCTTTTGCGCCAGAGCATTCTGGGCCGCACCGGTCATTGCCACGTAAAGGTACTTGTCCACAGTCTTTCCTCTTCCTGACGGGCGTTTGCCGCCACCGCTGTACTGCGAGAGGCGCAAGCAATTTCCGAACCAACTTTTTTCTTGACGCAGGACAAGCCCTCGTGACGGGGCTTGAGTACCTTTGGCTGGCTTTCAAGGTCTTGAGGGCAGGCGAAAAAACGGCGCGGTTATGCCGCTGGCGGCAAGTATCGGTCGTTTCTCCTCGTGCGGCGGGCGCCAGAAAACCACCCTGGAATAGACCTTGCAAGCCAACCCGGCAGACGGCAACCAACGTCAAGTTTGCCCCGTGACTGCCGACATTCAGAATTAGCCACAGTATTCAGGAGGGCTGACGTGAACCTGTACATCAACCAACTACAGAAAAAAGCCGACTTCAAGGAAGAGATCTATTCAGGCGCCATCTTCCTGGACACCCAGTTGGCGACCGCCAAGGAGCTCTGTGGTTTTGCCAAGGAAAGCATCACCCTGGCCTTTGACGGCGAGACCGATCACCAGTCCCTGCACACGATGATGCCGGTCGAGGAATTCGTCAGCCGGGTTACCCGCCTCAAGGGCCAGTTCACCAACAGCCAGCGCGTCAAGGACCTGATCCTGGCGTTCATCCATGAAGTCGGCATCGACCCGCGCGAGTACATCTTCGATGTGCCGCGCCTGCGCGTCGTGCCCAACTACAACTACCTGCACGCCGGCGTCAGCTACGCCTACAAGCCCCATCGCGACACCTGGTACGGCAGCGTCGATTGCCAGATCAACACCTGGATGCCGGTCTACACCATCGCCCCGAACCAGACCATGATGATCAACGCCGGCTACTTCGAAAAGCCGGTGCTCAACACCTCGAAGGACTGGAGCCTGAACGACTGGATCAACAACCAGCGGCACAAGGCCAAGGAAAACCTGACCGAGGAAGTGCGCGTGCACCCGGTGCCCCTGGCCGACATCGATACGTCGTCGGAAGTCCGCATTGCCGGCAACACCGGTGAGATGCTGATCTTCTCCGGTTCACATTTGCATGGCACCGTACCCAATTACACCGAACAGACCCGCTTCAGCGTGGACTTCCGCCTGATGCACCTGGACGACCTGCAACACAAGCGCGGCGCCCCCAACGTCGACAGCGCCTGCCCGGATGTCGGGGCCGGCTTCAAAGACTACTTCCACGCCCACGACTTCTCGAATTTCCAAGGAATCTATCAATGACCAAGCGCCGCATTACGCCTGCCGAGGCTCAATACAACGAAACCCGTGCCGGCGTGCTCAAGCGGGTCGATGCCGAATACGTGGCCGACGCGCCGTTCGTGTTCGCCAACCGCATCAACGTGACCGCCGCCCTGTCGCGCATGGAGCTGTTCAAGAAGGTCATGGACGTGCCGGGCGCGATCATCGAATGCGGCGTGTACAAGGGCAACTCGCTGATGCTCTACATGCACCTGTCGATGATCCTCGAGCCGTACGCGATCAACCGTTCGATCGTCGGCTTCGACACCTTCGAAGGCTTCACCAGCATCAACAAGGATGAAGACCCGGCCGACATCAACGAGAACATGTTCTCCGACACCGACCAGTCGCTGATCCAGGACATGATCGATGCCAACGACCTGCTGCGTCCGGTCAACCGCATCCCACGCTGCGAACTGGTCAAGGGCGATATCTGCAAGACCGTGCCGGAATTCGTCAAGTCCCGTCCGGACCTGGTGGTGGCCATGCTGATCCTCGATACCGACCTCTACGAGCCGACCAAGGTTGCCCTGGAAACCTTCCTGCCGTACATGCCCAAAGGCGCCATCGTGGTGCTCGACGAGGTTGCCTATCGCAACTTCCCGGGTGAAACCAAGGCCCTGCGCGAAGTCTTCGACATGAACAAGATCGAACTCAAGCGCCTGCCGTTCGACTCGTGCGTGGGCTACTTCCACATCTGATCGAGCCAGGGGCGGGAGGCCTGGTTACTGCCCGCCCTTGACGACCTCATATTCCTTCAGCTTGTTGGCAATGGTGGTATGGGAAACCCCCAGCCGCTTGCCCAGCAAGCGACTGCTCGGATGCTCCGAGTACAGGCGCTCCAGCACCGCCCGCTCGAACCGCCCGACAATCTCGTCCAACCCGCCCTCCAGGGAAAAATCCCCCAGGGGTTGGCGCACGCCATAGTCCGGCAACCGGATATGCTCGGCCTTGACCACCCCGCCCTCGCAGAGGGAAACCGCCTGGAACAGCACGTTCTCCAACTGCCGGACATTGCCCGGCCAGTGATAGTGCGCAAGACGATCCATCGCCGCCGGCGCCAGCTTTGGCAAGGGGCAACCGATCTGCCGACTGGCCTGGTCGAGAAAATGCTCCACCAACGGGGTCAGCCCGTCCAGGCACTCACGCAGGGGCGGGATATGCAGGGACAACACGTTGAGACGGTGATAGAGGTCCTGGCGAAACTCACCCCGCGAACACAGCTCCGAGAGGTCGACCTGGGTCGCGCAGATCACCCGCACATCCAGGTACACCTCCTCGTCGCTGCCGACCCGACGGAACCCGCCATCCTGGAGAAAGCGCAATAACTTGACCTGCAGGCGCGGACTCATCTCCCCCACCCCGTCGAGGAACAAGGTGCCGCCGGCGGTCAGTTCCAGCAGCCCGAGCTTGCCCTCGGCCCGCGCGCCCTCGAACGCGCCGGGACCGTAGCCGAACAGCTCGGTTTCAGCCATGGACTCCGGCAAGCCGGCGCAGTTGAGGGCCATCAACGGCGCCTGTCCCCGCGGGCTGGCCAGGTGGCAGGCCCGCGCCAGCAATTCCTTGCCGGTCCCGGTCTCGCCTTCAATCAGCAGCGGTGCATCCAGCGGTGCCATGCGCCGGGCCTCGCGAACCACCGCGGCCATGACTTTCGAGCTCTGGAAAATACTGTCAAAGCCGCGCAACTCCTGCTTGCGCACGTTGTAGATGCGCTCGCCGACCTGGTCGGCGCGATGCAAGGTCAGCACCGCGCCGGCCATCGCCTCGCTGTCATCGTGTTCAGACTGCAAAGGCGCGATATCCGCCAGGAAAACGTCACCCTTGATCTTGACCCGCAGGCCATTGATCCGCGACTGGTTGGCGCGCACCAACTCCGGCAGGTCGAAATCCGGTGCATAACGCGCCAGCGGGATGCCCGGCACCTCGTCAACCCTGACCCCGAGCAACTGCGCCGCCGCGCGGTTGGCCGCGACAATCGAGCCGCCCATGTCGATGGACAGCACCGGAAACTCCAGGGCCCCGAGCAAGGCGTTGAGCTCCATATGCCGACGCTCGCTGGGCATCAGGCCGACGCGTTTGACGCCGAAAACCCCGGCGATGGTTTCGAACTTCGGCCGCAGGGCCTGGAACTGCAGGTTGATCAGATTCGGGCAGTGCAGGTAGATGGCATTGCCCTGATCACCGCCGACTTCGCCACGGGCGACGTTGATGCCGTAGTCCACCAACAGATTGAGAATGTCGCGAAGAATGCCGATGCGGTTCTGGCAGTGCACTTTGATACGCATGGAAAGGCTCGAAAAGGGTGATAGCCGGGCCCCATGGGCCCCTGCGGAGCGGGCACTTTTTTCAGTACGCCGCAGTTAGTCGTAAAGATTATGTGACGAAAACCCGCTTGATCGCCACGTAAAAACGCCTTACGCAGCAGCAAAACGCCATTTCGTAACGATTTCTTTACGAAATATCGGCATGCATCCTACCCCTTCGCGCTTTGCCCTGGATGCGCACACCCCCTCAACGGGTTAACACTAAGCCCATCGCAGCACATAACAAGAACGAATCCCCCAGCAGGAGAGCGGTATGAAGCAGACGCACTACGTGGCTCGCGAGCCCGATGCGCAAGGTTTTATCGACTACCCGGCCGCCGAGCATGCCGTGTGGAACACCCTGATCACTCGCCAACTGAAAGTGATCGAAGGCCGCGCGTGCCAGGAATACCTCGACGGCATCGAAAAACTGGCCCTGCCCCACGACCGGATTCCGCAACTCGGCGAAATCAACCAGGTCCTCGGCGCCACCACCGGCTGGCAAGTCGCCCGGGTGCCGGCGCTGATTCCGTTCCAGACTTTTTTCGAACTGCTGGCCAACAAGCAGTTTCCGGTGGCGACCTTCATTCGCACCGAAGAAGAGCTCGACTACCTGCAAGAGCCGGACATTTTCCACGAGATCTTTGGCCACTGCCCGCTGCTGACCAACCCCTGGTTCGCCGAATTCACCCACACCTACGGCAAGCTCGGCCTGCAAGCCAGCAAGGAGCAACGGGTGTACCTGGCGCGCCTGTACTGGATGACCATCGAATTCGGCCTGGTGGACACCCCGCAAGGTCGGCGCATTTATGGCGGCGGCATTCTCTCCTCGCCGAAGGAGACCGTGTACAGCCTGTCCAACCAGCCCGAGCATCAGCCCTTCGATCCGCTGGAAGCCATGCGCACGCCGTATCGCATCGACATCCTGCAACCGCTGTACTTTGTCCTGCCGAACCTCAAGCGCTTGTTCGACCTGGCCCACGAAGACATCATGGGCATGGTCGAGCGCGGCATGCAGCTGGGTCTGCACGCCCCGAAATTCCCGCCCAAGGCCGCCTGATCCGCGACATTGAGCGCTACGTGCGTCTTTCTCGAACCGACGTTTTCGAATAGCGTATTCGAACGGCGTCCTTGAATAAAAAAACGATTTCAGGAATCCATCATGAACACCTTGAACCAAGCCCACTGCGAAGCCTGCCGCGCCGATGCCCCCCAGGTCAGCGACGAAGAACTGCCGCTGCTGATCAAACAGATTCCGGACTGGAACATCGAAGTGCGGGACGGCATCATGCAGCTGGAGAAGGTCTTCCTGTTCAAGAACTTCAAGTTCGCCCTGGCCTTCACCAATGCCGTCGGCGAGATTTCCGAAGCCGAAGGCCATCACCCGGGTCTGCTGACCGAGTGGGGCAAAGTCACCGTCACCTGGTGGAGCCATTCGATCAAGGGCCTGCACCGTAACGATTTCATCATGGCGGCACGCACCGACGAGGTCAGCCACGCCGCCGAGGGCCGTAAATAATGCATTTCGACGCCATCGCGCGTGTACCCGGCGACCCGATCCTCGGGTTGCTGGAGGCTTATGCCCAGGACACCAATCCTCGCAAGTTCGACCTGGGCGTAGGCGTCTACAAGGATGCCCAGGGCCTGACCCCGATCCTGCGGTCGGTCAAGCTGGCTGAACAGCGGCTGGTGGACGAGCAGCGGACCAAGTCCTATATCGGTGGCCACGGCGACCTGCGCTTTGGCAGCCTGCTCAACGAGCTGGTGATGGGTGCGGACTCGCCGCTGATCGCCGCCCAACGTGTCGGCGCGACCCAGACCCCGGGTGGCACCGGCGCCTTGCGCCTGAGTGCCGACTTTATCGCCCACTGCCTGCCGGGTCGCGGCATCTGGCTCAGCGATCCGACCTGGCCGATCCACGAGACCATCTTCGCCGCCGCCGGTTTGAAGATCGGTCACTACCCTTACGTCGACAGCGATAACCGCCTGAACGTCGAGGGCATGCTCGCCGCCCTGGAGCAGGTGCCGCAGGGTGATGTGGTGCTATTGCACGCCTGCTGCCACAACCCGACCGGTTTCGACCTGTCCCACGACGACTGGTACAAGGTGCTGGACATCGTCCGTCGCCGCGAACTGCTGCCGCTGATCGACTTCGCCTACCAGGGCTTTGGCGATGGCGTGGAGCAGGATGCCTGGGCAGCGCGGTTGTTCGCCCGGGAATTGCCGGAAGTGCTGATCACCAGTTCCTGCTCGAAGAATTTCGGCCTGTACCGCGAGCGCACCGGCGCACTGATCGTCTGCACCGGCGATGCTGAAAAACTGCTGGATGTGCGCAGTCAACTGGCGGCGGTGGCCCGTAACCTGTGGTCGAACCCACCGGATCATGGCGCGGCGGTGGTCACCACCATTCTCGGCACCCCAGAGTTGAAGAGCCTGTGGGCCGATGAAGTGGAAGCCATGCGTTTGCGTATTGCGCAACTGCGCAGCGGCCTGGTGGAAGCCCTGCAGCCCCATGGCCTGGCCGAGCGCTTCGCGCATATTGGCGTACAGCGCGGCATGTTCTCCTACACCGGTTTGTCACCGGCCCAGGTCAAACGCCTGCGCGACGAGCACAGCGTGTATATGGTCAGCTCCGGCCGGGCCAACGTGGCGGGGATCGACGCGACGCGCCTGGATGCGCTGGCGCAGGCGATTGCCGCGGTCTGCAAGGACTGACACAAACGACACGTGCTGGCTGGACATGGTCCTGTAGGAGCTTGCTAGCGATGAACGATAACGCGGTCTGTCTGAGACACCGCAGCGTCTGAATCGCCAGCAAGCCCTACAGGTTTTGTTGTGCGCTCACGATCAGATCAGACACTTACCCACCCTTCTCGATCAACTGCCCGAACCCCTCGAGCTCGCCCTTCTCCAGGTCTGAGACCAGGATGAAACGCAGGTGATCACGCCGCCACGACACCACGTTGTAGCCCCGCAAAGACAAGCTCTCCCGAGCCCGATCAGCTTCGGCCGTCGGCAGGATAAACAGGTTGATGGTGTGCTTGGCATGCCGATACGCCAATGCTGCGGCGGTCTGGTGTTGCAGATAATCCAATCGCCCGCCCAACAACGGGTAACCCTGCGCCGCATAATCGAAGACCGGCGGCGCGAAATCGAGCTTGCCGGTAAACCAGGGTTTCACCGTATGCCGGTCGGACGACACCACATCGTTCAAATGCTCGGCCATCAGCGAACGCACATGACTGGACACCGCCTCATCCAGCCAGGGTTGTTCGGCGGACGGCGTCACCACATAGAGCATGACCGCCAGGCTCAACGCCAGGGTTGAAAACGCCGGCGCCCACCAGCGCCCCGATAGCGCCCGCAACCCCTGCATGAAACCCGCCATGGCCGAAGATCGCTCTGGGGCAGCGCCCAACAGGCTCAGGTTCAGGGCCTCGGGCGCGCGGTAATAGGGTGCGCGATTTTTGACGTCGTCGATCAATTGACGGGCCTGCTCATACCGGCGTGCGCACTCCGCGCAGCCCGCCAGGTGCCCGGCCACCCGCGCCCTGGTCGCCGCGTCCAGCTCATGGTCGAGGTAGCCATGGATCAATTCATCACAGGTCTTGCAGTCGAGGTCATTCATAAGGGTGCAACTTCAGCAGTTCGCGCTTGAGCATCGCGCGGGCCCGGGCCAGCCGCGACATGACGGTGCCCAAGGGGATATCGACGATTTTCGCTATGTCCTTGTAGGGCATGTCTTCCAACTCCTTCAGGACGATCACTTCGCGAAACGCCGGCGCCAACGCCAGCAGTGCCAGGCGGACCTGCTCGGCCGCCTGGGCGCGGATGATCTGTGACTCGGGTGTGCACACATCGGCCATTGCCGGGTCGTCCTGCAACCACTCCTCATCAAGGGTCACCCAACGCGATCCCATCGAGGCCTTGAGCCAGTTGTAGCTTTCGTTGCGGACAATGGTCAGGAACCAGGCCTTGGCATTGCCGTCGACAAAACGGTGCTGGAACTTGAAGGCCCTGAAGGCACTTTCCTGGACCACATCCTGCGCGGCGCTCTCACTGTCGGTGAGCCAGCGCGCGAGGTTATAGGCCGCATCCAGATGCGGCGCAAACAGCGCCTCGAATCGCTTCATAGTGGCTCCGATACCTTTGTTCCTATAACGGTGAAAGGTCCTGTTTTATTCCCGAAAGAATTTTTTTATTTCCTGGAATAAAGACCCGCGCCGCCCGGTTTTACAGATGTGAGCTCAATCACTGTAGACCGCCAGCGAGGGCGTTCCCATGGACCTGCACCCAACACCCCACGACAAACGTACCGACGGCCCGCTCGACCCCGACCGCCGGACCCTGCTCAAATGCTCGGCCTGGGCCGGCGCCGGGGTCCTCTGGGCCCTGAGCGGCGGCATCCCGCGGGCCTTTGCCCTGGACCAGAATGGCCAGACCAGCGACCCGGCCGCGCTGGCCGCGAACTTTCACTTCGTGCAAATCAGCGATTCGCATATCGGTTTCAACAAGGAGGCCAATCCCGAACCGGTGAAGACCCTGCAAGTGGCCATCGACAAGGTCATCGCCCTGCCCAAGCGGCCGGCGCTGATTCTCCACACCGGGGATATCACCCACCTCAGCAAGCCGGAGGAATTCGACACCGCCGCACAATTGCTCAAGGCCCTGCCCGCCACCGTTCACTATGTGCCAGGCGAGCACGACACCCTTGACGAAGGCGGCGGCCAGCTCTACCTGCAGCGGTACGGCAAGGGCACCAAGGGCAACGGCTGGTACAGCTTCGACGACCACGGCGTGCATTTCATCGCGCTGGTCAACGTCTTCAACTTCCAGGCCGGCCATGAAGCCAACCTCGGCGCCGAGCAGATCGCCTGGCTGGCCGATGACCTGCGGGCGGTGTCGACGAGCACACCGATCGTGGTGTTTACCCATATTCCGCTGTGGACCATTTACCAACCCTGGGGCTGGGGCACGGAGGACGGCGACCAGGCCATTGCCCTGCTGCGCAAATACGGTTCGGTGACCGTGCTCAACGGCCATATCCATCAGGTGATCCAGAAGGTCGAAGGCAATATCACCTTTCACACCGCGCGCGGCACGGCCTACCCGCAACCAGCACCAGGGGCGGCACCGTCACCGGGGCCGATGACCGTGGCCGCCGATCAGCTACGCAATTACCTGGGGATTACCGATGTCCGCGCGACACAAGGCGATCACCCATTGGCACTGATTGATTCGACACTGATTTAGGAGAACATTCGAATGAAAAGACTTTTGCACGGACTGGCGCTGATTTGCCTGACGGTCTCGATCCCGGTGTGGGCGCAAGATGTGAAGATCGATATCAAGGAATTCATGTTCGGGCCCAAGGACCTGACCGTTGCGCTCGGTACCAAGGTGACCTGGGTCAACGACGACCAGATCCCCCATACGGTGGCCGAAACCCACAAGCTGTTCCGCTCGGGCGCGCTGGACACCAATGACAGCTTTTCCTATGAGTTCAAGACTGCGGGCACCTACGAGTATTTCTGTGCCCTGCATCCACAGATGATCGGGAAAATCATTGTCACACCTTGACCCTTGTAGGAGCCGGCTTGCCGGCGATAGCCTCCGTAAGATCGATGCAAGACTTGCCGGCCTCATCGCCGGCAAGCCGGCTCCTACAGATTTCGTACTCCAGTTTGAAAAGGTACCGGTCCTGACGAATGGCTGTCGAAGCCGGGGCGAAAAAATCTTTCTGTCATTTCCCCTGCTGTATCCTGCCCAGGCTTTTTAAAAGCGCGGATCTACCCAGCGATTTAAAAAACAGACCTTGCGAGGAGCGACGACGATGCATGAGATACCCAACTTCCCCTTCCCAAGCCTGCACGAGACTGAGCAGAAAAACCCGCCACAAGCCGCTGCCCAGCAGCCGGTAAACAACGAGGCCGCAGAAAGCCTCAAGGCCGACAGCGAAGACTGAACGCTTGCTCAACCGGTCGCGTGAAAAGCCCGTTCCCTGGTGTTTTTCACGCAACCGGATACAGGCGCCCGCCAAGCTTTTTTCGATTTAACTCCCCTGCAACCCACCTCGCACCGTTATCATAAGCCTCCTATCTTTTTTCTCCGCGGCAACGGTGGTTCTTGTCCATGTCTGATACCCAGCGCCCCCTGGCGGTCACGCTGCAAGTCGTTTCCATTGTCCTGTTTACCTTTATCGGTTACCTGAACATCGGCATTCCCCTGGCCGTGCTGCCCGGCTATGTCCACAGTGACCTGGGCTTCGGCACGGTGATCGCCGGGCTGGTGATCAGCGTCCAGTACCTGGCGACCCTGTTGAGTCGTCCCTATGCCAGCCGGATCATCGATAACCAGGGCAGCAAGCGCGCGGTAATGATCGGCCTGCTCGGCTGCGGCCTGAGCGGTGTGTTCATGCTGGTCTCGAGTGTTCTCCAGGCGATGCCGTTGCTGAGCCTGATCAGCCTGTTTATCGGCCGCCTGGTGCTGGGCAGCGCGGAAAGCCTGGTGGGCTCCGGGTCCATCGGCTGGGGGATCGGCCGGGTCGGTGCGGCGAACACCGCCAAGGTGATTTCCTGGAACGGCATCGCCAGCTATGGCGCGCTGGCCATCGGCGCACCACTGGGCGTGTGGCTGGTCGGTCAGTTGGGCCTGTGGAGCATGGGCGTGAGCATCCTGTTGCTGGCCACGCTGGGGCTGTTGCTGGCCTGGCCGAAACAGGCAGCACCGATTGTCGCCGGCGAGCGCCTGCCCTTCCTTCATGTACTGGGCCGCGTACTGCCCCACGGCACCGGCCTGGCCCTGGGCTCCATCGGTTTCGGCACCATCGCGACCTTTATCACCCTGTATTACGCCACCCAGCACTGGGCCAACGCGGTGCTCTGCCTGAGTCTGTTCGGCGCCAGTTTTATCGGTGCGCGGCTGCTGTTCGGCAACCTGATCAATCGCCTCGGCGGCTTTCGCGTGGCGATCGCCTGCCTGTCGGTGGAAACCCTGGGGCTGCTGCTGCTGTGGCTGGCACCGGATGCCCATTGGGCACTGGCGGGGGCGGCATTGAGCGGGTTCGGTTTCTCGCTGGTGTTCCCGGCACTGGGAGTGGAGGCGGTGAACCTGGTGCCGGCCTCCAGTCGCGGCGCGGCGGTGGGTGCCTACTCGTTGTTTATCGACCTGTCGCTGGGCATCACCGGGCCCTTGGCCGGGGCCATTGCCGCGGGCCTGGGCTTTGCCTCGATCTTCCTGTTCGCCGCCCTGGCGTCGTTTTCCGGGTTGCTGCTGAGCCTTTATCTCTACCGGCAGGCACCGAAGCAGCGAGCGTTGCGGGAAAAAACCTGAAGGCCTAAAAATCGATCTTGCCGCGCCCGGCCTTTATCGCACCACGCTGGGACTTGCCTTCCAGGCGGCGCTTCTTCGAGCCGAGGGTCGGCTTGGTCGGGCGGCGTTTCTTCTCCACCTTGGTGGCAGTGAGGATCAGTTCGACCAGGCGTTCCAGGGCATCGCTGCGGTTCTGCTCCTGGGTCCGATATTGCTGGGCCTTGATCACGATCACCCCTTCGCTGGTGATGCGACTGTCGCGCAGGGCCAGCAGGCGTTCCTTGTAGAACGGCGGCAGGGACGAAGCCGGAATATCGAAACGCAGGTGCACCGCGCTGGAGACCTTGTTGACGTTCTGCCCGCCCGCGCCCTGAGCACGAATGGCCGTCCATTCGATCTCGGCATCCGGCAGATGCACATTGTTGGAAATCACCAGCATTTGAAAAGCGTCCGACATCAGGGCGTTCAGGATACCTGATCTGTACCACGGCGAGCCGGTTCGCCCGTGTCCCGACCGTGCAGAAACGACAAACCCGGCGGCCGCCGGGTTTGTGCTTGCAACGGATAAAAGCCTACTTCACCGCCAGCAATGCCTGCTGGGCACTGCGCCGATTCTTGATGCCGTAGCAGACCCACATGAACGCCACCCAGACCGGAATCGCGTACACCGAGACCTGGATCCCCGGAATCATCAACATGACGCCAAGGATGAACACCACAAACGCCAGGCACACATAGTTGCCATAGGGGTACCACAGGGCCTTGAACAGCGGGCTCTGTTGGGTGCTATTCATGTGCTGGCGGAACTTGAAGTGCGAGTAGCTGATCATCGCCCAGTTGATCACCAGGGTCGCCACCACCAGGGACATCAGCAATTCCAGGGCCTGTTGCGGCATCAGGTAGTTCATCACCACCGCGATGAAGGTCACCAGCGCCGAGGCCAGGATCGAGCGCACCGGCACGCCGCGCTTGTCGATCTTGGCCAGCGCCTTCGGCGCATCACCCTGCTCGGCCATGCCCAGCAGCATGCGGCTGTTGCAGTAGGTGCCGCTGTTGTAAACCGACAGCGCCGCCGTCAGCACCACGAAGTTGAGGATATGCGCCGCCGTGTTGCTACCCAGCATCGAGAACACCTGGACGAACGGGCTGCCGCTATAGGAGTCGCCGGAAGCGTTCAGCGTGCTCAGCAGGCTGTCCCAGGGTGTCAGCGACAGCAGGATCACCAGGGCGCCGATATAGAAAATCAGGATCCGGTAGATGACCTGGTTGATGGCCTTGGGAATCACGGTTTTCGGCTGGTCGGCTTCAGCGGCGGTGAAACCGAGCATTTCCAGGCCGCCGAAGGAAAACATGATGATCGCCATGGCCATCACCAGGCCGCTGACGCCATTGGGGAAGAACCCACCGTGTTCCCACAGGTTGCTCACCGAGGCCTGCGGACCGCCGTGGCCGCTGACCAGCAGGTAGCTGCCCAGGGCAATCATGCCGACGATCGCCACCACCTTGATAATCGCGAACCAGAACTCCGCCTCGCCGAAAACCTTGACGTTGGCCAGGTTGATCGCGTTGATCAGGACGAAGAAGGCTGCTGCCGAGACCCAGCTCGGGACATCGGGCCACCAGTAGTGGATGTACTTGCCGACGGCGGTCAGCTCCGACATGCCCACCAGGATGTAGAGGATCCAGCAATTCCAGCCCGACAGAAAGCCGGCGAAACCGCCCCAGTACTTGTGGGCAAAGTGGCTGAACGAACCGGCGACCGGCTCCTCGACGATCATCTCGCCCAACTGGCGCATGATCATGAAGGCGATAAAACCGCAGATGGCGTAGCCGAGGATCATCGACGGACCGGCGGACTTGAGCACCCCGGCCGAACCGAGGAACAGGCCGGTACCGATGGCGCCACCGAGGGCGATCAATTGGATATGACGATTTTTCAGGCCGCGTTTAAGCTCGCCCGAAGCAAGGGGTGTATCAGGGGTCATGCGTCACCTGTTTGTTTTTATCTGTGACGAAATCGAACCCATCACGCTTATGACGCGATGGAGTGAACAAGGCGGGTAGCCTTGAGTGCACGGGCTTTCGGAGCATCGCAAGGCCGCCGTCGAAAGCCACAAAAATGCGCGGGTACGCAGTTGAGTCACAGGTAAAACGCCGCGCATTGTACACCGCCAGACCACCACTGGCAGGCATCCGCGCATCTCACCGCCCCCAGCGCGGGAGGACAAGGGGCCTTTTCGCCATAAAGAAAAATCCTACAGAGCCCCTCGGCAACTATTCCTTACGCCCATTCGAACCTCGGGTTTTCAGGCGCTTTTACTGTCCAGATCGTCAGGTTTTCCTGACAAAGTGTCACGTTTTCTTGCCAACAAAGCCGTATACGGCTCCCGTTCGAAAATTGACAGACAGACTGTTTAGCACGGGCTTTAGCGGGTGAATCGCTGTTTTTCCAGAAGAAGTTTTTTTGCTCTGCAAGGCTGAAAAAAATTTGAAAATATTTTTTTGCGCCTATCGAGATACTGCACTAGGTTTTCAGCCACTTGCCGAAGCCTACAGTCGGCAAGCCGGAGAATCGGTTTTTATGCATAGGAATTTTCCTAGCAAAAAGCCTTTTCGACCGTCCAGCAATAACATTCCCAAGGAGATTCACCATGCAAGTCTCGGATCAGGACGTGAGCACTGAACTGCAACTGGACGATTGGTTTGAAGCCCCGACCCACGACGCGGCCGTGGAAATGATGCAAGCCGATGCTGTCGTGCCCTTTGGCACTGCGATGTGGCCTTTCTAAGGCCTCCAGGTGGGTGCGGTTTACCGCACCTACCCTCTGTTGCCCCAGGAACGACGTCATGGACAAGACCCGCGCCCTCGAACACTTTCTCTACTACCTCGCCCGCCATCCGGCCCTGGAAGGGCTCGACCAGCCGAAAGTCCTGCTCGGCCATACCCCGGATTACAGCGAGATCACCGCGGCCATCATCGAGCAGGACGCCGAGCGCCGACAGTTCGGCTTCAGCGCGTTGCGCCTGGACCTTGAGCCAGCCCCGAGACTGATCGAGGCCATCAGCGACAGCGACCTGTATATCTTTTTCTACGACTCCTCGATGCTCTCCCCGCCTCGCCCGCAAGGCCCGGAGTTCCTCCACGCATTGCATGGGGTCATGGCCGAGCAATGGCGCAAATCGCTGCTGTTCAAGGATTACGGCGATTACTTCTACGACACCTTCAGTGTCAGCCCGCAACGCATTGCCGACCTCAACGACAGCCTGATCCGCCGCATGTCCCGGGCCACCACCCTGAGCTTCAAGGACCGCCACGGCTCGCACCTGCAGGCGCCGCTGAGCAGTATCCGCAAGTGGACCAATATCAATGGCGTGGGCAACCACGACCTGGCCCCGGGGGAGATCGCCACCCACAGCGACGCCATCAACGGTTGCGTGAAGTTTGTCGGGACCTTTCTCGGCACCATTCCCTTTGCCCGCAAGTACGGAGTGCTGGAGTCGCCGTTGGCGCTGTGGATCGAGGATTCGACCATCCGCCGCATTGCCACCGAAGTGCCTGGGCTGGAGGCGGATTTCAACAAGTACCTGAATGCCAATCCATCCAACCGTCGGGTCGAGGAACTGGGGATCGGTACGAATGAGGGGGTCAAGGCCCTGTATGCGCGCAACTCGGGTTTCGAGGAGCGCCATTGCGGCCTGCACCTGGGGTTGGGCGGTGGCGCCAAGGGCAGCCATCACCTGGACCTGATCTTTGCCAGCGGCGTGCTGGCGCTGGATGACAAGCCGGTGTTTGACGGGCAGTTTGCGTTTTGACGGTAACCGGTTAGACCTTGAGAACGCAACGGAACCTGTAGGAGCAGGGCTTGCCCGCGAAGCTTTTGGCGTCCTTGAGGGCGCCTTCGCGGGCAAGCCCTGCTCCTACAGGTTAGCGCCGTCCGAACCCCGGACGCTGGCCGGAACCGGCCGGGGCGCCACGACGCTTGCCCGACGGCGCGTCCTTGTCCAGGACCAGGCTTGGACGCTTGGTCTTGGGTGCCGGCTTGGCCGGACGCTTGCTGTCCGTCGGACGATCCGCCACTGGCGTACCACGGGTCGACTCACCACGACCGGCCGCCGGACGCGGGGCACGCGGTGCGCGCTCGCCATCCTGACGAGGAGCCGGCTTGCGGGCTGGACGCTCGCCTTCGATCCGCGGCTCGCGCTCACTGCGCTCGGCAGGTGCACCGGCGGCCGGACGCAGGGTCCGCACACGCTCGCCCTTGCCCACCGGACGAGAGGATTTGCGCTGCATACGCTCCAGCTTGTCCTTGCTCTTGGCATTGAGCTGCGGCATCGCTACCGGCGTCAGGCCGACCTCGGCACTGAGGATGTCCACTTCGTACTGGCTCATTTCACGCCAGCGGCCCATCGGCAGGTCGGAGTTGAGGAACACCGGACCGAAACGCACACGCTTCAGACGGCTGACCACCAAACCCTGGGATTCCCACAGACGACGCACTTCGCGGTTACGACCTTCCATCACCACGCAGTGGTACCAGTGGTTGAAACCTTCACCGCCAGGCGCTTCCTGGATATCGGTGAACTTCGCCGGGCCGTCTTCGAGCATCACGCCGGCCTTGAGACGGGCAATCATCTCTTCGTCCACTTCACCACGGACTCGGACCGCGTACTCGCGGTCCATTTCGTAGGACGGGTGCATCAAGCGGTTGGCCAGCTCACCGTCGGTGGTGAACATCAGCAGACCGGTGGTGTTGATGTCCAGGCGACCGATATTGATCCAGCGGCCTTCTTTCGGACGCGGCAGCTTGTCGAACACGGTCGGACGGCCTTCCGGGTCGTCACGGGTGCAGATCTCGCCGTCGGGTTTGTTGTACATGATCACGCGGCGAACCGATTCGGACGCCTCTTCGCGCTTGATCACCTTGCCATCGATGGTGATGGCGTCATGCATGTCGACGCGCTGGCCGAGGGTGGCGTCTTTGCCGTTGACCTTGATCCGACCTTTGCTGATCCAGCCTTCCACATCGCGGCGCGAGCCGACGCCGATACGGGCCAGGACCTTCTGCAGTTTTTCGCCTGCTGGGCCGATTTCCTGGTCGTCTTTCTGCTTGATATCACTCATCTGGGCACCTCCCGGTGTGTCGATTCAGGCCTTGGCCTGAAGAAATTGAATCTGTTGCCTGGGCGAAGGGATCGCCGCGGGGGCGCGAATCATACGCCGATGTTGGCCATTATGCACTCTCGCAATCAATCATCGAGCAAGCGGCGTTCCTGTTCGATCGCCTCGGCCAGGGCCAGGGCTTCGGCTTCTTCATCGGTCAGCTGCGGCCGGCCGGCGGCCTTGTCCAGGGCCGCGACCGCCGCGAGCAATTGTTCCCGGGCCTGCTGGGCACCGACGAGATCCGGCTCCGGTACTTCTGGCACTGCGGGTTCTTCGACTGTTTCCGGCTCTTCTTCGAGCACTTCGTCGGCCTCGACTGTCACAGCGGGCTCAACAGGTTCAGCTCTTTCAAGCCCAGATTCCTGCAGCGGCAACTCGCCCGTCGGCACCATTGCGCCGTCACGCAGCAAATCGTCAAAGTCGGTCTTGATCCCCTCTTCCATGGAGTCCAGCTCCAGCAACAGGGTATGGAAGCTGGTTTCCTCCTTCGGCGCCTCGGCCCCCTCCGGATCGAGACTGGCATCGGCCAGGGCCTGCAGGCTCGCGGGCACCGGCGCATCCTCGACATCGAACAGCGGCTCGGGCTCCATCTCCCGCAGTTCGGCCAGGGGCGGCAGGTCGTCGAGGTTCTTCAGGTTGAAGTGATCGAGAAACGCCTTGGTGGTGGCGAACATTGCCGGTTTGCCCGGCACCTCGCGGTAACCGACGACCCGAATCCACTCGCGCTCCAGCAAGGTCTTGACGATCTGGCTGTTGACCGCCACGCCACGCACATCCTCGATCTCACCCCGGGTGATCGGTTGACGATAGGCGATCAGCGCCAGGGTCTCGAGCATCGCCCGGGAATAACGCTGCGGACGTTCTTCCCAGAGCCGCCCGACCCAGGGAGCGAATTTCTCGCGCACCTGCAGACGATAGCCGGAGGCCACCTCCCGCAGCTCGAAGGCCCGCCCTTCGCAGGACTTGGCGAGGATCGTCAGGGCTTTCTTGAAGACCGGCGGCTCGGGCCGTTCGCCCTCCTCGAACAGCTCGAACAGCCGCTCCAGGGATTGCGGCTTTCCCGAGGCCAACAGAAAGGCTTCAAGCAGCGGGGCCAGCTCGCGGGGTTCACTCAGGTTCATGGATTGTGCTCGTTATTCAGCGCGCGCCCGCACATGGATCGCCGTAAAGGGTTCATTCTGCACCAGTTCGACCAGGGATTCCTTGACCAGCTCAAGAATCGCCATAAAGGTCACCACCACCCCCAGCCGTCCTTCCTCGGCGGTAAACAGCTCGACAAAGGGCACGAAGCCGCCGCCCTTGAGGCGTTCCAGTACATCGCTCATGCGCTCGCGGGTCGACAGTTGCTCACGACTGACCTGATGGCTTTCGAACAGGTCGCCACGGCGCAGGACCTCGGCCATGGACATCAACACTTCTTCCAGGCTCACGTCCGGCAACAGCTTGCGCGCCCGGGCCTCGGGGGCATCGAGCTTGGGCACCAGCACATCGCGGCCGACCCGGGGCAAGGTGTCGAGGCCCTCGGCGGCGCTCTTGAAGCGCTCGTATTCCTGCAGGCGACGGATCAGTTCGGCCCGCGGGTCGTCCTCTTCCGCCTCGATTTCGGCCGAACGCGGCAACAGCATCCGCGATTTGATCTCGGCCAGCATCGCCGCCATCACCAGGTACTCGGCGGCCAGCTCCAGGCGCACCGACTTCATCAACTCGACATAACCCATGTACTGGCGGGTGATTTCCGCCACCGGGATGTCGAGGATATCGATGTTCTGCTTGCGGATCAGGTAGAGCAGCAAGTCCAGCGGGCCCTCGAAGGCTTCAAGGAAGACTTCCAGGGCGTCCGGCGGGATATACAGGTCCAGCGGCATCTCGGTGACCGCCTGGCCATAGACCAGGGCGAACGGCAGTTCCTGCTGGGCATCGGCCTGGCTGTCGACGTTTTCCACGGCGGACATTCAGGCCTCGACCATGAACGGCGCGGGATCGCCACAGCCCACGCGGATCACTTCCGGCTCGCCGTCCGCCAGGTTGATCACGGTCGAGGCCTTGATCCCGCCGAAACCGCCGTCGATCACCAGGTCGACCTGATGTTCGAGCAACTGGCGGATCTCGTAGGGATCAATCATCGGATCGGTCTCGCCGGGCATGATCAGGCTGACGCTCATCAGCGGCTCGCCCAGTTCTTCGAGCAGCGCCAGGGCAATCGGATGGCTGGGGATGCGCAGGCCGATGGTGCGTTTTTTCGGATGCAGCAACAGCCGCGGGACTTCCCGGGTGGCATTCAGGATAAAGGTGTAGGGCCCCGGCGTATGGGCCTTGAGCAGGCGAAACAGGCCCGTGTCGACCTTGGCGAACAGCCCCAACTGCGACAGATCGCTGCAGATCAGCGCAAAGTTGTGCTTGTCGTCCAACTGCCGCAAACGGCGCACCCGCTCGACCGCATTCTTGTCGCCGATCTGGCAACCGATGGCATAGGACGAGTCGGTGGGATAGATCACCACCCCGCCCTTGCGAATGATTTCCACCGCCTGTTTGATCAGGCGCGCCTGCGGGTTTTCCGGATGAATCTGGAAAAATTGACTCACGTTTTCTACCTGTTCAGACGACGGCAGTAAGTTGCTCATGTTTGAAGCGACACCAGAGTGGCGGCAGATCTTCAGGAACCGGGCGGTATTCACCGATCTCGGACCAGCCTCCAGGACCATGGAAATCACTGCCGGCACTGACCAGCAGCCCGAACTCACGGGCAAGGATCGCCAGACTGCCTACCTGCTCGGCGGGTTGATGCCCATTGACCACTTCGATAGCGTGGCCACCTGCTTGAATATAGTCGCCAATCAGCTTGCGGCGCTTGCTGCGGGTGAAATCGTAGTGCCAGGGATGGGCCAGACTGACCCAGGCGCCGGACTCGCGCAGGGTGCCGACGGTGTCTTCCAGGGTCGGCCAGTGCAGCTTGACGTCCCCCAGTTTGCCCGCGCCGAGCCACTTGCGAAAGGCTTCGGCACGGTCCTTGACGAAACCGGCACGCACCAGGAAATCGGCGAAATGCGGACGCGCCGGGGCATTGCCGCTATCGCCCAGTTCCTGCTGGATCGCCCGCGCGCCTTCCAGCGCGCCGGGCATACCCTTGAGCGCCAGCTTGCGGCTGATTTCCTCGGAACGCAGCCAGCGGCCCTCGTGCAAGCGGGCGATGGCCTCGACCAGCGCCGGCGCCTCGACGTCGAAGCCATAGCCCAGCACATGGATGGTCGCGCCACCCCAGGTGCAGGACAATTCGACGCCGTTGACCAGCCGCATCCCCAACGCATCCGCCGCCGCACGGGCTTCGGCCAGGCCTTCGAGGGTGTCGTGATCGGTCAGGGCCAGGACCCGCACGCCTCTCTCGTGCGCACGGGCGACCAGGATCGCGGGCGCGAGGGCACCGTCGGAGGCCGTGCTATGGCAGTGCAGATCGATTTCCACGGGGATTGAATAACCTCTAGGCGGCGCTTTCGCTGGCAATGATGTTTGTTATTATGCCGTCACATCCTGCTTCTGGCTGCCACTGTGAAACAATTCATCGATTTCATCCCGCTCTTCCTGTTCTTCATCGTCTACAAAATCGAACCGCGGGTCATGGAGATCGCCGGCCACAGCCTGACCGTGGGCGGTATCTACAGCGCCACGGCCATGCTGATCATCAGTTCCCTGGTGGTCTACGGCACCCTCTTCATCACCCACCGCAAACTGGAAAAAAGCCAGTGGCTGACCCTGATCGCCTGCCTGGTATTCGGCAGCCTGACCCTGGCCTTCCACAGCGAAACCTTCCTCAAGTGGAAAGCCCCGGTGGTCAACTGGCTGTTCGCCCTGGCCTTTGCCGGCAGCCACTTCATCGGTGATCGCCTGCTGATCAAGCGCATCATGGGCCACGCCCTGAACCTGCCCGAGCCGATCTGGACCCGCCTGAACCTGGCCTGGATCGTGTTTTTCCTGTTCTGCGGCGGCGCCAACCTGTTCGTGGCGTTCACCTTCCAGCAGTACTGGGTCGACTTCAAGGTGTTCGGCAGCCTGGGCATGACCCTGCTGTTCCTGGTCGGTCAGGGCATCTACCTGTCCCGCCACCTGCACGACACCGACCCGACCATCCCGAAAACCGAGGACTGACATGCTCTACGCGATCATCGCCACCGACGTCGAAAACTCCCTGGACAAACGCCTGGCCGTGCGCCCGGCGCATCTGGAACGGCTGCATCAGCTCCAGGCGCAAGGGCGCCTGGTCCTGGCCGGCCCGCACCCGGCCGTGGACAGCAACGACCCGGGCGCCGCCGGTTTCAGCGGCAGCCTGATCGTCGCCGAGTTCGACAGCCTGAGCGCGGCGCAAGCCTGGGCCGAGGCCGATCCGTTCGTCGCCGGCGGGGTCTACGCCCAGGTGCTGGTCAAGCCGTTCAAGCAAGTCCTGCCATAAATTTCTCCCCTCGCGATGAACCTTCAGGGTTCATCGCGGCCCAATCGCTCATTATTCTCGTTCAGCAGCCGACAACCTGCCCAATGCCGATTGGAATCAGGAGTTTGCGATGCGCCAGGGTCCGTTGTTGCTGCTAGTGGTCATCTTGTCGATAGGGGCCGCCGCCCACGCCGAAGAGAGTCAGGGGTCGAGTAATTCCACCCCCCTGTCCTTGAGCGCCGGTAGCCAGATCACCGATTTGCAGCAACGCTTGAAAGAAAGCGAGCGACAACGAGAAGAGTTGAGCAAACAATTGCAGAGTGCCGACGCCGAGCGCGAAAGTGCCCAGTTGAGCCGCCTGCGCCAGGAAAACCAGCGCCTGAAGCTGCAACTCAAGGAAGCCCAGGCCAGTGCCGGACCGCGCCTGCTGACTGATCAGCAGCAATGGTTTGTCACTGGCGGGGGAGTTGCACTCGTGGCCCTGCTCTGCGGTATCTTCGCCAGTGGCGGACGTAGACAACGTCGGCAATGGCTGAATTGAGCGGCCAATAGCGATCCGTAATCGAGAGAGTCATGAGCGACCTGTTACTGATAGACGATGACCAGGAGTTGTGTGAACTCCTGACCAGTTGGTTGAGCCAGGAAGGCTTCCAGGTACGCGCCTGCCACGATGGCCAGAGCGCGCGCAAGGCCCTGGCGGACAGCGCCCCGGCCGCCGTGGTGCTGGATGTGATGCTACCCGATGGCAGCGGCCTGGAACTGCTCAAGCAATTGCGCAGCGATCACCCGGAGTTGCCGGTCGTAATGCTTTCGGCCCGTGGCGAACCCCTGGACCGTATCCTCGGCCTGGAGCTGGGCGCCGATGACTACCTGGCCAAACCCTGCGATCCCCGGGAACTGACCGCGCGCCTGCGCGCCGTACTGCGCCGCAGCCACCCGACCGCGACTCCGAGCCAGATGGAGCTGGGTGACCTGTGCTTCAGCCCGGTGCGTGGCGTAGTCACCATCGACCAGCAGGACTTCACCCTCACCGTCTCCGAAAGCCGCCTGCTCGAAGCCCTGCTGCAGCAACCCGGCGAACCCCTGGACAAACAGGAACTGGCGCAGATCGCCCTGGGCCGCAAGTTGACCTTGTACGATCGCAGCCTGGACATGCACGTGAGCAACCTGCGCAAGAAGATCGGTCCGCACCCGGACGGCCGCCCACGCATCGTCGCCCTGCGTAGCCGCGGTTACTACTACAGCCTGTAAACCCCTGTGGGAGCTGGCTTGCCAGCGATGACTGACGCAAGAGCGATGCAGGATTCAACCTCATCGCTGGCAAGCCAGCTCCTACAAGGGTCGGCATTGCCAGTCAGGCAAGTGTCAACCCGGGGCAAAAACCTCTTTACTCAAGCTTTACCCTCCCCTGACCGCCGCTGACCTTGAACTCCTTAATCTGTACTCATCCGGACTGACCGGAATCGAGACAAGGAGAAACACCATGCGCAAGACCCTTATCGCCCTGATGTTCGCTGCTGCACTCCCTACCGTGGCCATGGCCATGCCTCAAGACGGTGGCCCGATGGACGGCCCGGCATACGGTCACGACCAGCATCACGGCAAAGGTGGCTTCCAAAAACTGGACCTGACCAAGGAGCAGCGCCAGCAGATCCGCAAACTGGTGGGTGAACAACGCCATGATCGCAAGGCAATCGCCATCAAGTATCTGGAAAAGCTCTCGCCTGCCGACAAGGCTGCCTTCAAAGGCGAACTGGATGCCGCTCACCAGAAGACCCAAGGCCAGATCCGCGCCCTGCTGACGCCTGAACAGCAGAAGACCTTCGACGAAATGCAGAAAAAGCAGGCCGAGCGCCGTGCCGAATGGACCGAATTCAAAGCCTGGAAGGCGCAGCAGGCGCAAAAAGCGCAATAATCCGCTTATGCTCCAGCCCGACGGCCAACGCCGTCGGGCTTTCTTCGTTTGTACCGTTTGGTTGAGGACTTGCTGTGCGATCACTGTTCTGGCGCATCCTGGCCAGCTTCTGGCTGGCCATTGCCCTTGTCGCGGGCCTATCGATTCTGCTCATGCACATCCTCAACCAGGACAACTGGATTCTCAGCCGTCATCCGGGGTTGAACACGCTGGCCGAAGAGTGGACGCAAACCTACGAAAGCCAGGGCGAAGAAGCCGCCCAGGCAATTCTGGAACAGCGCAAGCAGCGTTATCACATTGATGTGCAAGTGCTCAACGAAGGCGGCGATCCGCTGGTCCGCGGAACCTTTCCACGTCGGGCCGCGGCCTTTGAAGCACGCCAGAACAACGATGACCGCAAGCTGCCCTGGCGGCGCCTGACGGTCGAATACACCAGCCCGAAAAGCGGCGAAACCTACCTGCTGATCTACCGTATTCCCCACCCGGAACTGGACGCCTGGCACCGCGAAAGCCTGCTACGCCCCCTCAGTGCCTTGGGCATTGCCCTGGTGGTGCTGACCTTGTTCAGTTTGCTGGTGACCTTGTCCATCACCCGCCCCCTGAGCCGTCTGCGCGGTGCCGTGCATGACCTGGGGCAGACCACCTACCAGCAAAACAGCCTGGCGAAACTGGCGGGGCGGCGCGACGAATTCGGTGTGCTGGCCAAGGACTTCAACCTGATGGGCGCGCGCCTGCAAAGCCTGATCAGCAGCCAGCGCCAATTGCTGCGGGATGTCTCCCACGAATTGCGCTCACCACTGGCACGCCTGCGCATTGCCCTGGCCCTGGCCGAACGCGCCGGTCCCGAGGAGCGCGAACGACTCTGGCCACGCCTGACCCGCGAATGCGACCGGTTGGAAGCGCTGATCAGCGAGATTCTCACCCTGGCCCGGGTCGACTCCGACCAGGCCAGCGCCGAAGAGGTCGACCTCACCGAGCTGATCACCACCTTGCAGAAGGACGCCAACCTGGGCTGCCCGGAACAGCCGGTGCACTTCGACGGCGAACCACCGTTGAGCTTCAAGGGCTGGCCGACCATGATCGAACGGGCTGTGGATAACCTGCTGCGCAACGCCCAGCGTTTCAATCCCGAGGGCCAGGCCATCGAGCTGACCGCGCAACGTCAGGGTGAGCGCATCGAAATCAGCGTGCGCGACCATGGCCCCGGCGTGGAGCCCGACCATCTGGCACAACTGGGTGAACCCTTCTACCGGGCGCCCGGGCAAACCGCCCCGGGCCATGGCCTGGGACTGGCCATTGCCCGGCGGGCGGCGGAACGGCATGGTGGCAGCCTGGTGCTGGCGAATCACCCCGAGGGTGGGTTTATCGCAAAACTGGATCTGCCTTTGGAGCCTGGGGCACTGGTTTAAGTGGCTATCAGGGATACTCTTGCCGGGCGTGCAGCACGGTGACTATCTCGATGAAATCTGTAATGCGGTAAACCACCAGATAGTTTGGATGCACGATGATTTCACGAGTGCCAGGCACACGACCAAACCGATACAAGCAGGGGTGTCGAGGAAGAGCTGAGGTCGCTGCCTCAATGGCGTCGTTTAAATTCTCGGCCGCCACAATATTTCGATCAGCGATGTAATTCAGGATCTCACGGAGTTCGGCCCGAGCTTCGGGCCGCCACTCAACCCGCATCGTTCCGATTGCGCTTCGAAGCGATCAAGGCACGCATTTCCGCCATCACATCATCATGTGGAACGTTAGGACGAGGGTCATCCAGGGAAGCCTGCACCTTGGCACGAAACCAACGGTCATAGCTGGCTGCCTGCTCTTCAGTCTCGAATTCCGACACTATGGGGGATAGTTGGGCGCTCATAAGGGCCTCCGGTGTAGATGCAAACCAGTTTACGCCCTATGAACGCCTGCTGTCTCAGCCTGAAGCTTCAGAAAACATTTCAAGCCGACCAGGCGCTGACAAACTGCGTCAGATCGACCTTCGGTGGCTGGCGCAGTTCGTTCTGCGGCGTGCCCAGGTACAGGAAGGCGATCACTTCCTCGTCATCGCCAAGCCCCAAACCCTTGGCCACATGGCGTGAATAGGACAGCTCGCCGGTGCGCCACACCGCGCCGATCCCCTGGGCATGGGCCGCCAGCAGGATGCCGTGGGCCGCACAACCGGCGGCCAGCAACTGCTCGGACTTCGGGACCTTGAAGTGCTCCTGCAAACGCGCCACCACCACAATCACCAAGGGTGCGCGCAAAGGCATGGCGTGGGCCTTGTCGATGGCCGCGGGGTTCGCATCACCCTCTTGCAGGCGCACGGCTTCAGCCAGCAGGCTGCCCAATTGCTCGCGGGCCGCTCCCTCAACGGTCAGGAAACGCCAAGGCCGCAGTTGCCCGTGATCCGGTGCGCGCATGGCGGCGGCGAAGAGGATATCGCGCTGGGCCTGGGTCGGTGCCGGATCGAGCAGGCGCGGTGCGGATACACGGTTGAGCAAATTGTCGAGAGCCTCCATCGGCCACCTCCTCTGGAAAATGATCGGGCTATTCTAGCCAGATCCCAGGCGGCCGTGCCGGTTTACATGATCGGGGTCACAGGTAAAATGGCGCCCGTCCCCCTTTCCCGAGCCTATTTCATGGCGATGCCGACCCTGCGCATCATTGGTTTCATCATCGGCATTTTCCTGATCACCCTGGCTGTCAGCATGGTCATCCCCATGCTGGTGCTGGTGGCTTTCGAACGCACCGGCGACCTGCCGGCCTTTCTCTGGGCCAGTACGATCACCTTCCTCGCCGGCCTGGCACTGGTGATCCGCGGTCGCCCGGAACAGGTACAACTGCGCCCCCGGGATATGTATCTGCTCACCGTCTCGAGCTGGGTGGTGGTGTGCATTTTCGCCGCGCTGCCCTTCGTGCTGACCCTGCACACCAGCTACACCGACGCCTTTTTCGAAAGCATGTCGGGGATCACCGCCACCGGTTCGACCGTGCTCAGCGGCCTGGACAGCATGTCCCCGGGCATCCTGATCTGGCGCTCGCTGCTGCATTGGCTGGGTGGGATCGGCTTTATCGGCATGGCGGTGGCGATCCTGCCGCTGCTGCGCATCGGTGGCATGCGCCTGTTCCAGACCGAATCCTCGGACCGCTCGCAAAAGGTCATGCCGCGTTCGCACATGGTGGCGCGCCTGATCGTCACCGCCTACATCGGCATCACCCTCCTCGGCAGCCTGGCGTTCTGGTGGGCCGGCATGAGCCTGTTCGATGCGATCAACCACGCCATGTCGGCGATTTCCACCGGCGGTTTCTCCACCTCGGACCAGTCCCTGGCCAAGTGGAGCCAACCGGCAGTGCACTGGGTGGCCGTGGTGGTGATGATTCTCGGCAGCCTGCCATTCACCCTCTACGTGGCGACCCTGCGCGGTCACCGCAAGGCACTGATCAAGGACCAGCAGGTGCAGGGCTTGCTCGGCCTGCTGCTGGTCACCTGGCTGGTACTCGGCACCTGGTACTGGTGGACCACCCAGCTGCACTGGCTCGATGCCCTGCGCCACGTCGCACTGAACGTGACCTCGGTGGTCACCACCACCGGCTTTGCCCTGGGCGACTACAGCCTGTGGGGCAACTTCTCGTTGATGCTGTTTTTCTACCTGGGCTTCGTTGGCGGCTGCTCGGGCTCGACGGCCGGCGGGATCAAGGTGTTCCGCTTCCAGGTCGCCTATATCCTGCTCAAGGCCAACCTCAACCAGTTGATCCATCCCCGGGCGGTGATCAAGCAGAAATACAACGGTCACCGTCTCGACGAAGAGATCGTGCGTTCGATCCTGACCTTTTCGTTCTTCTTCGCCATCACCATTTGTGCTATCGCCCTGGCCCTGTCGCTACTGGGCCTGGACTGGATGACCGCGCTTACCGGTGCCGCCAGTACCGTCTCCGGCGTGGGGCCGGGCCTGGGCGAGGTAATCGGGCCATCGGGGAATTTCTCCACCCTGCCGGACGCTGCCAAGTGGATCCTGTCCCTGGGCATGCTGCTCGGCCGACTGGAAATCATCACGGTGTTCGTTCTGTGTATCCCCGCATTCTGGCGTCATTGATCGAGGCCACCGCCCCCAACATCCGCGCCCGGTATTCGCCGGGCGTGACCTCGAACCAACGGCGGAAGGCGCGAAAAAAGTTGCTCGGGTCAGCGAAGCCCAGCAGATAGGCGATTTCCAGCAAGGTCATGCGCGGCTGCGCCAGGTATTGTTCGGCCAACTCACGGCGGGTGTCGTCGAGCAGCGCCTGGAAACTGGTGCCCTCCTCCTGCAAACGGCGCTGCAGGGTGCGCTGGGACAGGTGCAGGGTCTGCGCCACCACCTCGCGCTTGGGCTCGCCCTGGGGCAGCAGGCGACACAACACCTGGCGCGCCTTGTGGGTCACCCGGCTTTCCGAGAAGCGTGCCAGATATTCGCCGGCAAACCGGTCGTGGAGCAAGGCCATGGCCTCATTGGCGGTCGGCAACGGCGCTTCCATGTCGGCCTGCTCGAAGATCAGCGCATCGTAAGGTGCGTTGAATACCAGCGGCGCATGGAACACTTCCTTGTAAGGACCGAGATCCTCCGGCTCCGTCCCCTGCAGCAACACCTTGCGCGGCTGCAAGGTGCGCCCGGTCAGCCAGCCGCACAGCGCCAGGGCACAGGCCAGGGACGCCTCGGCGCTCTGGCGGGTGGGCGGCAGATGGTCGCCGTGCACCGTCAGGATCAATGCATAACCCTCGGGCAAGAGGCGAAAGCTCAAGTCGGCGCTTTCGGCGATGATCCGCTGATAACGCACCAGGCGCCGGAAACCCTCGGCCAGGGTCTGGCTGGACATCAGCGCGTAGCCGGCAACATGAAAGGACGCCGGGCGTACCACCCGGCCCATGTTCAAACCAATCGCCGGGTTGCCGGAAAGCTCCACCGCGCGCTGCCAGAGGCGCGTCATCGAATCCTGGGGAAAACGCGCATCGGGGTCGTCCAGGGCTGCATAATCGAGCCCCAGCTGCCGGAACAGGACGCGACAGTCCAGGCCATCCATCTCCAGCGCCTTGACAATCCCCATCGCCCAGCTTGCAGAAGTCGTTCTCTCGCTCATGGCCTTTTCTTGCATGATAAGTCGTATAGGACGACTAATGGCCTAAGGATACTAAAGTGGCGTCTATTGTCACTGGTCGCCGCTGCCAATCACTCTAGACTCAAATAAGCTCCCCGTGGAACCCTCCATGGGCGAGGTCGCCAACGCGGAGAGTACCCCGTGGAAAACATCAGAAAATTCAACAGCTTCGCAGAGTTCTACCCCTACTACCTGAGTGAACACGGCAACAGTACCTGCCGTAGGTTGCATTTCGTCGGCACCAGCCTGGTGATCTTTTTCCTGGCATTGGCCATCGGTCGCGCCTCGGGAGGGTTGCTGCTGGCGGTGCCCGTGGCCGGTTATGGCTTCGCCTGGGTCGGCCATTTTTTCTTCGAGAAGAACCGTCCGGCCACCTTTGAACACCCCTTCTACAGTTTGCTCGGCGATTTCGTCATGTTTCGCGACATGATCCTCGGCAAGGTACCGTTTTAGGCCCGGGGGGCCAGCAAAGCGTCCTGCGCAGCCACTGCCAGGACGCGGGCAAGCCCTAGACTGAGTCCGGCAGCGATAAAAACCACAAGAGGACAGCCGATGACCGGACAAGCCCGCTTTACCCATATGCAGGACGGCACCCAGGAGGATTGGGCGGTGATTGCCGCCGACTTCAGCGCCTACGCACGACAACTGCCGGCACGGATCCTGACTCACCTGAAGCTGCTGGAGGGTGATTTCGGCGGTTTCCCGGTGGATCGCCTGACCCATTCGCTGCAAACCGCCAGCCGGGCCTGGCGCGACGGACGGGACGAGGAGTACGTGATCTGCGCGCTGCTCCACGATATTGGCGACACCCTGGGTTCCTATAACCACCCGGACATCGCCGCGGCGATCCTCAAGCCCTTCGTCAGCGCGGAAAACCTGTGGATGGTGGAAAAGCACGGAATTTTCCAGGGCTACTACTTCTTCCATTACCTGGGAATGGATCGCCATCTGCGCGAGCAGTTTCGCGAGCACCCGCAGTATCTGGCGACCATCGAGTTCTGCGCCAAATACGACGCGGCGGCCTTCGACCCGGACTACGAGAGCCTGCCCCTGAGCTTTTTCGAACCTATGATGGAGCGCGTATTCGCCCAACCCCGGCAGTCGATCTACAAGGCCGCGATGGCGCAGAACCAGACGGCCTGATAGGGGCTAACCCGGCTCGGCGACTTTTTCCAGCTCCAGCTTGAGCTGCGCCTCTTTCGCCTGGGCATCCGCCAGGCGATACAGCTCGATGGTGCCATCCCAGTGTTCGATCAGGGCGGTGCAGGACTCGACCCAGTCACCGCAGTTGAGGTAGTCCACTTCGCCGACCTTGCGGATCTCGGCATGGTGGATATGCCCGCACACCACCCCATCGAGCCCGCGCTTCACGCATTCGTGGGCGATCGCCTCTTCGAAGTCGCTGATAAAGCTGACCGCGGTCTTGACCTTGTGCTTGAGGTAGGCCGACAACGACCAGTAGCCATAACCGTAGCGGGCCCGCCAATGGTTCAGCCAGCGATTGAGGGTCAGGGTGAACTCGTAGGCCGAATCGCCGAGGAACGCCAGCCAGCGGTGATACCGGGTGATCACGTCGAACTGGTCGCCATGGATCACCAGCAGCTTGCGCCCGTCGGCGGTCTGGTGCACCGCTTCGTCGACCAGCTGGATATTGCCCAGGATCAGTTTGGAGTAACGGCGCAGGAACTCATCGTGGTTGCCGGTGACATAGACCACCTCGGTGCCACGCTTGCTCATGGTCAGCAGCCGGCGGATCACGTTGGTGTGCGCTTGCGGCCAGTACATGCCGCCACGCATCTTCCAGCCGTCGATGATATCCCCCACCAGGTAGATACGGTCGGCCTGATAGCCCTTGAGAAACTGCGACAGGTGTTCGGCCTGGCAGTCGCGGGTCCCCAGGTGCACGTCGGAAATCCACAGGGTTCGCACACGCTGCTTACGGCTGGGTTTGGCAAGCTCCGCACGGGTCATGGGCATTCTCCGGATTTTTCCTGAGCTTGCACCGGGGCAGTTAATAGTCCATGACAGCTACATGGCAGTCCGATGACAACCGCCCGAACGGCAAGCGGTGTAGACTGCGACGATGCCAAGGAGACCGCGATGGGACCGATCCTGACCCTGCGCCACTACAGCCCCGACCTGATCAACCACAGCCATGCCCATGCGCAGCTGGTGTTTGGCCTGTCCGGCCGGCTCGACTTCGAGATCGAGGGGCACGGCAGCCAGGTGGTACAGCAAAGCGTCGCGGTGATTCCCTGCGATGCCCATCACGTCTGCGCCAGCCCCAACGGCAGCCGCTGCCTGGTGCTGGATGTGCCCGACGAACGCTGGTTGCTGAACACCCTGGGCGACCATGCCGAGGCCAGCCGGCGTCTGCTCGACACCGCCGGGCCACGCACCCTCGACGCCGCCCAGGGCCAACTGGTGCAGTGGCTGGCGGCCAGTCCCGTGGACGACCCGTTGATCGCGCAACAGGGCGCCGTGCTGCTGCTTGCCAGCCTGAACAGCCCCGGCAACCGCCCATTCGCTGGCAAGCGCCTGCCCCTGGCCGCCCTCAACGCGCACATCGATCGCCATCTGGCCCACCCGCTGCAGGTGACGGACCTGGCGCGTATTGCCGACCTGTCCAGCGCCCGCCTGCATACGCGCTTTGTCGCCG
Organism: Pseudomonas sp. MWU12-2319; assembly: GCF_023242525.1. Lineage (NCBI taxonomy): Bacteria > Pseudomonadati > Pseudomonadota > Gammaproteobacteria > Pseudomonadales > Pseudomonadaceae > Pseudomonas > Pseudomonas sp. MWU12-2319. The sequence goes on from NZ_JALJES010000005.1 coordinate 85,077, forward strand.
AATGCGGGCAGACGCCCATGGACTATGTGCGCAGCCGTCGCCTGCATATCGCCCTGGGACTGCTGCGCGAGTCGACCCTGCCGATTGGCGAGATCGCCAGCCGCGTCGGCTACCAGTCGCAAAGTGCCTTTGCCGCCGCCGTGCTCCGCGAGTTCGGCCGCACACCCGGCGCGTTGCGACGCGAGTCCTGAGACAAACGACAGCAGGCACGCGACAGACAGGCACACTGGCCGCCCTCTAGACTGCGGCTCTGTCTGTCAGCGTTTTCAAGGACCACCATGACTCCCCGTTCCGCCCTGGGCGCCCTGCATATCGGCGCATTGATGTTTGGCCTGACCGGCGTGTTCGGCAAACTCGCGAGCGCCGCCCCGGCGATCATCGTTTTCGGCCGTGCGGTCTTTGCCGTGCTCGCCCTCGGCCTGTTCGCCCGCCTGGCCCGCAATCATCACTGGCAACCGCTGCAGGCACAGGACTGGCGGCGCCTGCTGCTCAGCGGCCTGCTGCTGGCCGGGCACTGGGTCAGCTTCTTCATTGCAGTAAAAGTCGCCGGTGTGGCCGTGGCGACCCTGGGTTTCGCCAGCTTTCCGGCCTTCACGGTGATTCTGGAAGGCGTGATCTTTCGCGAGCGCATCCGCTTCAATGAAATCCTCCTGGTGGTGCTGGTCAGTATCGGCCTGGTGCTGGTCACGCCCGACTTCAACCTTGCCAGCCAGGCCACCGGCGGTTTGCTCTGGGCCGTACTGTCCGGCCTGCTGTTCTCATTGCTGTCACTGGCCAACCGGGCCGGCTCCGGGCGGATTCCCGCCGTACAGGCAGCGTTGTGCCAGAACCTGGTGGTCGCCGCCTGCCTGCTGCCCTGGGCCGCCCCGGATCTTGCGCAAGTACCAAAGCTGGACTGGGTCTGGATCGGCCTGCTCGGGGTGTTCTGCACAGCCGTGGCCCACAGCCTGTTCGTGGCCAGCCTCGCGGTGATCAAGGCGCGTACCGCGGCGGTGGTCTTTGCCCTGGAGCCGGTGTACGGGATCACCGCGGCCTGGCTGCTGTTCGGCGAAAACCCGACCCTGCGCATGTTGATCGGCGGCGCCCTGATCATTCTCGCCATCGTGGTGTCCAGCCGCCTGGGCGCCGCGGCGGCACCGCGGGAACACCAGGAAGCCGCGTCAGTTCATTGACGAAAACCCAATCCGCCTATACTGGTGACATCCGCAACAGTTTGCTGTCGTTCACGGAGATCAGGGTTTCTCGACGACAGCTGCAGTGATTCCCCCCCTGAATCGACTCGATTCGAGCGGCCCTCCCCATCAACATGTTGGAGGGTTTCATCCATGGACATCGTCAGTCTTTTGATTCAAGCCATCAGCGGCGCCGTGGGCGGTAACGTGGCCGGGTCGGTCCTGCAGAAATACAACCTGGGCCCGGTCATCAATTCCATCCTCGGCATACTCGGCGGCGGTCTCGGCGGGCAGTTGCTCGATCTCTTCACCAACGGCAGCGTGGGCAGCGGTAGCGGCGCACTGGACCTGACCTCGATCCTCGGCAGTATTGCCAGCGGTGGCGTGGGCGGTGGGGTGCTGATGGTCATCGTCGGGCTCATCAAGTCGAAGCTGAGCCCGTCGTAAGTCCGCGCCTATCGGGGCCGGTCGTTGTGCCCGAGGTCGCGCTCGGGATCGATCCGGTCCCGTACCCGCTGCTTGAGTACCTTGGCTTCGGGAAAGCCGCCGTCTTCCTTGCGCTCCCAGATCTGCACCTCGTCGCAGGTGATCCGGAACACTCCGCCGGTCCCCGGCTCCAGGGCCACCTGGCCGAGATCATCGGCGAAGGTGCTGAGCAGTTCCTGGGCCAGCCAGGCGGCACGCAGCAGCCATTGGCACTGGGTGCAGTAGGTGATGACGATATGCGGTTTACGTGTGGTCATGATTGCATCCGGCTGTGGAAGGAAAGGTCGTCGCTATAATAACGACCTTTTTATCGCCCCTCCCGAGATCATGATGCGCCGCCTGTTGTCCTGCCTGCTCCTCTGTCTACTGCCCCTGGCGCTGCAAGCCGCCGAACCGCCGCGACCGAAGATCGGCCTGGTGCTGTCCGGCGGTGCCGCCCGTGGCCTGGCCCATATCGGCGTGCTCAAGGCCCTGGAAGAACAGGGCATCAAGATCGACGCCATCGCCGGCACCAGCATGGGCGCGGTGATCGGCGGGCTCTATGCCTCGGGCTACAAGATCGACGAGCTGGAAAAGCTCGCCCTGGGCATCGACTGGAAACAGGCGCTGTCCGACGCCCCGCCACGGGAAGACATCCCGTTTCGGCGTAAACAGGATGACCGCGATTTCCTGGTCAAACAGCAGCTCAGCTTCCGCGACGACGGCAGCTTGGGCCTGCCGCTGGGAGTGATCCAGGGCCAGAACCTGGCCTTGCTGCTGGAAAGCACGCTAGCCCATGCCAGCGGCACCCGTGACTTCGACAAGCTGCCGATCCCCTTTCGCGCGGTTGCCACCGATATCGCCAGTGGCGAAAAAGTCGTGTTCCGCCGCGGCCACCTGCCCCAGGTGGTCCGCGCCAGCATGTCGATCCCGGCGGTATTCGCCCCGGTCGAGCTGGACGGGCGCCTGCTGGTGGATGGCGGCATGACCGACAATATTCCGCTGGATGTGGTGCGCGAAATGGGCGTCGACATCGCCATCGTGGTGGATATCGGTACCCCGCTGCGCTCACGCAAACAACTGGCGACCGTGGTCGACGTCCTCAACCAGTCGATCACCCTGATGACCCGGCGCAACTCCGAAGAACAGCTGGCCACGCTGCACCGCAATGACATCCTGATCCAGCCGGCGCTGGCCAGTTACGGCAGCACCGACTTCGGCCGCGCCCAGGACATCATCGACGCCGGTTATCGCGCCACGCGCATTCTCGACGCGCGCCTGGCCGGCTTGCGTTCGCCGCCCAATCCCGACGCCGAACTGGTCGCCGCCCGTGCGCCCGAACAGCGCACCCCGGTGATCAATACGATCAGGATCGAGAACGACTCCAAGGTCAGCGACGCAGTGATCCGCTATTACATCCGCCAACCCCTCGGCGAGCCGCTGGACCTCGAGCGCCTGCGCATCGACATGGGCACTCTCTACGGCCTGGACTACTTCGAGCAGGTGCAATACCGGGTCGCGCGCAAGGGCCAGGAACACACCCTGGTCATCAGCGCCCGGGGCAAACGCAGCGGCACCGACTACCTGCGCCTGGGCTTGAACCTGTCGGATGACATGCGCGGCGACAGCGCCTTCAATCTCGGCGCCAGTTATCGGGTCAACGGCATCAACAGCCTCGGCGGCGAGTGGCTGACCCGGGCCCAGATCGGCGATCAGCAGGATCTCTACAGCGAGTTCTATCAACCGCTGGACACCGGCTCGCGCTACTTTGTCGCGCCCTATGTGAACCTGCAAACGCAGAATGTGGAAGCGACCCTGGATAACGATCCGATTGCCGAATACCGCCTGGAACGTTATGGCTTCGGCTTGAACATCGGTCGCCAGATCGCCAACAACGGCGAGATCCGTCTCGGTATCGGCGAAGCCTGGGGCCAGGCCGACGTGAAGATCGGCGATCGCAGCCTGCCGCGGGTGAGTTTCAGCGAAGGTTTCTACGCGCTCAAATACTCCTTCGACTCGCTGGACAACGTCTACTTCCCGCACACGGGGGAAAACATCAACCTGACCCTGCGCGAGTTCGACCCGAGCCTGGGTTCGACCCAACGCTACCGGCAGTGGGAGCTCACCCTGGACAAGGCCCTGAGCCAGGGACCGAATACCTGGATCCTGGGTGGGCGCTACGGACGTACCCTGGACGACGCCGAAGTGGTCACTTCGAGTTTCCTGCTGGGGGGCGCACGGCAGCTATCGGGGTTCCGCCAGGATTCGATTGCCGGGCAGAACATCAGCCTGATGCGCGCGGTCTATTACCGCCGGCTGACACCCCGGGCCTACCTGCCACTGGATTTCCCCCTGTACCTCGGCGCCTCCCTGGAACGCGGGCGGGCCTGGAACAACGACAATCAATTCGACACCGGCTACATCAACGCCGCCAGCGTGTTCCTGGGCTTCGATACGCCACTGGGGCCGTTGAACTTCAGCTATGGCCTCAATGACGACAATCAGAAGGCGCTGTACCTGAATCTGGGACAGACCTTCTGATGTTCGCAGGGGCGAGCCGTATCAGCGAATACTGGCGAGCAAGGTGCGCGCCGTCTGCTTCAGGGGTTCATCGCCTTCGCGCAGCAGCTCGAGGAGCAGTTGACTGGCATGGTCCAGGTCGCCGACATTGATGCAGGTTTGCGCCTGCTCAAGCTTGCTGGCCGAAGCCTGCTCGCGCTCCAGGCTGTCGAAGTCGACTTCCAGGGGCTCGATGTCCAGGGGCTCGGAATCACTCATGAAACCATCGAGAAACGCGTCGTCCAGTGAGTCCCCGTCGTCGGGCAGGCTCAACTCCACTTCGCCCACAGGCGCAGGCACAGGCTCTGACTCAAGCTCGGAAAAATCGCTGAGGAACTGCTCGTCCGGCATCTCGAACACTTCCGGCAGCTCATTGAAGCTCTTGGTGAAGATCGGCTCGGGCTCAGGCTCCAGCTCGACAGGCAAAACCGGCTCTTCGGCGGTCTTGCTGCGGGGATGGGGCGTATTGTCGAACGGGCTGACCAGGTCCCAGTCGGCATCCATGGACAGATCATCGAGGTTGAGCTGGAATTCGTCCTCCAGCGGCTTGTCCGCTACAGGGGCGGTTGCAGTCGTCTCCTCAGCCGGCTCTTTCCAGTGTGCCGCCAGTACTGGCGCGACCGCTGCCACGGCGCCGGCCGCCGCCAGAACGGCGACCGGGGACGCAGCGGCTGGAGCTTGGGCTGGCGTGGCGGCAGCGCTTTGCAGTTTCGGATACTTGGCGCGCAATTCCTGCAGGGCCGACTCACTGAACCCGGCCTCCAGCAGCTTGCGCTCCTCCGTTGCGTAAGCCGCACTGTCGCCCTGCTGGGCCAGCACATCGAGCAAGCGCAGGTGCAAGTCCGTGCGCTCGGGTTCCTTGAGCATGGCCTCGCGCAGAATGCCCGCCGCTTCGCTGAAGCGACCATAGGCGATGTAGATACTCACGCCTTCAAGGGCATCAGGCACTTCGCTGGACTGACGCGAGGCCACTGCGGCCACCGGCGCCACCACCGGCTCGACCCGCGTCGACGCGGGCGTTGCCGGCTTGGTCGGCGGGGCCGGCGTTACCACTCGGCTGACCATCGGCTCCGGAACCGGAGCCACCGGAGGTACCGCCTCGGGCACCTGTTCAGCCTGCTGGCGGTTGCGGCGCAGGATAAAGGCCACGGCCAGCAGCGCGATCAGCAACAGCACCGCCCCCCACAGCAGCCAGTTCGGGCCATCGGCAGTCTCGGCGGCCGGTGTCGGCGCTACCACTGGCGCGGCCACCACGGCGGGGGCCGGCGCAACAGCCTTGGTCTTGAGTTCCGCGAGTTGTGTCTGCAGTTCAACGGCCTGTTTCTGGCTGCTGGCAATCATCTCGTCCTGCGCCTTCAACCTGACCTGCAGATCCTCGACGGTCTTCTGCAACTGCTGGTTTTCCAGGGCGGCCTTGGCCAGCTCCTCGGCGTTTTGCGCTGTCTCGGTCACGGCAGCAACCGCATTCTGCGTGGCGGCAGCCGCGGTGGCCGTAGCCGCGGCGGCCAGGGTCGGGGCAGCGGAAGACGCCGGGGCCGCAACCACTGCGACGTCCGGCAACAACAGGCTCTGGCCGACCCGCAAACGGTCGCTGCCCGGGTTCAGCGCACGAATGCCCTGGGACAATTCATTGACCGACGCCTGACTGCCGGCTTCGCGCAGTCGCTTGGCAATAACCCAGGGGTTATCCCCCTTGACCACGGTGTAGTGTTTGCCTTGCAGCGCAGGCGGCGGTGGGATATTCGCCACCGAAGCCGGTTGCTCAAGGGCAGCGCTGCGAGCAGGCAGGTTGTAACCGGCCGGCAGGTTGCCCGGCGGATCGAGCAGCACGGTGTATTCGCGCAGCAGGCGCCCGTTGGGTCGGTTGACCTGCACCAGGAAATTCAGAAAAGGTTCGCTGACCGGCTTGTTGGTCTGCACCTGGATAACACTGCTGTTGCCCCGCAGCACAGGGGTAAAGCGCAGGTCATTGAGGAAGAACACCCGCTCGACGCCCGCCCGGGCGAACTCCTCGGGTGTTGCCAGGCTGACCGACAGTTCGCCGTCGGCCAGGTCGCCCGGCTCGATCAAGGCGATTTCCGCGTTCAACGGCTGATTGAGCGCCGAATGCAGGGTGATATCCCCCAACCCCATGGCCGGGGCCAACGCCGAATACAACAACCCGCCGGCCAGCACGGCCAACAGGCGAGCCCGGTTCAGGGTGGATTTTCCAATGGAGCACCGCAACGCGGACTGCAAACTCTCGAGCATGAGCATCCCTTACTGGCGTGACGGCCCGCGCACGCGGGCCGGACACCGACACAATACACAGAACCAGTAACTCTTATAGTCTGCGGCGCAAAGACTATCAAAATTCGTTGAAGGCTTTACAAACTCGCTGAGGACTGCCAAGCCCGGCGGCCTGGGAATGCCTCAAGATTTTTCCAGGTTCGCCAGGATCCGGCTATGGACCCGCATGCAGATCCTCAGTTCTTCATCGTCGACACCGACGAACAGCTCATGGCGCAACGCAGTGGCGATGGTCTCGATCTGTTCAATCAGGGGCCGTGCCGAGGGACTCAGGACGATTTTCTTCGCCCGCCGGTCTTCCAGCACGGCCTGGCGCTGGACCAGCCCCTGGGTTTCCAGGCTGTCGAGCAGACGGGCCAGGGTCGGCCCTTCAACCCCCACACTCTGGGCCAGCTCGCGCTGGGTCGGGGCCTCGGTAAAACGCGCCAGGTGCAGCAAGACCAGCCAGCGCGCCTGGGACAAGCCCAGGCCCGCCAGACGGCGATCCAGTTCCGCACGCCAGCCTCGCGACATGTGCGCCAACTGCATGCCAAAACGGTGTTCATCGGTCAACGGCATAAAACACTCAGGGTTAGACTTAAAATAGACAAAACTAATTATTAGTCAGCTAAGCATGACCCATGCCCGGAGGCAAGGCTTGCTCAGCGCTGAATCGTTACTTGTCGTGAATAAGACAGTGACCGGGGACAATACCGACCTCACATTTCAAATTCCGCCTGCAAGGCGGCCCGCACGCAGTACAGCACCCCTTCCGGCACACGGCCGGCAAACAGTTCGGCAATCGCGGTCACCGGAGGCAATTCGCCTTCGCCGTCGAGGAAGGCGTCCTGGATTTCCCCCAGCAGATCCTCCGGCAAGTCCAGCGCCTGCTCCAGCGACAGTTGCTGGCGGCCGACGGCCTCGGCCAGCAAGGTATAGACATTCTTTTCCGAACACTGCAACTGGCCGGCGATCTGCAACGGCGTCATACCGGCCCGGGCCAGGCTGATCAGTTCGTGGCGGATATCGGCCACGGTTTTCGGGGTTTCTGCCTCGCCGCCGAGGACTTCGAGGAACGCCTCGCCATAACGCTCCAGCTTGCGCGCGCCGATACCGCTGACCTTGGCCATTTCCGCCAGGGAAGTCGGCTGGCTGCGGAGCATTTCCAGCAAGGTGGAGTCGGGGAAGATGACATAGGGCGGCACGCCATGTTCCTGGGCCAGCTTGCGCCGCAGGGCACGCAGGGCTTCCCACTGTTCGCGCTCCTCGCCACGCACCAGCTGGCTGGCAGGGCTGGCGGAGACACTTTTGGCCGTGGTCTGCGGCTTGAGGTCGCGGCGCAGCTCCAGGCTCACTTCGCCCTTGAGCAGGGGCCGGCAGCTATCGCTCAGACGCAGGCCGCCGTAGCCTTCCAGGTCGATATCGGCCAGCCCGCGGGCCACCAGCTGGCGGAACAGGGTGCGCCATTCGCCTTCGGCCAGCGCCTTGCCGACACCGAATACCGTCAGGTGCTGATGACCGAAACTGCGCACCTTGTCGTTTTCCTTGCCCAGCAGCACATCCACCAGGTGTCCGACGCCATACCGCTGGCCGGTACGAAAAATCGCCGACAGCGCCTGGCGCGCCGGTTCGGTGGCGTCCCAGGTCTGCACGCCATCGACGCAGTTGTCGCAATGCCCACAGGGTTGCGGCATGTCTTCATCGAAATAGGCCAGCAGGGTCTGGCGACGGCAGCGGGTTTCCTCACACAAGGCCAGCATGGCGTCGAGCTTGTGGTGCTCCAGGCGCTTGTGCCGCTCGTCACCTTCAGAGTTCTGCAGCATCTGCTTGAGCATCACCACATCCTGCAAGCCATAGGCCATCCAGGCATCCGCCGGCAGGCCGTCGCGGCCGGCACGACCGGTTTCCTGGTAGTAGGCTTCCAGGGACTTGGGCAGATCCAGGTGGGCGACAAAGCGCACGTTGGACTTGTCGATGCCCATGCCGAAAGCAATGGTCGCCACCATGATCAGCCCTTCCTCGTTGAGGAAGCGCTTCTGGTTGGCGGCACGCACATCGCTGGCCAGCCCGGCGTGGTAAGGCAACGCCGGATAGCCTTGCTCGCAAAGCATCGCGGCCACTTCATCGACCTTCTTGCGCGAGAGGCAATAGACAATCCCGGCATCGCTGCGGCGCTGCGAAAGGAACGCCAGCAGCTGTTTGCGCGGCTGCTCCTTGGGCACGATGCGGTAGAAGATGTTCGGCCGGTCGAAGCTGGAGAGAAAGCGCTCGGCATTCTGCAGGTGCAGGCGATTGACGATTTCTTCGCGGGTCCGCTTGTCGGCGGTAGCGGTCAGGGCGATACGCGGTACATCCGGGAACAGCTCGGCCAACTGGCCGAGTTGCAGGTACTCGGGACGGAAGTCGTGACCCCATTGCGACACACAGTGGGCTTCATCGATGGCGAACAGGGCGATCTGGAGGTTCTGCAGGAACGACAGCATGCGCGGCTGCACCAGGCGCTCGGGGGCCAGGTAGAGCATTTTCACTTCGCCGCGACGAATCCGCGCCGCCAGGTCACGTTGCTGTTCGGCGCTCAGCGTGGAGTTCAAGGCCGCGGCAGCGACGCCCAGTTCCTCGAGGGTCGCCACCTGGTCGTCCATCAGTGCGATCAAAGGCGAGACCACCACCGTCAGGCCCTCGCGCAGCAACGCCGGAACCTGGAAGCACAGGGACTTGCCGCCGCCGGTCGGCATCAGCACCAGGGCGTCGCCACCATTGGCCACGCGCTCAATAATGGCACCCTGGCGACCACGGAAGCTGTCGTAACCGAAGATGTCCTTGAGGACGCGTTGAGCCTGTTCGAGCATAACCACTCCAAAAATCATCGAAACGCTTGTTCAAAGGCTGGCTGAAGATTCACCGTTTTCACGAAAAAAACCGTAAGCAGGCATTTCCCAGCGGCCCCGAGGGTCAGCAGCGCATCACAAAACGCGGCAGTATACCCGAGCGTCCGACGGCAATGGGCGGTGCCGGTCGGTTAAGGGAATTCAGTGCTTGCTGGCCTGAGGGCTCAAGAACGCCTAGAATTGTTTATCGTTTATTCCCAAGGTAGCCCCTCAATGTCCTTCGCTGAGCAACTCACCCGCCTGCAAGCCTTCCTCGACGCCGACGAGCTGCACGAAGAGGCGCTGGACTATGTCGCCGCCCACGGCTACCTGACCGCGTTGTCGATCTGCGCCGAGATCGTCCCCGATCGGGAATGGATCGACGCCCTGTTCGCCGAGGAGCCGCACTACAGCGACGCCGCCCAGCGCGAAGAGATCGAAGCCACGCTGATCCAGCTCAAGGCCCATATCGCCCGCCAGCTGGCGTCCGATGAAGAATTCGAGCTGCCGTGCGACCTGGACCTGGGCGACGACCCGGACGACTCCGAGCTGCGCGGCTGGTGTATCGGCTTCATGGAAGGCGTGTTCCTGCGTGAAGAGGCCTGGTTCGAAACCGCCGAAGACGAAGTCAGCGAAATGCTCCTGCCGATCATGGTCGGTTCCGGCCTGTTCGACGAACAACCCGAGTTCGCCGATATCGCCGCCGATGCCAACCTGATGGACGACATGATCGTGCAGATCCCGGAAGCCCTGACCGCGCTGTACCTGCTGTGCAACGCCCCGGACGAAAAACCGGCCATCCTCAAGCCACGTCATCACTGAGTCGGCTGACGACATGAACTCAATCGCCCGGCACTGCCGGGCGTTTTTTTTCGTGGTTGCGCAGGAAAGTCTCTTCACCCATCGCCCGAATCTGCCCTTCGATCAGTGCTTCGAATGGCCGCAGCAACGCCGCGAACGAAACCGGTGCCTCCAGGGTTTCGAGCGCCTGGACAATCGCCTCCAGCGTCGACAAGGCGCCCGGCTCCGGCGCCTTGCGCAATCGGTAGCGCGACACCGCCCCCGCCTCCAGCGTCACCCGTGGCAACGCCGCCAGCAATGGATTGAGGTAGAGCATCTTGCGCGCCTTGCGCCAGGTGCCGTCGGGTACCACCAGCAACAGCGGCAATTCACTCGGTGCGGCCGCATAAACCTGCAAGGGCTGTGCATCCTCTGCCGGGAACAGCAATTTCGCCTGGTAACCGGGCTGTTGCAGCAACTGGGGCAGGTCCTCGAAAACCTCACCCACCCGCAACTCGGCATTGGTCAACCCCAATGCCGCCAGCCGGGCGGTGTTCAAGGCATGGTTGACCTCGCTGGGATGCTGCAACAGCAGCACGCGGGTGCGGCTGTCCAGCTGTGGGATCAGTGCGCACAGGCAGTGGCTTTCGGGACGCAGGCAGCGTTCACAACGGGCTCTGGACATTGAGTTATACCGATCAGGGCTGGTTGAGCTGGGCTTTGAGCAGGTCGCGAAACGTCTGGATCAACGGCTCGCGACTGCGGCCCCGGCGCAGGATCATGGAAAACGGCGCCTGGTAGCCGAAGGTCGCCGGCAGCAATACCCGCAGGTCACCCTTGTCGGCCCAGGGCTGGGCGTAGTGCTCCGGCAGGTAGCCGATATAGGCGCCGGACAGCACCAGGATCAATTGCGCCTCCATACTTTCCACGGTCGCCGCGCTGTGCTTGAAACCATGGCGCGCCAGCTCGGCCTGGCTCCAGTAACCGCGTCCGACCATGCGTTGCTGGGTAATCACCTGTTCCGGGATACGCCGTTCGTTGTACAGCGGATGCCGGTTGCTGCAATACAACCAGTGCTGCTCACGGTACAGCGGCTGGTAGACCAACCCGCTCATGCGCGTGGAAAAGGCGCCGATGGCCAGGTCGAGACGATTGTCCTGCACGCCGAGCTGCAATTCGTAGGGACTCATCACCGACAGGTGCAGGTGCACGGCCGGGTGCTCCTGGCTGTAGGCGCCGATGGCCTCGGCCAGGGGCAAGGCCGGCTCGCTGACCGTGGAATCGATCACCCCCAGGTTCAAGGTGCCGCGCAACTCACCCTTGAGGGCCGCGGCGTATTGCTCGAAACCTTCGAGCTCGCCGAGCAGACGCAGGGTTTCCTGGTGGAACAGTTCGCCCTTGCTGGTCAGGCTGAAGCCGCCGCGCCCGCGATGACACAGGACCAGGCCCAGGGACGCTTCCAGCTGGCTCATGTAGGTGCTGATCGCCGAGGTCGATAGATTGAGCTCCTGCTGGGCGTTGGCGAAGCCCTGGTGCCGGACCACGCTGACGAAGATGCGCAATAGTTTGAGGTCGGGTAAAGCGTTGGCCATGGGAGTTCCTGGGGAAAGTCTGCATTGCCGGAAACAATTCTGTCCGCCCAGTTTCCCATTAGTTTAGAAAAATCTGAACTAACTATTTGCCGTCAGCGATTCTTCCCGCCCGGCACCTTTCGCAGAATCGCCCCCTGATAACCAAAATAAATGATGAGGCTTACCCGTGGACAAGATTCTTCACCAACCACTGGGCGGTAACGAAATGCCGCGCTTCGGCGGTATCGCCACCATGATGCGCCTCCCGCACCTGCAATCGGCCGCCGGCCTCGACGCCGCGTTCATCGGCATCCCGCTGGACATCGGCACCTCGCTGCGCGCCGGGACCCGTTTCGGCCCGCGGGAAATCCGCGCCGAGTCGGTGATGATCCGCCCCTACAACATGGCCACCGGTGCCGCGCCCTTCGATTCGTTGTCGGTGGCCGACATCGGTGACGTGGCGATCAACACCTTCAACCTGCTGGACGCCGTACGCATCATCGAAGAGTCCTACAACGCCATCCTCGAACACCCGGTCATCCCGCTGACCCTGGGCGGCGACCACACCATCACCCTGCCGATCCTGCGCGCCATCCACAAGAAGCACGGCAAGGTCGGCCTGGTGCACATCGACGCCCACGCCGATGTCAACGATCACATGTTCGGCGAGAAAATCGCCCACGGCACCACCTTCCGCCGCGCCGTGGAAGAAGGCCTGCTGGACTGTGACCGGGTGGTGCAGATCGGCCTGCGCGCCCAGGGCTACACCGCCGAAGACTTCAACTGGAGCCGCAAGCAGGGTTTCCGGGTGGTCCAGGCCGAAGAGTGCTGGCACAAATCCCTCGCTCCGCTGATGGCTGAAGTGCGCGAAAAAGTCGGCGGCGGCCCGGTGTACCTGAGCTTCGACATCGACGGCATCGACCCGGCCTGGGCGCCCGGTACCGGCACCCCGGAAATCGGCGGCCTGACCACCATCCAGGCGATCGAGATCGTCCGCGGCTGCCAGGGCCTGGACCTGGTCGGCTGCGACCTGGTGGAAGTCTCGCCACCCTACGACACCACCGGCAACACCTCGCTGCTCGGCGCCAACCTGCTGTACGAGATGCTCTGCGTACTGCCCGGCGTGGCCCACCGCTGAGGAGTCGCCATGAACGACCGTGACCAGGTACTCGAGGCCGCCGCCGAGCTGGTGGCCGCCTTCGCCGCCAATGATCGCGAAGCCTACTTCGGCGCCTTCAGCGCCGATGCCAGCTTCGTTTTCTACACCCTCGAACAGCCCTTGCTGTCACGCGATGCCTATCAGGCGCTGTGGGACAACTGGCGGGCGGAGGACGGCTTCGAGGTGATTTCGTGCACCTCAAGCAACGCTTTCGTCAGCCTGCAGGGCGATGTGGCGATTTTCATCCATGACGTGGCCACCGAGCTGCGCATGCAAGGGGAGCTTCTCTTTAGCCAGGAGCGCGAAACCATTGTGTTTCGCAAACAACGAGAATCAGGCCCATGGCTGGCCTGCCACGAGCATTTGTCAGCGAAACCCCAGGGAATGCCCTCCCCTTAGCCAACCCCGGTAGCCCTCGCGGAAGACGAAGGCACCGCAGTGATCGGAGCGATCATGAATAAAAACAACAATGAAAAAAGCCTTGGCAGCATTGAAACCAACGGGGTCGAACAGATCCCCGACCACGAACGCGATGCCCGACCCAGCGACCTGTTTCGCCTGATCTTCGGCGGTGCGAATACCTTTGCCACCGCCGTGCTCGGCAGTTTCCCGGTGCTCTTCGGCCTGTCCTTCCAGGCCGGTGTCTGGGCGATCGTCCTGGGCGTTGTACTAGGCGCGCTGATCCTCGCGCCCATGGGCCTGTTCGGTCCGATCAATGGCACCAACAACGCCGTGTCCTCCGGGGCGCACTTCGGTGTGCACGGGCGGATCGTCGGCTCGTTCCTGTCGCTGTTGACCGCCATCGCGTTCTTCTCGCTCTCGGTGTGGAGCTCGGGGGATGCCCTGATCGGCGGCGCCAAGCGGCTGGTCGATATGCCGGAAACCGACCTGACCCTGGGCCTGGCCTACGGCCTGTTCGCGATCCTGGTGCTGACGGTATGCATCTACGGCTTCCGCTTCATGCTGTGGGTCAACCGCATCGCCGTATGGGCCGCAAGCCTGTTGTTCCTGCTGGGGATCTTTGCCTTTGCACCGGCCTTCGACAGTCACTTCGCCGGAACCGTGGCGATGGGTCAGGCCGGTTTCTGGGCGGCCTTTATCGGCGCCGCGCTGGTGGCCATGAGCAACCCGATTTCCTTCGGGGCGTTTCTCGGCGACTGGTCGCGTTATATCCCCCGCGAAACCTCGAAAGTCCGGATCATGCTGGCGGTGATCGCCGCGCAGATCGCCACCTTGATCCCCTTCCTGTTTGGCCTGGCCACCGCGACCATCGTGGCGATCAAGGCACCGGACTACATCACCGCGAACAACTATGTCGGCGGCCTGCTGGCCGTCTCGCCGACCTGGTTCTTCCTGCCGGTGTGCCTGATCGCGGTGATCGGCGGCATGTCCACCGGCACCACCTCGCTGTATGGCACCGGGCTGGACATGTCCAGCGTGTTCCCACGGCTGCTGTCGCGGGTCAAGGCGACCCTGCTGATCGGCGTGCTGTCGATTGCCTTTATCTTCATCGGACGCTTCGCGGCGAACCTGGTGCAGAGCGTGTCGACCTTCGCCGTGCTGATCATCACCTGCACCACCCCGTGGATGGTGATCATGATCATCGGCCTGCTGGTACGTCGTGGTTACTACTGCCCGGATGACCTGCAAGTCTTCACCCGCGGCGAAACCGGCGGGTGCTACTGGTTCAGCCACGGCTGGAACTGGCGCGGCCTGGGCGCCTGGATCCCCAGCGCGCTGGTGGGCCTGTGCTTCGTCAACCTGCCGGGGCAGTTCGTCGGCCCGCTGGGCAACCTGGCCGACGGCATCGACATCAGCCTGCCGATCACCCTCGGGCTGGCGTCGCTGATGTACCTGGCGCTGCTCAGCCTGTTCCCGGAGACGGCAGAGGTTTATGGACCGCGGGATGCGCGCAGCCGGGATGGCAAAACATTGAAGCCCGGGATGCGCCAGGCGGCCTGATAGTGCCGTGGCGAGCCCCCTCGCCACAGCATGTGCCTTGAACTTTGCTCGACCATAAAAAAGATAATCGGAGACACGCCGTCATGGCTTTGGATTTATTGGTTGTACTCATTTATGCCGCCGGCATGCTCGTGCTCGGTTACTACGGCATGCGCAAGGCCAAGACGCACGAAGACTACCTGGTGGCCGGACGCAACCTGGGCCCGACGCTGTATATGGGCACCATGGCCGCCACGGTACTGGGTGGTGCCTCCACCGTCGGCACCGTACGCCTGGGCTATGTCCACGGCATTTCCGGCTTCTGGCTCTGCGCGGCCCTGGGTTTCGGCATCATCGCGCTGAACCTGTTCCTCGCCAAACCGCTGCTTAAACTGAAGATCTTCACCGTGACCCAGGTCCTGGAGAAGCGCTACAACCCCATGGCCCGTCAGGCCAGCGCGGTGATCATGCTGGCCTACGCGCTGATGATCGGCGTGACCTCGATCCTCGCCATCGGCACCGTGCTGCAAGTGCTGTTCAACCTGCCGTTCTGGCTCTCGGTACTGCTGGGCGGCGGCGTGGTGGTGGTTTACTCGACCATCGGCGGCATGTGGTCGCTGACCCTGACCGATATCGTCCAGTTCGTCATCAAGACCGTGGGCCTGATGTTCATCCTGTTGCCGATCTGCCTCTACCGCGTCGGCGGCTGGGACCAACTGGTGAGCAAGCTGCCGGCAAGCAGCTTCAGCTTCACCACCATCGGCTGGGACACCATCATCACCTACTTCCTGATCTACTTCTTCGGCATCCTGATCGGCCAGGACATCTGGCAACGGGTGTTCACCGCCAAGGACGAGAAAGTCGCGAAGTATGCCGGCAGCGTCGCCGGGGTCTACTGTATCGCCTACGGCCTGGCCTGTGCCCTGATCGGCATGGCCGCCCATGTGCTGATTCCCGACCTGGCCAACGTCAACAACGCCTTTGCCGCCATCGTCAAACAGTCGCTGCCCGATGGCATTCGTGGCCTGGTGATCGCCGCGGCCCTGGCGGCCATGATGTCCACCGCCAGTGCCGGCCTGCTGGCCGCCTCCACCGTGCTGACCGAAGACCTGCTGCCGAAACTGCGCGGCGGCAAGCAGTCGAGCCTGGGGATCAACCGCCTGTTCACCTGCCTGACCGGGATCGTCGTGCTGGGTATCGCCCTGGTGGTCAGCGACGTGATCAGCGCCCTGACCCTGGCCTACAACCTGCTGGTGGGCGGCATGCTGATTCCGCTGATCGGCGCAATCTTCTGGAAGCCCGCCACCACCAGCGGCGCCATTACCAGCATGGCCCTGGGCTTCATCACCGCCCTGGTGTTCATGATCAAGGACGGCCTGGACGCCAATACCCCAATCTACTACAGCCTGGCCATCGGCCTGATCAGCTTCGTCGTGGTCAGCCTGTTGTCTCCGCGCCCGGCCAGCGTCGCCAGCGCCATCTGATACCGCGGTTACTTCAGCGGGTGCGACGTCGGTTGTCGCACCCGTTTTTTTTGCCTGCCGCCTTCCCCCATTGAGCGCCCTGCGCACGCTCAGGGAGATGAACGGTCAGGTCCCGCGCAAAACTTGTGCTGTACTGGCCTATAGCGACTACCTTTTTGATTAACCGGAAGGTACAAGGATCGCGGGTGTCGTAGTTTGGCCACTATCGCAATGCCCCAGGAAAGGGTCGAACAATAAGAAACCCTTCTTCGAGGCTCTTATGAACAGACTCGAGATTCATCAGCAAATCTGCCATTCCATTGAAGAACAACTGTCGCTGAAATGGTCGCAAGATCCGTCAAAGGCCACGGACAACACCTGTTCCCTTGATCTCGTCGAGTTGTTCCACAACCTTGAGTGCCTGTTCGATGTGCGGCTGGATCTGAACCGCGACCTGATAGGCATCACCACCCTTGGCGATCTCAGTCAATTTATCTATGAAAAAACCCGGCCTGCCGAACCCGCCGGATTCCCTCCCCCAGGCACACTCCCGCGGCCCTGCCCGCAAAGGCAACCGGGGAGACCGGGCGCATGAAAAGAGCCGATATTCGCAAGAGCGTGCATGATTTCGTCAGCCAACGGCTC
This sequence comes from Pseudomonas sp. MWU12-2319, assembly GCF_023242525.1. Lineage (NCBI taxonomy): Bacteria > Pseudomonadati > Pseudomonadota > Gammaproteobacteria > Pseudomonadales > Pseudomonadaceae > Pseudomonas > Pseudomonas sp. MWU12-2319. The sequence goes on from NZ_JALJES010000005.1 coordinate 101,967, forward strand.
GACGACCACCAGGCGTTCGCTGACGATCAGAGCTTGCAGGGATTGGGATTCGACACCCAGGACATTGAAGACCTGATGTTCCATCTTGAAGATGAGTTTGATTTGACGGCGTTTACCGAAGAGGAAGACCGCTTGCTCAAGGAAGCGGTCACGGTCAACGACTTGAGTCGTTTCCTGGAGAAAATCGCCAGGCATTGAACTTCGCCAACACGGCACGGCGAACAGCGCTGAACCCTGTTGCCGGCCCGTGGGCGCTTAGCGACGCGGCTGACGGCGACGGCGATCATCGTCGGTACGAATAGGTACCGGCTGCAGTGGCGGTTCGATCAGACCCAGGGCAACACCGAGGTCATGGAGCCAGGTTTGCAGTTTGTCTTTCATATAGCCCCCTTCAGGGTAATGCGAGCGACGGGATTCTGTAGCCGCTTCACACAGATCATAGCCCTAAGTCCTACGCAATGCTGTCCCTTGCAGCAGGATCTTTGATTTAAATCATGGCAAAACGCTTCAAGCCGACGCACGGAGCCCTTCGGCACTGTCCGCCAGGGGCAGCAAGGCGCTTTTCTGCAGCTCGATCCAGGCCGCCAGGTTGGCGCCGACCATGCCTTTGCGCCACATCAGCCAGGTGGTGGCGCTGGCAAAAGGCTCGACCAGCCGATGCACCGACACGCTTTCCCGCCCGGGCAGGCTGGCCAGCATCGACTCGGACATCATCGCCACGCCGGAGCCGGCGGTGACACAGGCGAGCATTCCGGGATAGGACTCGATCTCGATGGCCCGGCCCATGGCCGCGTGATAGTGGCCGAACCAGGCCTCCAGGCGCAGACGGTAGGCACAGCCGCGGCGGAAGGTGAAAACCGGCTGCCCCTGCACCTCCAGGGCACTGCGCACCGGCGGGTGATCGGCCGGTGCGATCAGCACCAGGGTTTCATCGCAGAATGCAAGGCCGTCGAGCCCCGCCAACTGCAGCGGGCCATCCACCAGGGCGGCATCCAGGCGCCCGGAGACCAGCCCTTCGAGCAATTCGCCGCTGGGCGCGGACTGCACCTGCAGGTTCACTTCGGGATAGGTGCGGTGATAACGCGCCAACATCGACGGCAGGTAAATCGCCGCGGTGCTGTACATGGTGCCCAGTACGAAGTCCCCCGCCGGTTGCCCGCCACGCACGGCCGCCTGGGCCTCGTCATGCAGCGAAAACAGCCGGTTCGAGTAATCGAGCAGGACCTTGCCGGCCGGAGACAATTGCAGGCGCTGGCGTTCACGCAGGAACAGTTCGACCCCCAATTGCTCCTCGAGCTGCCTGATGCGCGTGGACAGGTTCGACGGCACCCGGTGCAGGCGCTCGGCGGCGCGAGTGATGGAACCCTCCTCGGCGACCGCGTGGAAGATCCGCAATTGGCTGAACTCCATGACCCTCTCCAAAACTGAACAAGTTACTCACTATTATTCATTTTTAAAGAAAGTCAATCGATCCTAGCCTGACGGTCATAGTCCTCTGTCGGGAAATGACGCCATGTCACCTCTGATTCGTTTAACCGCCTGCTTTATCGCCCTGATGATGGCCATGGGGGTGGGCCGCTTTGCCCTGACCCCGCAACTGCCGCACCTGATCAGCGAAGGCCAGATCGACCTGACCGCCGGCGGCCTGATCGCCGCCGCCAATTACCTGGGCTACCTGCTGGGCGCGGTGGACGCCATGTTCGCCCGGCGCGCGCACCATGTCCGCCTGCGCCTGCTCGCCGGCCTGTGGTTATGCGTGCTGTTGACCCTGGCCTCGTACTGGGCCCATGGGTTCTGGTCACACTGGCTGCTGCGCTTCGGCACCGGGGTGGCGAGTGCCTGGGTAGTGGTCATGATCACCAGCCTGAGCCAGCCGCTGGCCCATGCCGTCGGCCGTCCGCGCCTGGGTGCCTGGGTGTTTGCCGGTCCCGGCCTGGGCATCGTGCTCACCGGCTTGCTGGCGCTGGGCTCGAACCTGCGGGGAGAGAACTCGTCGACCCTGTGGCTGGTGTACGCTGGCGTCGGCCTGCTGATGTTGCTGTTGATCCTGCCCTTCCTGCCGCTGCCGAGCGCCACACCCGTGGCCACAACCACGGCCGACCCCGTGATCGTGGACACAGAACAGCAGTCCATCGGTCATCTGGGCCTGGTCTATGCCTTGTACGGCCTGGGCTACATCATTCCGGCGACCTTTCTTTCGCAGATGGCCAGTGCGCGCTTCCACGGGCAATGGCAGGCCGATCTGTTCTGGCCCGGCTTCGGCTTGGTCGCGGCCCTTGGCGTGGTGCTGGTGAGCCTGCGGCGCGCCAAACCCGACAGTACCCGTCGCTGGTTGATGGTGACGCTCTGGCTGCAGGCCGCCGGGGTCTTCGCCTGCCTGTTGTCGAGCGGCCTGGGGCTGGTGCTGGGGGTGATTCTCTGCGGTACGCCGTTCCTCGCCTGCATGCAGTTGGTCATGCAGCGCTCGCGGGAACTGGCGCCGCACGCCACCCATCGCAATGCCGGGTGGCTGACCGCCTGTTTCGCCATCGGCCAGCTCTGCGGGCCGTTGCTCGCGGCCTTGAGCAGCCACTTCAGCGGTGGCCTGCAACCGGCCTTGATCGTGGCGGGCAGCGGCCTGGTACTGGCGGGATTGGTGGTGTTGCGGCCGGTGGCGGCCGCAGCGCCCGGGGTGGCCCTGGTACGACGCTGAGCCTTGCAGGGTTGCGACAGGCAGGACAGCTACGCAGTCCATCGCCAGCAAGCCGGCGCCTACAGAATCACGCTGAAACGCGATTATTGTGGGAGCTGGCTTGCCGGCGATGACGTCAGCCCGGGCAACATCCACACTCAGCTCAATTCGATGCGATCGGCATGGATCACAATCTGCCCTTGCTTGTAGAGCGCGCCAATGGCTTTCTTGAAGTTGCCTTTGCTGACCCCGAACAAACCGCTGATCACGGTCGGATCGCTCTTGTCGCTGACCGCCAGCACCCCGTTGTTTTCACGCAACTTGGCGAGGATCTTGCTGTTCAGGCTACCGGAAGCCTCTTCGCCGACGGGTTGCAGGCTCAGGCTGATCTTGCCGTCGGCGCGGATCTCCTTGATAAAGCCCTTTTCCTCTTTGCCGGCCCGCAGGAACTTGAACACTTCGTTCTTGTGAATCAGCCCCCAATGCTTGTTGTTGATGATCGCCTTGAAGCCCATGTCGGTGGCTTCGGCCACCAGCAGGTCGACTTCCTGTCCGGGCGTGTAGCTGGCCGGAGTCTTGTCCAGGTAGCGATCCAGGCGGGCCGTGGCGGTAATACGACGGGTATGCTTGTCGAGATAGACATGCACCACGCAATAGTCGCCGGCGCTCAACTGGCGCTTCTCTTCGGAATACGGCAACAGCAGATCCTTGGGCAATCCCCAATCGAGGAACACACCAATACTGTTAACTTCCTTGACTTTGAGACTGGCGAACTCACCGACCTGAACTTTGGGTTTTTCCGTGGTGGCAATCAACTTGTCAGCACTGTCCAGATAAATGAAAACATTCAGCCAGTCTTCATCTTCACTGGGAATATCCTTGGGGATATAACGGTTGGGAAGAAGAATCTCGCCGTCCGCGCCGCCGTCCAGATACAAACCGAAATTAGTGTGTTTAACCACTTGCAAGCTGTTATAACGCCCGACTAAAGCCATTTCCAATACCCTCATTGCGTGGCTGGCATTCTACCCGAGTTTGACGACGCTGTTTCACAGCCCTTGCCCCCGGCTGAAAAGCCCGCTGCAAGGCTTGATTTTCAAGGGGTTGCCGACAGAAACAGGTCCGTTCGTCAGACCGACGACTGTGCTCGCCCTCGAAATTCGACCCTCGCGTGGAAAATATCGAGGCCGGGTTACGAGTCAAAACAGTAGCTTAGCCAATAATAACAAGGCCCCCACCACGTCTTGGCGAACACCCCACTACCTTTGCCCTGGATATTTATCAAGCAATTGTCAAGTCTTTCAGGTAGAATAATCGATCCAGTTAATATCTACACAGGTTAATGGCCGCCATGCGCGTAAAAGCATCGAACAGCAAAGCAAAGCCCGCTCCAGCCGTTGAAACCAGCGATTCGATCAACGAGCAAATTGCGGCTTTCCTGAAATCCGGCGGCGAGATCCAGCAAATTGCCAAAGGCGTCAGCGGCCAGACTTTCGGCCCGTCGAAACAGATCACCCTCGGCAAAAAGTAATTCCCCCCGCGCAACACCCAAGCCACTCTGCGCTTTGAACCTCAAGGCGCAGGGCTGAAGCAACACTCCCGCCCCCATTGCAGATACCGCGCCGATCACCCGTGCACAAGTCCCCTTGCGCCCGTATCAGCCGCCATGGTCATCGATGGAAACCATTGAGCGGTTGAACCACTGGCCGCAGAAGCGTTCCATGGAGAGATGTCCCCATCAGGATTCATCCATGTCGTACCGGCTGACCTCCCTCTTCTGGTTGCTGCTCCTGAGCCTGACCATCGGCGCCTGCTCGCGGGCAGGCCTGGCCTACCGCAACCTCGATGTGATCATTCCCTGGACCCTCGGCGACTACGTGGACATGAACCGCGGGCAGAAAGACTGGTTCCGCGAACGCCTCAAGGAGCACCTGCACTGGCATTGCACCACGCAACTGCCGGACTACCTGGACTGGCTCGAGCGCGTGCAGCAGATGGTCGAAACCCGTCAGGTCACCGATGCCAACGTGCAGGCCCGCACCGCCGAGGCCCGCCAGGCGATTGCCCAGGTCACGCGCACCGTCACGCCCTCGGCGGTCGAGTTGCTGCGGGGCCTGAGCGATCAACAGGTAAGCGAGATGAGCCAGGCTTTTGCCAAGGATCAGCGTGAACATCGAGCGGAGTACGTGACCCCGCCCGTCGACGAACAGATCCGCGACCGCGCCGAGCGCATGAGCAAGCGCCTCAAGGGCTGGCTGGGGCCATTGAGCCTGAGCCAGCAACAGCGCATCACCACCTGGTCCACCAGCCTCGGGGAACAGAACCGGCTATGGGTGGCCAACCGGATGAACTGGCAGATGCAATTGAGCGAGGCGGTCGAACAGCGCCAGCGCGCGGACTTCCCGCAACGGATCGAACAGCTGCTGCAAGATCAGGACAGCCTGTGGACCACCGAGTACCGCCAGGCCCACGAGCGTGCGGAGCAGGCCACCCGCAGCCTGCTGGTGGCGCTGATGGCCGAGAGCAACGCCGACCAACGGACGCGGCTACTGAAGAAGATCGACGAAATGCGCCAGGACTTCTCGCAGCTCAAATGCCTGAAAACCGCTCAGGGCGGTTGAGCAAAAGCCGTCGTCTGTTGGCCCAGGGCTCAGGCGATCTGCACCTTGGCGGCCAACTGATCGAAGGTGGCCGGGTCCAGCGCATCAACCTGCTCGTCGAGTACCTGCAAAGGGTGATCGTTGCCGGGAATGCTGCTGTCAAGCAGGCTCAACAGGGCAGAGCCACGCGGCGTAAGGATAAAGTTCTCGCCATTACCGCCCTCGTCCTCCGGGCGGCTCTCGATATAGTCGTGCTTGAGCAGCAGCCGTTCGTAATCGGCCGCCAGCACCTTCAGGTCATCGAGATTGCCCGTCGCCTGTCCCTGCGCGGCCTGGGCCGTGGCGTGCTCCTCGGCGTAGGCCCGGGGGGCGAAGCTATGACCGGCGCTGTTCTGCACCTCATGGAGCAAACGTTCGATCAGTTCCCAGTTGTAAGTCGTCATCCTGATTAACCCTTCACGTGTGAGAGTGAGAAGCCCTGCATAAGGATAGAGTAGTGTCGGCCATGACGGTTCAGCCGGTTTGCACCCACGGATGACCATTGGGCGGAAACCGCCCGACGCCTGGCCGATCGAGCCCGGGAGAAACGACACGGGGCAGCCTGCGCTGCCCCGTCCTTGTTCCGTCAGACCTTTCGATCTAGAGACTGTCGCTGGTGGAGAACCCGCCGCCACTCCCTGAGCTGGAAGAACCGGACGAGCTAGCGGAACTGGAACCGCCCGACGAACCGCCCCCAAAGAAGCTGCCCGAACTGCTGTGCGAACCGCGGCTCCGACTGCTGCTCGAACGGGCACTGCTGCTCGGGCTGGGAGCAACCCTGATGAACTCGCGGTTATTGTCCACCTCACTCACCACCTGGGAGAGCGACAGGGCGCCCCGCATGAACCCGACGAGCAAGCCATCAAGATCCACGTTCTGATAGTCGTAGCGGGAACTGATGAGTCCCCCTGACTGCAACGTACGCTCCAGTTGCTTGGCCAGCTCATAGCTGGCCTCGGCGTCCCGGCACTGCCGCTCCAGAGAAGGCACGCGCAACCGCAACACCTCCAGCTCAGCGCGCAGATCACGTACCCTGCGCACCAGCTCGTCATCCTGCGCACCCTGGGTCTGTCCGGCCAGGTGCTCCAGGGTCAGGTCATTCATCTCGGCCAGTTGCCGGGACAACAGCTCGGAGGCCTTGGCGAAACCCTCGTCACGCTTGCTGACGTAGGGCGCCAGGCGCTGATGGAGCGCATTGGCCTGCGCCTTGCCCGCTTCCAGCGCCTGCTGCGCTTGCCGCTGACGCTCTTGCAAGACCGGCAGATCGCTGGCGGACAGGGCACGTTGATGCAGCCGCGCGCGCTCGGCCTCCTGGGCCGCCCGATTTGCCTGACGCTCCTTGCCAACTGCTTCATTGGCCCGCTGCATGGCCAGCAGCGTGCGCTCGGCGGCACTGTTCTGGGTGAAATTGCACAGTCGCGCCACCCAACGGTCCAGCCCGCGCCAGACAAACCGACCGACATAACCCTCGGTACCGAATCCGCGGTCGCGCAGATAGACATAAAGCGGGTCGGCCTGGAATGCCTGGAGCTTGAGCCGACATTCATCGCGCAGTTCCTTGTAGGACTGCTCGTCGGCCTCGCTGATCAAGGCGGCCTGCTGCTGGTCCCGGAGGTCCTGCTCGACTTGCTGATCAAGGTCCGCCACCTGGGTCTCAAGCGCCTCGGCCAAGCCCGAGATCACCTGCAACTGCCCGGCAATGCCCTCCTCCACCTGCGCCAGCTCCTGACGCAAAGCGGCCTCCGCCTGCTCGCGCTGGTCGAGCAAACGCTGAACCTCGACAGACAGCGGGGCACCGCCGGACAGCTGATAATTGGCGATATGCGGAAAGGCGTTGCCGAGCCCCTGCTGCAGGCGCAACTCCTGATCGTGGGCAGCGGACAACTCGAGCTGCAGTTGGCGCAGCTGTGCCTCCAGGTTCCGGGAGTTGTCGCGGATGGAAGCTTCTATGCGGCTCGCGTTCATTACCACTCCAGGATGTAATCAGGTTTGGTTTTGACCGGTCCTTTGACGAACGTAAAGGACAGCGAGTTGGCCGCCTTTTTCCCCATCAGGCGATCATCGACAAGGCCATCCGCCTGCTTGTCATTCTTGGCCGCCTGGTAGGTGGCCTGATTGACCCGCACGCCAAATATCGAGGCATAACGCCGCTCCCCGGTCTCGACACTGGTGATGGGCAACGGGACGACATTGCCCGAGGCGTCGAGCGCCTCGGCCAGCAGGTACCAGGACTTGCCCCCGGTCGGATCGAAATTGCGCTCAACCATCGACTTCTCGCCGGTACGGCTGACCACTTCCAGGGTCAAGGGTGTCGCCGCTATCGCCCGCAGTTGCTCAACCTCCTTCAATCCCTGTTCGGCGGCCGTCGCATCCATGACCTTGACGGCCTGATCGACCTTGGCAAACAGCGGTTGGAACTGCCCGGCATCGGCGTTGCTCAAGCCCATCTTGCGCACTTGTTCCTGCGCATCCTGCAGCTTCGTCAACCAGGGCCTGATCGTGTCCGTTTGCGCGCTCAGCGTATCCAGCTGAGTCGCCAGTGCCTTCATGTCGGCACTGTCCTTCTTCAGGCTCTTGACCGCCGAGGCGGCCAGCTTGGAGTCCTCTTTGTAACTCTGTTCCGTGACGTGCACCGGCAGCGTGATCCGTTCTGCTGCACGCGCGGTCTCCAGCACCGGCCCGGTCTGTTCAAATACCTGCCGCGCCGCCGGCAAATTCGCCACAAGCCCATCGGCCTTCAGCGTGGAGACACGCTTTTCCAACTGCTCACGCTGCCCGGCATGGCTTGCAACCAGCGCCCTAGCCTCATCCACTCGACCCTGTGCTGCGCTCAGCGACGCCTGAGCAGAAAACTCCGAGACCGACGGCGCAACCAACAGCACCCACAACCCAACTCCCAGGACACCTACCGTAGGCAGCAGCCAGCGTCCACGAGTGATATAGACCCGTGCCAGCAGCCGGGTCATCGAGCCGAAAGTTGCCGGAGCCTGATACGTCAGGCGGTTGGCGAAGAAGTTGCGAACGCCCTCTTCGACCAGGGCATCCTCCACCTCGATGCCCTTGGCCCGGTAAAACTCACGAATCTGCTCTGCCACCCGCAGGCGATGCTTGGGGAGGTCCAGCTGTTTCTGCAGTTCGGCCTGGCTGAAACGCATCTCGTCGATCAGCGCCATGGCCCCCATCTGCTCGGTGAGGGAAACAACGTTGCTCACTTCAGATCCCCTTTTGCAGGAGCGCGCTGAAGCGACGCTTGCTGTCCTCGGTGATCGACTCGATTTCCGCCGCCGCCGCGGAAGACTCCTTGCGCAACTCCTGGATCAGGCTCAGGCTGCTGGCCTGGAAATCCACCACGGCATCGGCCAGGGCCTTGACCGAACTGGCCTTCAGGGTCGAGCCATAGCCGGCCTTCAACGCTGCATTCAACTGCTCGCCGCCGACCTTGGCCTGGATCTCCAGGCTGGAGTTGATCCCCTGGTTCATCGCATTCAGGGTGTTGGTCACCTCGGCCAGCCCGCCAGACGAGGTAAAGCCCGCCGCCAGGCCGGTCAGGACGATTTCGTTGGTGGCGAAAAAGCTCACGGCACGCTGGTACAGCCGCTCTTTGACGCTGTGGTACTGGCTCAGGCGCGCAAACACCAGCTCGGCCGCGTTGTAGGCGGTCTTCAACTGATCGGCGATATCGGTGATGATCTGGTAACGCTTGTCCTCGTCCTGCAGGTCGCGCAAGGCGACATCCCGTGCCAGTTCGAGCTTGGCCCGTTCGGTCGCTTCCAGCTCGGCACCCTCCAGGGCCGCGCCAGCCTCGGTCAGGCCCTGGCGCCCGCTATCCATCTTCGCCTGGGCGATTTTCTGCACTTCGCAGGCATCTATCTCGGCCGTTTTCATCGCCAGGCGATAGTCCTGATAGGCTTCGAGAATCAGGGTTTCCAGCTGTATCTGCTCATTGGCCGACTTCGCCACATCCAGGTAGTTCTTGCGAATGCTCTCGAAGCGATCCGGGATCGAACCGCGGCGCATATTCATCCAGCCCAGTTGGATGCGCTCGGAGAACTGCAGCTTGCCGTCGGCCATCCATTCCATCATCTGCCGGGCATCGGCCTGGATCGAATCGAAGCTGGCGGCGATATCGGCATAACGGGTGCTGACGTCCATGCTCTGCAACTTGTCGCGGACCACGGCATTGAACACCGTGGACTGTTGCAGCGTGGCGGCGATGGCGGTGACGCGGGTGGCGTCATACACCGACACCTGGTCCAGCAGTGCCAGCACGGGAGCATTCTGGTCCGGGAAAGTGATGCCGATGGAGCGCAAGGCAGACATGGAGCGTTCGAGGTAGTTCATGAGCATATTCCCTATACGGAGCCTTCCAGGGCTCCATCATCCTGCCAACGTGAGCGCGAAATAATACCAGAGCGTCGTTGTTGAAGTTCCCATCTGACTGCCGTTTTTTAGCAAAGTGCCACTACCGCCCTTCACTATTTGAAGGGCAGCTGCGCAAGCATCGCCCCACAAAAACGCCAATGCCCCGACAAGTCGGGGCATTGGTGGGAGAGCAACCGCTTCACTGCGTTTTCACGCAACCGATAGCGGGTTATTCGGCAGCCGGGGCTTCCGGCTTGCGGCGCTTGAGCGGCGCCATGCCGTCCTTGCTGACCAACGACAGGGCATCGGTCTTCGGCCGGTTGGCGATCTTGCGTTTGGTCGGTGCCTTGGCGGCCGACTTCTTCTTGTCGCCCTTGGCGTCGGTCTTTTTCTTCTTCACGCCGACAGCCTTGCCCGAAGCCTTGACCTTCTTCGGCCCGCCATAGGTGCCCTTGACTTCCTTGATGGTGCGGCGCTCGAAGCTCTGCTTGAGGTAGCGCTCGATGCTCGACATCAGGTTCCAGTCGCCATGGCAGATCAGCGAGATCGCCAGGCCGTCGTTACCGGCACGCCCGGTCCGACCGATACGGTGCACGTATTCGTCGCCGCTGCGCGGCATATCGAAGTTGATCACCATGTCCAGGCCGTCCACGTCCAGGCCGCGAGCGGCGACGTCGGTGGCCACGAGGATCTTCACCCCACCCTGCTTCAGGCGGTCGATGGCCAGCTTGCGGTCCTTCTGGTCCTTCTCGCCGTGCAGGACGAAAGCCTTGTATTCCTGAGCCACCAGGCGGCCGTAGATACGGTCGGCCATGGCCCGGGTGTTGGTGAAGACAATGGCTTTCTGATAGGTCTCGTTGGCCAGCAACCAGTTGAGGATCTGCTCTTTATGCTGGTTGTGGTCGGCGGTGATGATCTGCTGGCGCGTGGTGTCGTTCAGCTGGCTGACCGCATTGAGCTGCAGGTGCTCAGGGTTGTTCAAGACCTTGGCGATCATGTCGCGCAGGCCGGAACCGCCGGTGGTGGCGGAGAACAGCATGGTCTGCTGGCGGTTGGTGCATTCGTCCACCAGGCGCTGCACGTCTTCGGCAAAACCCATGTCGAGCATGCGGTCGGCTTCGTCGAGCACCAGCACTTCGACTTCTTTCAAGTCCAGGTTGCCGGCGTTCAGTTGCTCGATCATCCGCCCCGGGGTGCCGATCAGGATATCCGGCACCTTGCGCAGCATGGCGGCCTGGACCTTGAAGTCTTCACCACCGGTGATCAGGCCGGACTTGATGAAAGTGAACTGGGAGAAACGCTCGACTTCCTTGATGGTCTGCTGGGCCAGCTCACGGGTCGGCAGCAGGATCAGGGTCTTGATGCTGACGCGAACCTTGGCCGGGCCGATCAGGCGATTGAGGATCGGCAGGACGAACGCGGCGGTCTTGCCACTACCCGTTTGCGCCGTCACCCGCAGGTCACGCCCCTGCAACGCCAGTGGAATGGCCGCGGCCTGCACGGGCGTAGGCTCGACAAATTTAAGCTCGGCCACGGCTTTGAGCAGGCGTTCGTGCAGGGCGAATTCGGAAAACACGGGTGCTACCTCGAAGAAATACAAAATATCAGCGGCATAGGGTAACGGTTTCGAGCGCCGAGGCCGAGTTTCTTTGTGAAAAGCGCGACAAACAGCTCTGTTTTTGTGAGTGGATTTGTCTGTAACAGTCATCTTTGAAGTGTTAAATGCTCTAATCCCCCAGTTATTTCCTTCAGAAGATTCGTCATCCCCCATGGATATCAAACAGCTCTGGCTGCGCGCCCAGGACTTTTTCAGCGCCCTCGATCAACATCCCCTGCTGCAAACCGGGCTGGGCCTGGCCTTGTTGCTGATCGTGGCGCTGGTGCTCGGCCGGGTGGCGCGTTATGTGATCCTGCATACCGCCCGTCTGCTCGGGCGCCAGCCGGCGCTGCACTGGGTCAATGACCTGCTGCAGAACAAGGTCTTCCATCGCCTGGCGCAGACCACGCCCTCGCTGGTGATCCAGTTCGGCCTGCACCTGGTACCGGAACTGAGCAAGAACGGCCTGATCTTCTTCGGCAATGTCGCGCTGGCCTTTACCTTCCTGTTCCAGGTACTGGCCATGAGCGCCCTGCTCAATGCCCTGCTGGATATCTACGCACGCACCGAACATGCGCGCACGCGCTCGATCAAGGGTTATGTGCAGTTGGCGAAGATGGTGCTGTTCGTATTCGGCGCCATTGTGATCGTCGCCACGCTGATCGACCGTTCGCCGCTGTTGCTGCTCTCGGGCCTGGGCGCCATGTCGGCGGTGATCCTGTTGGTCTACAAGGACACCCTGCTGTCCTTCGTCGCCAGCGTGCAGTTGACCAGCAACGACATGCTGCGGGTCGGCGACTGGATCGAGATGCCCCAGGTCGGCGCCGACGGCGATGTGGTGGACATCACCCTGCACACGGTCAAGGTGCAGAATTTCGACAAGACCATCGTCTCGATCCCGACCTGGCGGCTGATGTCCGAGTCGTTCCGCAACTGGCGCGGCATGCAGCAATCCGGTGGCCGGCGGATCAAGCGCAGCCTGTTTATCGACGCCGGCGCCGTGCGTTTCCTCCACGATGACGAAGAACAGCGGCTGAGCCGGGTGCGCCTGCTCACCGACTATATCGCTCGCAAGCAGGCCGAGCTCAAGGCCTGGAACGAAGCCCAGGGCAATGTCGCGGCGATGGCGGCGAACCGTCGACGCATGACCAACCTGGGGACCTTTCGCGCCTACGCCCTGGCGTATCTGAAGAGTCATCCGGAAGTACAGCCGGACATGACCTGCATGGTCCGCCAGATGCAGACCACGGCCCAGGGTGTACCGCTGGAGATCTACTGCTTCACCTCCACCACCGCCTGGGCCGACTACGAACGTATCCAGGGGGATATTTTCGATTACCTGCTGGCGGTGCTGCCGGAGTTCGGCCTGAGCCTGTACCAGCAGCCGAGCGGCAACGACCTGCGGGTCGGGATGTTGCCGGCGCTGTTGGGCGCCAGCCATATTCCCGAGCCGCAGGAGCACGCGCTCTAGGCTTTGAGCGGACGCGCGCCCAGGCGGCTGATCCAGACTGCCGCAAGAATCACCAGGCCGCCGAAGAACAATCGCCCCAAGGGTTCATGCTGGTTCCAGATCAACAGGTTGATCAGCAGCCCCACCGGCACATGCAGGTTGTTCATCACCGCCAGCGTGGCGCCATTGACCAGGCACGCGCCCTTGTTCCACCAGTACATCCCCAGCGCCGTGCTGACCAGTCCGAGGAACACCAGCACGCCCCATTGCAGCGGCCCCTCGGGCAGGTAATTAGTCTTGCCGAACAACAGGAACGCCGGCAATGCCACCGCCAGCGCGCCCAGGTAGAAATAGCCGAAACGCCGGTAATGCGGCAGGTCGCTGGGATGACGCGCCACCAGGTGCTTGTAGAGCACCTGTCCGGCGGCATAGGTGAAGTTGGCCAATTGCAGCAGCAGGAAGCCCATGAAGAAATCCGGATTGATCCGGTCGTAGCGGATCACCGCCGCACCGGCCACCGCCACCAGTGCCGCGAGCAAGGCCCAGGGATTGAAGCGTCGGTTCAAGGCATCTTCGATCAGGGTCACGTGCAACGGTGTAAGGATGGTGAACAGCAGCACCTCCGGCACCGTCAGCACCCGGAAGCTCAGGTACAGGCAGACGTAGGTGACGCCGAACTGCAAGGCGCCGATCAGCAGCATGCCGCGCATGAACGCCGGCTCCACCTGGCGCCAGCGGGTCAAGGGAATGAACACCAGCCCGGCCAGCAGCACCCGCACCAGCACGGCAAAGTAGCTGTCGACATGACCGGCCAGGTATTCACCGATCAGGCTGAAGGAAAACGCCTGGAGCAGCGTGACGAAAAGTAGATAACCCATAAGCCCTCACATATTGCCGCCCATCCCACAAAATGAACGGGCCTGCCATCGAATGGCCGCGACCTTAGCGACTTTCTGCCGCACAAGGAATCCGAGGCGAAAAAAAACCCGATCGGGCTGGGCGGCCGGATCGGGTTGCATGCACTCAGGGAGCAACCAGTGCAAAGGGAGGTTCTGCGCGTACAACTTGAAGGGGTTACTTGAAGAACTGTTGCTACTAAAACAATCGGCGATTAGCTGAACATTAAGCCCTCAAGCAACTTGGGCAATCCGCGCCTTGGCCTGGTTCAGGCCTTTTTCCTGGAAGTCGCCGCCCATGTTCAGGCCTTCGGCATGAATGAAGGTGACGTCGTGGATACCGATAAACGCCAGCACCTGGCGCAGGTAGGGTTCCTGATGATCGTTGGTGCCACCGGCATACAACCCGCCGCGCGCGGTCAGGACATAGGCTCGCTTGCCGACCAGCAGCCCTTGCGGGCCGGTGTCGGTGTACTTGAAGGTCAGGCCGGCCCGCAGCACATGGTCGAGCCAGGCCTTGAGGGTGCTCGGGATCGCGAAGTTGTACATCGGCGCGGCCAGCACCAGCACGTCCGCCGCCAGCAGCTCGTCGGTCAGCTGGTTGGAGCGCTCCAGCGCCGCCTTCTCGATGGCCGTACGTTGCTCGACGGGTTTCATCCAGCCGCCCAGCAGGTGGCTGTCCAGATGCGGCACCGGATCGGTTGCCAGATCACGGACAGTGATCGGATCGGCCGGGTGAGCGGCTTGCCATTGACCGATGAATTGCTGGGTCAACTGGCGGGAAACCGAGTCTTGCTGGCGGGCGCTGCTTTCGATGATCAGTACGCGGGACATGGGATGTAGGCTCCATCGCTAGGGGCTGTAAGTCGATGGAGTGAAGATTAAACAGCACTTAGCCGATAAAAAAGCCGAAAAAATGACTACAACCTATCTATAAATTTGTTGATAGGCGGAGCATGCTTGGCAGAATGCTCCTGGAGGGTCATTTCGCTACGCAAGTCAGTCCCAGGCTCAACCGGATGATGCTGCGGGTGAATTTGGCGCTGGCATTCTTGCTCTTCCCGGCCGGCAGATCGAGCTTGCGGGTCCGTGGGGCCTCGGGGCCGTTACGGAACACCACGGTGCACAACGCGTCGGTTTTCCCGTAGTTGTTCACCTGGATGGAACCGATATCCGTATCGGTATCGAAGGTCGTGTAGTCGATGCTCAGGCCGTTGAGTTGTTTTTCGACCTCGATGGGATAGGCGAATGCCGTCAAGGGCAGCATGGCCAGCAACACACAACAGATTTTTCTCATTCGGCGGTCTCCATTAGGGACCGCCAGCTTAGGACAAGAGGAACCCAACTTGAAAGCGCCACGCGTGACCCTTGATCAATGGCGAACGCTGCAGGCCGTGGTCGATCACGGCGGCTTCGCCCAGGCCGCCGAAGCCCTGCATCGTTCGCAGTCGTCCGTCAGCTATACCGTGGCCCGCATGCAGGATCAGCTCGGGGTGCCACTGTTGCGCATCGATGGGCGCAAAGCCGTGCTCACCGAGGCCGGCGGCGTGCTGCTGCGGCGCTCCCGGCAACTGGTGAAACAGGCCAGCCAGCTGGAAGACCTGGCCCACCATATGGAGCAGGGCTGGGAAGCCGAAGTGCGCCTGGTGGTGGACGCCGCCTACCCCAATGCCCGTCTGGTCCGGGCGCTGACCGCGTTCATGCCGCAAAGCCGCGGTTGCCGGGTGCGCCTGCGCGAAGAAGTGCTGTCGGGGGTGGAGGAAGTCCTCCTCGAAGGCGTCGCGGACCTGGCCATCAGTGGCTTCAATATCCCCGGTTACCTGGGCACCGAGATGAGTGCGGTGGAATTCGTCGCCGTCGCCCACCCGGAACACGCCCTGCACCGCCTGCAACGCACCTTGACCTTCCAGGACCTGGAAAGCCAGCTGCAGGTGGTGATCCGTGACTCCGGCCGCCAGCAACCGCGCGATGTCGGCTGGCTCGGTGCCGAGCAGCGCTGGACCGTCGGCAGCCTGGCCACCGCCGCCACCTTTATCGGCAACGGCCTGGGCTTTGCCTGGCTGCCGCGGCACATGATCGAACGGGAAATCCGGGAAGGTCTGCTCAAGGTGCTACCGTTGGATCAGGGCGGCAGCCGCCATCCGACGTTCTATCTGTACTCGAACAAGGACAAACCCCTGGGGCCGGCCACGCAGATTCTCATCGAACTGCTGCGCACCTTCGACACCGCGCCGCTGGACGCCCCCTTCGCTGCTCCCCAGCAAGCCTGACAGGACGTTGACCGATGGCCTATTTCGAACACGAAGGTTGTACGCTGCACTATGAGGAATACGGCCAGGGCACACCGGTGCTGTTGATACATGGCCTGGGGTCCAGCACCCTCGACTGGGAAATGCAGATACCGGCATTGTCAGAGCAGCACCGGGTAATCGTCATGGACATGCGCGGCCACGGTCGCTCCGACAAGCCTCGCCAGCGCTACAGCATCGCTGGGTTCAGCGCCGATGTAACGGCCCTGATCGAACACCTGAAACTGGACCCTCCGCACCTGGTGGGCCTGTCCATGGGCGGGATGATCAGTTTCCAACTGGCAGTGGATCAGCCGCAAATGTTCAAGAGCTTGTGCGTGGTTAACAGCGCGCCCGAAGTCAAGGTCCGCAAGCCCGGCGACTACCTGCAATGGGCCAAGCGCTGGAGCCTGGCCCGGCTGCTGGGTCCGAAGCGCATCGGCAAGGCCTTGAGCGTGATGCTGTTCCCAAAACCCGAGCAGGCAGAATTGCGGCGCGAGATGACCGAGCGCTGGGCAAGAAACGACAAACGTGCTTATCTCGCCAGCTTCGACGCCATCGTCGGCTGGGGTGTCCAGGAACAACTTTCACGGATTGCCTGTCCAACCCTGATCGTCAGCGCCGACCATGACTACACACCGGTCGCGTTGAAGGAAAGCTATGTCAAACTGATTCCCGATGCGCGTCTGGTGGTGATCGCCGACTCACGCCACGCCACGCCGCTGGATCAACCCCAGGTCTTCAACCAAACCCTGCTTGAGTTTCTAACCGCAGTCGAAACCACCACCCAGGATCACTGAACCATGCTGAAAAAAATCGCCCTGTTCACCGGCTCCGTCCTCTTTGCCGCCAACCTGATGGCCGCCACCGATGCCGCCAAGGCGCCCCATGTGGAACTGGTGACCACCAACGGCACCATTGAAATCGAGCTGGACCCGGTGCATGCGCCGATCAGCACCAAGAACTTCCTCGCCTACGTGGACAGTGGTTTCTATAACAACACCATCTTCCACCGGGTGATTCCGGGCTTCATGGTCCAGGGCGGCGGTTTCACCGCGCAAATGTCGCAGAAGCCGACCCAGGCGCCGATCAAGAACGAAGCCAGCAACGGCCTGCACAACGTGCGCGGCAGCTTGTCGATGGCGCGGACCTCGGACCCGAACTCGGCCACCAGCCAATTCTTCATCAACGTGAAGGACAATGACTTCCTCGACCCGGGCCGTGACGCCGGCTATGCGGTCTTCGCCAAGGTGGTCAAGGGCATGGAGGTGGTCGATATCATCGTCAACTCACCGACCACCACCAAGCAGGGCATGTCGGACGTGCCGTCGGACCCGGTGTATATCAAGTCGGCCAAACGGATCGACTAATGGCAGGCGCAAGCTTCAGGCCGGATGCCCGTGGCTTGCGCCGCTTCATCTTCAAGGAGAGCCCGCCTGACGGGCGTCAGAACCCATGCTCTATCGTCGTTTTGAACAACTGATCGATATTTTCCGCGACGCCCCCACTGCCGCTCCGCCAAACACTGTCCTGCCCTTCTACCTGTATTACCTGCGCCAGGTCTGGCCAAGCTTCGCCGCACTGTTGATCGTCGGCTTGTTCGCCGCGCTGATCGAAGTGGCGCTGTTCAGCTACCTGAGCCGGATCATCGACCTGGCCCAGGGCACGCCCAATACCGAATTCTTCCAGGTCCATGGCCGCGAACTGCTGTGGATGGCCGTGGTCGCCCTGATCCTGCGGCCGATCTTCTTCGGCCTGCACGACCTGCTGGTGCACCAGACCATCAGCCCGGGCATGACCAGCCTGATTCGCTGGCAAAACCACAGCTATGTACTCAGGCAGAGCCTCAACTTCTTCCAGAACGATTTCGCCGGACGCATCGCCCAGCGCATCATGCAGACCGGCAACTCGCTGCGTGACTCCGCCGTCCAGGCCGTCGATGCCATCTGGCATGTGCTGATCTACGTCATCAGCTCCCTGGTGCTGTTCGTCGAAGCGGACTGGCGCCTGATGATCCCGCTGCTGATCTGGATCGCCTGCTACATCGGCGCGCTGTACTACTTCGTGCCACGGGTGAAGGCGCGCTCGGTGATTTCCTCCGAAGCCCGTTCCAAACTCATGGGCCGGATCGTCGACGGCTACACCAACATCACCACCCTGAAGCTGTTTGCCCACACCCGTTTCGAGCAGCAATACGCCCGTGATGCCCTGGTGGAGCAGACCGAAAAAACCCAACTGGCGGCCCGCGTGGTGACCAGCATGGACGTCGTCATCACCAGCCTCAACGGCCTGCTGATCGTCACCACCACGGGCCTCGCGCTGTGGCTGTGGACCCAGTCGCTGATCTCGGTCGGCGCCATTGCCCTGGCCACCGGACTGGTGATCCGTATCGTCAACATGTCCGGTTGGATCATGTGGGTGGTCAACGGCATTTTCGAAAATATCGGCATGGTCCAGGACGGTCTGCAGACCATCGCCCAACCGGTCAGCGTCACCGACCGCGAGCAGGCGCCGCGCCTGCGGGTCACCCAGGGCGAGGTGCGCTTCGAGCATGTGGACTTCCACTACGGCAAACGCAGCGGGGTGATCAGCGACCTCAACCTGACGATTCGTCCCGGGGAGAAAATCGGCCTGATCGGTCCGTCGGGGGCCGGCAAGTCGACCCTGGTCAACCTGCTGCTGCGGCTCTATGACCTGCAAGGCGGGCGGATCCTGGTGGATGGCCAGGACATTGCCGAAGTCGCCCAGGAAAGCCTGCGCGAACGCATCGGCATGATTACCCAGGACACTTCGCTGCTGCACCGTTCGATCCGCGACAACCTGCTCTACGGCAAACCCGATGCCAGCGACGCCGAACTCTGGGAGGCGGTGCGCAAGGCCCGGGCCGATGAGTTCATCCCGCTGTTGTCGGATGCCGAGGGCCGCACCGGCTTCGACGCCCATGTCGGCGAGCGCGGGGTGAAACTCTCCGGTGGCCAGCGCCAGCGCGTCGCGATTGCCCGGGTCCTGCTCAAGGACGCGCCGATCCTGATCATGGACGAAGCGACCTCGGCCCTGGATTCGGAAGTGGAAGCGGCGATCCAGGAAAGCCTGGAAACCCTGATGGAAGGCAAGACCGTGATCGCCATTGCCCACCGTCTGTCGACCATTGCCCGCATGGACCGCCTGGTGGTCCTGGAAAATGGCCGGATCGCCGAAACCGGCAGTCATGCCGAGCTGTTGGCCCATGGCGGCCTATATGCACGCCTGTGGCAGCACCAGACCGGCGGGTTTGTCGGTATCGATTGAACGTCACCGTCGCCCCCGGAAGGGGGCGGTTGCCCCATCAGGCCTGCCGGTAAGGCAGTGCCGCCTTCGCCTCTTCGGCATAGGCCAGAATGCCCACCCGTTCCTGTGCAAGGAAATCCTTCACCGCCGTGCGCAACCCCGGATGACGCAGGTAATGCCAGGAGTGGGTGATCACCGGCTCGAAACCGCGAATCAACTTGTGCTCGCCCTGGGCACCGGCATCGAAGCGTTGCAAACCCTGGGCGATGGCGTAGTCCATGCCCTGGTAGAAGCAGGTCTCGAAATGCAGCCGGTCGAACTCCGCCAGACAGCCCCAGTAACGTCCGTAGAAACTGTCGCCGCCGATCAGGCTGAAAGCCATCGCCACGGGCCGCCCGCCCTGCTTGGCCAGGACCACGCGGATCGACTCGGGCATGCGCTCGGCCAGCAGGCTGAAGAATTCCCGGGTCAGGTAGGGCGTCTGGCGTCGCACCGCAT
The DNA here is from genome assembly GCF_023242525.1 of Pseudomonas sp. MWU12-2319. NCBI lineage: Bacteria > Pseudomonadati > Pseudomonadota > Gammaproteobacteria > Pseudomonadales > Pseudomonadaceae > Pseudomonas > Pseudomonas sp. MWU12-2319. The sequence goes on from NZ_JALJES010000005.1 coordinate 121,635, forward strand.
AGGTATTGGCATAACAGGCGTAGACGAAGTCCCACTGGGCCTCGCTCAACTCGCGCCCTTCCAGCCATTGGAAATCGAAGCCCTGTCCGGCGACCTGCTCGCGCTCCTTGCGCATCTGCTTGCGCTTGCGCGAACTCAGGGTATCGAGGAAGTCCTGGAAATCCCGGTAGCCGCGGTTCTGCCAATGAAACTGGCAACCGTAACGCAGCAGCCAGCCGGGTTGTTCGCCCAGGGCGGCATCGGCCAGGGCATCGGTGAAGTTGATATGGGCGCTGGAAAGCTCTTCGATCTCCAGATAACCCGGCAAGGCGGCCAGCAACTCGAAACCGTCCTCGGCCTTGGCCGCCAGCAATCGCGCGCCGCCCACCGGACTGAACGGTACGGCGGTCAACAGCTTGGGGTAGTAGGCGATGCCCGCGCGCTCGCAGGCCTCGGCCCAGCCGTGATCGAACACATATTCGCCATAGGAATGCCATTTGCGATAACTCGGCAGGGCCGCCAGCAGACGACCGTCCTCCACATGCAACAGATGCTCCGGCTGCCAGCCCGAGTGCGGACCGAGGCTGCCGCTGTCTTCCAAGGCACTCAGGAACCCATGGCTGAGGAATGGCTGGCCGTCGGGTACCAGCGCATCCCATTGCTCGGCAGCGACCTCAGAAAGGCTTTGCAGACGTTGTAACGGCATCGATATCCCCAGGCAGGTGCAACATGCAGAGCGAGTATCGCGCATGTGTGGCAGGAAGGGCGACAGGTAGAACGGAAAACCGATAGCGGTCTGAAAGTCCGCCGGGAAGGGAATCTTAAAAACTATTTCATTGGACTTGAAAGTCGCCTGGGAACACCATTCCAGAAGGTTACAGAACAGCGGCCGGGCTGTTCGACCGAGGGCTTTGAGGGCAGGTATCGCGCACGGACAGAACCCCTGGGCGCGTCCAAAAGCCAGACAAAAAAACGCCCCGCGCGACAGAGCGTCGAGCGGGGCGCCAAAAGAGCGGAGCTTACAACAGTGGAATCGAGTAGCTGACGATCAGACGGTTTTCGTCCTGGTCGCCGCTGGAGGCAACAATGGTGTTGGTACGCCACATGGCGTTTTTCCAGGCGAAGCCGAGGTTCTTGAGGGGGCCTTCAGGAATCACGTAGGACAGGCTGATATCGCGTTCCCACTCGCTCTGGTTGCCTGCGGTGTTCTGAATATTGTCGCCATGCAGGTAGATGATACCGGCGGTCAGGCCAGGTACGCCGACCTTGGCAAAGTCATAGGCGTAACGAGCTTGCCAGGTACGCTCGCCAGCACGGGCGAACTTCTGGATCTGCATGTCGGTGATGGTGCTGTTGGACGAGCCGTCACCCTGGTTCAACCATGGGAAGTCGCTGTCGCCTTTGGTGTACTGATAACCAGCGCCGAAGGTGTGACCGGAAACCGAGTACAGGGCCAGGTAGCTGTACAGGTCATTATCGACCTTGCCCTTGGTCACAGGTGCGTTATCAGGGAAGTAACCAGTGGTGTAGTAAGCAGAGGTGTTACCGTTGGCACCGTTGTCGCGGCTACGATAGTAACGCAGGTCGCTTTTCAGCACGCCCGGACCGATGGCCCAGTTGTGTACCAGACCCAGGAAGTTCTGCGAGTAGAAATCTTTCAGCTCGCCGAAGTAGTACGAAGCGACCAGGTCTTTGGTGATCTTGTAGTCGGCACCGGCGTACTGGAACTTGTTGCTGAACCGACCCGCAGTACCCTGGGAGTAGTTCGAGCTGGCATTGGCACCGGCAATCGACAGATCTTCGTCGTTGCTCGAGTTACGGCCCTTGGCTTTCTCGACCTGACCGAGGGTCAGGGTCAGATCCTTGATCTCGTTCGAAGTGATCTGGCCACCGGTGAAGGTTTGTGGCAGCAGACGACCATCGTTGTACTTGATCACCGGGTTGTTCGGCAGCAGGGTACCGATCTTCAGTTCGGTCTGCGAAACGCGGACTTTACCGGTCAGGCCCAGGCTACCGAAATCATTGACTGCCTTGGCATTGTTGCCGTTGGTGGCTTCGGTCGGGAATACCGTGCCGCCAGCAGAGGTTTTGCTCGCGCCGTTGGTACCACCACCGGTGTCCAGACGAATACCTTCCAGGGCAATAACATCAAGGCCGAAACCTACGGTACCTTGTGTGTAACCAGAGTTGAAGCGCAGATCGAAGCCTTGGCCCCATTCCGAGTTCAGGTTCTGAGCGGGCTTGCCGCTACGGTTATCGGTGTTGATGTAGAAGTTACGCAGACCCAGGGTCGACGTAGCGCCTTCGATAAAACCTTTCGCATCAGCTTGCCCATCGGCGTACGCCTGCTGGGACAAAACCCCTACGGCCACTGCCAGGGCCAAGGTGCACTTGTTCATTGTTTCGCTCCTCTGGATTCAAACTTTTTCGGGTCTATTTGTGGCGTCCGTTGCCATCACGCGGGTGCGCAGCCATTGCCGGGGCCTGACCTGCTTTGTTGGGAGGGAATCTTGGCGTGGGGTTATTTCAGAGCGGTTTCTGGTCGATTAAGGTTTTGTGACAGCGGAACTTTTTCCGACAGGCACAAATAATCGCAAAGCCCCGGTTTACGGGGCTTTGGCAGAAAAATAGTGGCTTTTTAGAACTATGGTTTTCCAGCATCCTGGCGCTGAGCCGCCAACTGGGCGGACAAGGCCTCGAGATTTTCGACCGGCGGTTCGGGCATATGCTTCAGGGTGGCCTGCATCAAGCGCATCTGACGGATAAAACGCCGGCAGTTGGGGCAGAACATCAAGTGATGGCGCACCATCAGGCGCTCCCGAAAGCTCAGCTGGCCATCGAGATAGTCGCTGGAACGTGCCACTTGTTCCTTGCAGGTCAGCATTCGCCGGTCTCCTCAAAATGCTCCACGGTCGCGAAAACTTTCAAGCGTGCCCTGTGCAGCAGCACCCTGACATTGGAGAGCGAGATCCCCAGAAGATTACAGATCTCCTCCAACTCCAACCCCTGGCGTTCGCGCAACAACAAGACACTGCTCTGCAACTCGGACAAACTCAACAGCGTGTGCTCCAGGCACTGGCGCAGTTCATCCTCGCTGAGCAGGGCCTCGGGAGTGTCCTCATGCCAGGCGTGGGGGGCCAGTGCCCAGTGGCCGTCAGCGGCAAAGCGTTCGTCGCCGATGGTGCCGTGGGGCGACGGCAGGTCATCGAGCAGCACTTCGCGGCGGTTCTGCTTGTAGCGATTCTTCGCCGCGTTGGCGGTGATGGTCAACAGCCAGGTCTTGAGACTGGAGCGTCCCTGGAAGCCCGCCAGGTTGCGCACCACGGCCAGCCAGGCATCCTGGACCGCTTCATCGGCCTGGCGGCTGCCGACAATGGCATAGGCCACCGCGCGCATCGCGCTCTGGTAGGTGCTGACCAACTCCTTGTAAGCCCGTTGTTCGCCTGCCAGCAAGCGTTCGAGCAGTTGACTATCGTCCATTGCCGCCATTCACAACCTCGCGTTCGGATTTCCGGGACGTCATAGAGCATCAGTTTTTTTGCCGCTGCTCCATCCCCATGTTCAACACGAGAATAGCGATCGCTCCCTGAAACGCATCGGAACAAGGAAGCCCCCCTTCCCGCCTGGCGCGCACACGATGCCAGACGGGAGGGCGCCGATCAACGCTTGCGCAGGATCACGCTACCGATCGAATAACCGGCGCCGAACGAACTGAGCACGGCCAGCGAACCCGTCGCCAGATCGTCCTGGTTCTTGTGGAACGCAATCACCGAACCTGCAGAGCTGGTGTTGGCGTAAGTGTCGAGAATCACCGGCGCCTCTGCTTCCGTGGCCTCACGGCCCAGCAGCTTCTTGACGATCAGATGGTTCATGCTGAGGTTGGCCTGGTGCAGCCAGAAGCGCTTCACATCGCCGATGTTCAGCTGGTTTTCCTGCAGATGCGCGGCAATGAGTTCGGCCACCATCGGGCAGACGTCACGAAACACCTTGCGACCTTCCTGGACAAACAGCTTGTCCGGAGCACCGATGCCCTCTTCCGCCGCGCGGTTGAGGAAACCGAAGTTGTTACGGATGTTGTTGGAGAACTGGGTCAGCAGCTTGGTGCCGACAATCTCGAACTGATAAGGCGAGGTCGCCAGGTCAGCCCGCTCCACCACCACCGCCGTCGCCGCATCACCGAAAATGAAATGGCTGTCACGGTCGCGGAAGTTCAGGTGACCGGTGCAGATTTCCGGGTTGACCATCAGGATCGCCCGGGCCTGGCCCAGTTGAATGCTGTTGCTGGCGGTCTGGATACCGAAGGTCGCCGAGGAACAGGCGACGTTCATGTCGAAACCGAAGCCCTGGATACCCAGGGCTTCCTGGACCTCGATGGCCACCGCAGGGTAGGCCCGTTGCAGGTTCGAGCACGCCACGATGACGCCGTCGATGTCCGCGGCGGTCTTGCCCGCGCGTTGCAGGGCCTGTTCGGCGGCACCGATGGCCATCTGGCAGAGAATCGACCATTCGTCGTTGGAACGCTCGGGCAGGCGTGGGCGCATGCGCTGGGGATCGAGAATGCCATCCTTGTCCATGACAAAACGGCTCTTGATACCGGACGCTTTCTCGATGAACGCGGCACTCGACTCGATCAGGGCCTGAACTTCGCCGCGCTCGATGGCAGCGGCGTTTTCGACGTTGAACTGCTGCACATAGCTGTTGAAAGACTGCACCAGCTCCTCGTTGGAAATGCTGTTGGCCGGGGTGTACAGGCCGGTGCCGCTGATGACGACGTTATGCACGCTCGTTCCTCTATTCTGTTCAGGCAGAAGGCATTGGCACATTCGTACCAATACGTAAAAGGGCCAATCCCGTCAAAACGGCAAAGGGCCTGGAGTCGTTTTCTTCCGTCCTGGTCGGGCAAGCAGCGCTCAAACCATGGAATCGGCATTTATAGCCGCCAAGTGTGCCATAAACATTGGGATTTGGCCCTAGGGCCGAGATCAAAGGAGCACAACCGGGCCCCTGGGAGCCCGGCCATAAAAACCTGCATCAGGCTTCCACCTGGCTCCATTGCTTGCTCAGGCGCTTGTCCGAAATCGGTGCCTTGGTCCCCAACTGCTGGGCAAACAGCGACACCCGATACTCTTCCAGCCACCAGCGATACAGCTCCAGTTGCGGATCGCGCTTGCCTTCCTGGGCATGCTTGGCCGCGCGCGCCTGGTATTGGGCCCAAAGTCCAGCCAGCTCAGTGCTCCAGACCCGGTCCTTCTGCACCTGGGACGGCAATTTTTCCAGGCGCAGCTCAATGGCCTTGAGGTAACGCGGCAGCTCCTTGAGCCAGACACCCGGCGTCTGCCGGACGAAACCGGGATAAACCAGCTGGCTCAGTTGCTGCTTGATGTCATTGAGTGCCACTGCCTGGGCCAGGTCGATCTTGCCCTTGAAGCGTTTTTGCAGACCGTGCCAGAGCTTGAGGGTCTCCAACGTCAGGCGCGCCAGGCGTTCGGCATGCTCGGTCCAGGCACCGCGCTTGCGTTCGGCCAGGGACGCCAGCCCGACGCCATCGCGCGGCAGGTTGTCCTCACCTTCCAGCACGCAGCTGTCGAGGCTCGCCAGCAGGATATCTTCGACCAGCGCCTCGACCCGACCCAGTTCGCGATAGAGCAAACCCAGTTCGGTCAGGCCCGGCAACTTGCCACGAAGAAATTTCGCCGGCTCGGCCAACTGCTGCAACAGCAGGCGCTGCAAGGCCCGGCGATGCTGGAACTCGGCTTCGGCCGGGGTGGAGAAACGCCCTTCCTTGACCGTACCACCCTCTTCAACCAGCGCCGGGTATACCGTCATCGACAGCCCGGCGATCTTCTGCTGGGTGCTCTGGGCCACCGCGGCGAATTCCTTCGCCTGCACCGGCTGCTGGCTTTTCGCCGTCTGCGGCACGGCCAGGGCCGCCTGGCTGGCTTCGGCAAAGCGCGCCGTCAGCTCGGCCAGATCACGACCTTCGCCGAGGAACTTGCCCTGGGCGTCGACGATTTCCAGGTTCATCCGCAGGTGGCTTTCCACCTGCTGCGCCGCTTCGGCCCAGGCTTCATCGCTGACCCGCGCGCCGGTCATGCGCAGCAGCTCGCGGCCCAGGGCCTGGGGCAAGGAGCCCTCGGCAAACTCGATCCGTTGCAACGCCGCCTTGACGAAATCCGGCACCGGCACGAAGTTCTTGCGCAAGGCCTTGGGCAGGTTGCGCACCAGGGCGATGCACTTGGCTTCGATCACCCCCGGCACCAGCCACTCCAGACGCTCGCCGGGCAAGGCCGGCAGCAGCGGCGCCGGCACCCGCAAGGTCACACCGTCACGCGGATGGTTGGGCTCGAAGTGATAACTCAAGGCCAGGGCCAGGTCGCCCAGGTGCAGGGTATCCGGATAGTGCGCGGCGGTGACTTCACTGGCTTCGCGGGCGAGCACATCCTCTTCGCGCATGATCAACAGTTGCGGGTCTTTCTGGCTGTGGACCCGGTACCAACTGTCGAAGGTCGCGGTCTGGTGAATCTCCGCCGGCAGGCGCGCGTCGTAGAAGGCGAACAGGGTTTCTTCATCGGCCAGGATATCGCGACGGCGGGCCTTGGCCTCCAGCTCGTCGAGTTGTTCGAGCAATTGCTGGTTGGCGCTCAGGCACCGGGCTTTCGATTGAATCTCGCCGCGCACCAAGCCTTCGCGGATAAACAGCTCGCGGGAAGCGACCGGCTCGATGGGACCGAAGTGCACCGGACGGCGGCCGACCACGATCAGGCCGAACAGGGTGATCTGCTCGAAAGCCACGACCTGGCCGCGCTTCTTCTCCCAATGGGGCTCGAAGTGGTTCTTCTTGATCAGGTGCCCGGCCAGGGGCTCGATCCAGTCCGGCTCGATCTTGGCGACCATCCGCGCATAGAGCTTGGTGGTTTCCACCAGTTCGGCGGCCATCAGCCATTGCGGACGCTTGCGGCCCAGGCCCGAGGACGGGTGGACCCAGAAACGCCGCTGGCGGGCGCCCAGGTAGTCGCCGTCTTCGGTCTTCTGGCCGATCTGGCTGAGCAACCCGGACAACACCGCCTTGTGCAGCTTGGGATAGTCCGCTGGCTCCTTGTTGACGCTCAACTGCAGGTCGCGGCAGATCAGGCCCAATTGCCGATGGGAATCACGCCATTCGCGCATCCGCAGGTAATTGAGGAAATTCTTCCTGCACCAGTTGCGCAGCGCACTGGCGCCCAGGGCCTGGCGCTGTTCCTCGAAACCGCGCCAGACATTGATCAACCCGGCGAAATCCGAATCCACGTCCTTCCACTGCGCGTGGGCCTGGTCGGCGGCCTGCTGGCGCTCGGGCGGACGCTCACGCGGGTCCTGCACCGACATGGCGCTGGCGACGATCAACACTTCCTGCAGACTGCCGAGGGTGGCCGCCTCCAGCAACATGCGACCCATGCGCGGGTCCACCGGCAGGCGCGCCAGTTGACGGCCCAACGGGGTCAGCTGGTTCTCGCGGGTGACCGCCGAGAGCTCCTGCAACAGGTTGAAACCGTCGCTGATGGCCTTGCCGTCCGGCGGCTCGATAAACGGAAACGCCGTGATCTCGCCGAGCCGCAGGTGCAGCATCTGCAGGATCACCGCCGCAAGGTTGGTGCGCAGGATCTCCGGGTCGGTAAATTCCGGACGGCCGTTGAAGTCGTCCTCGCTGTACAGGCGGATGCAGATACCCGGCTCGACCCGGCCGCAACGGCCCTTGCGCTGGTTGGCGCTGGCCTGGGACACCGCTTCGATCGGCAGGCGCTGGACCTTGGCGCGGTAGCTGTAACGGCTGATGCGCGCCGTACCGCTGTCGATCACATAGCGGATACCCGGCACGGTCAGCGAGGTTTCCGCGACGTTGGTCGCCAGCACGACCCTGCGCCCCGGATGGGACTGGAAAATCCGCTGCTGCTCGGCCGGCGACAGGCGCGCATATAAAGGAAGGATTTCAGTGTGCTTGAGCTGGGCCTTGCGCAGCATGTCCGCGGCGTCGCGAATCTCCCGCTCGCCGGGCAGGAACACCAGCACATCGCCCGGGCTCTTGCGCTCGCTGCGCTCGAAGGCGGCGATCTCGTCGAGGGTGGCGATAATCGCCTGGTCGACGCTCAAGTCTTCCTCGACGCTGTTGCCCTCTTCATCCTGTTGCGAGGTCAACGGGCGATACCAGGTGTCCACCGGGAAAGTCCGTCCGGACACTTCGACAATGGGTGCATCGTTGAAGTGTTTGGAAAAGCGCTCCAGGTCGATGGTCGCCGAGGTGATGATGACCTTCAGGTCCGGGCGCCGGGGCAGCAGGGTTTTCAGGTAGCCCAGCAGGAAATCGATATTCAGGCTGCGCTCGTGGGCCTCGTCGACGATGATCGTGTCGTAGCGTTCCAGGTAGCGGTCGTTCTGGGTTTCCGCCAGGAGGATACCGTCGGTCATCAGTTTGACCAGGGTATTGGCCTCGCTCTGGTCCTCGAAGCGCACCTGATAACCGACCAGTGCGCCCAGGGGCGTGGCCAACTCGTCGGCGACCCGGCTCGCGACACTGCGCGCGGCAATCCGGCGTGGCTGGGTGTGGCCGATCAGACCATGCTGGCCACGGCCGATTTCCAGGCAGATCTTCGGCAACTGGGTGGTTTTACCCGAGCCGGTTTCGCCGGCGATGATCAGCACCTGATGCTTGAGCAACGCTTCCTTGATCTCGTCACGCTTGGCGGCGATGGGCAGGCTGTCGTCATAACGAATCAACGGCACGCTCTTGGCCCGGGCCGTGACCTGGGCACAGGACGCCTGCATCCGCTCGACCCACTGGGCCAACTTGCTTTCGTCGGGCTTTTTGCGCAACTCGAGCAACTGCCGCCGCAACCGGTGGCGGTCGGCAATCATGGCCTGGTCGAGGTTTTTCAGCAGCTGGTCGATAGCGGGCGATTCGTCAGTCATCAGGTACGCAAAGGTCGTCTATTTTAGGCAGGCGCGGATTGTCGCAGATTTGCGCCGAAAAATGATGCCAACTGCGTTGCCGAACCACCCCAACGGGTTATTCGTTGCTCCAATCCTTGCGCCGATAGGGAAACACGTCGATCACCTTGCCCGCCCGGATCGCCTCTTGCAGGCCTTTCCAGTAGTCGGCGTTGTACAACTCGCCATGCAACTGGTCGAACAGTCGGCGCTGCGCCATGTCGGCAAACAGGAAGGGCGGGAACTCCTCGGGGAACACGTCCAGTGGCCCGATGGAATACCAGGGCTCCGAGGCCATTTCATCCTCGGGCGTGCGCGGCGCGGGAATGTGCCGGAAGTTGACCTCGGTGAGGAAGCAGATTTCGTCGTAGTCGTAGAACACCACACGGCCATGGCGGGTGACACCGAAGTTCTTCAGCAGCATGTCGCCGGGAAAGATATTCGCTGCGGCCAGTTGCTTGATCGCCTGGCCATAATCCTCCAGCGCCTCGCGAACCTGGGCGTCATTGGCGTTTTCCAGGTACAGGTTCAGCGGGGTCATGCGCCGCTCGGTCCAGCAGTGGCGAATCAGCACCGTGTCTCCTTCGACCTGCACCGTGGACGCGGCCACCTCCAGCAACTCTTCCAGGCACGCCGGCTCGAACTTGCTCAAGGGAAAGCGGAAGTCGGCGAACTCCTGGGTGTCGGCCATGCGCCCGACCCGGTCGACGCTTTTCACCAGACGGTACTTTTCGATCACCGTGGCGCGGTCGACGTTCTTCGACGGTGAAAAGCGGTCCTTGATGATCTTGAACACAGTGTTGAAGCCCGGCAGGGTAAACACGCTCATGACCATGCCGCGCACGCCCGGGGCCATGATGAAACGGTCGTCGGTGTTGGCCAGGTGATTGATCAGTGCCCGGTAGAACTCGGACTTGCCGTGCTTGTAGAAACCGATGGAGGTGTACAGCTCGGCAATATGCTTGCCCGGCAGAATGCGCTTGAGAAAGCCGACGAACTCCGCCGGCACCGGCACATCCACCATGAAATAGGAGCGGGTGAAGGAAAAGATGATCGACACCTCGGCTTCGTCGGTGATCAGCGCGTCGATCTGGATGCCATGTCCTTCGCGGTGCAACAACGGGATCACCAACGGCCATTGTTCATCATGGGTGTAGATGCGCCCCACCAGGTAGGCGCCCTTGTTGCGGTAGAGCACCGAGGAGAACAGTTCGACGCCCAACTCCGGGTCCTTGCACACCCAGTCCGGCAGGTTCTCCCGCAACCGGGCTTCCAGGCGCCGCAGGTCTCCCGGCAAATCGGCGTAGGCCTCGCTGAAGCTGTAGTCGGCGAAGATCTGTTCGAGCATGCCGGACAATTCGCCCTGGGGCCGATAGATCCGGGTCTGCGCCGCCCGCGCCCGGCGTAGGGAGGGCCGGGTGGTGTGGATAAACATGCAGCCGTCGCTGATCAGGTCGTGGCTGAACAGGCCGCAAAAGGTCGAGTTGTACCAGGTCTCCGCCAGTTCGTCGTCGAAACGCAGGTCGATCAGGCTGATATAGGCGCTTTTCACCAGGGGCCAGAGCGTGACATCGAGCAAGGTACTTTCATCGAAACCGGCGCGCAGCCGGGCGTTGACCTCGCCGACCTTCTCTTCATACAGATTGATTCGCGCCGCCGAAGCCACCTGCCCCTCCTGCCAGCGCGCGCCTTCGAAACGGCTGCGGGCACCATCGGTGATCTGGCGAAAGTGCTCGCGGTAATCATCGAAGCCATCGAGGATCATGCGGGCGATATCAGCGGCCGGCCATGGCTGCGGCATAGTGGAACCCCTGCGCTGTTTGTTCGAAGTTGTTCTGTTCGCGACTCGCTTGAGCTTAGAGGCCAACCCTCGGGCAACGCAACCATTGCCTTGCCAGTGACATGCGGTGACACTTGCCCGCCCTACCCTGCCAAGGAAGCCACCGTGAGACCCGTCGATATTCTACGCATGTTGATGCTGGCCGCTGTCTGGGGCGCCAGTTTCCTGTTCATGCGGATCATTGCTCCGGTGCTCGGGGCCTTTCCCACCGCCTTTTTCCGTGTTTCGATTGCCGCGCTGGGTTTGCTGGTGATGCTCACGCTGATGCGCGTCAACTGGGACTTCAAAGGCAAGTTCAAGGTTTGCCTGATGCTCGGCGTGATCAACTCCGGGTTGCCGGCGACACTGTATTCGGTGGCGGCGCAAGTGCTGCCGGCCGGCTATTCGTCGATCTTCAACGCCACCACCCCGCTGATGGGCGTGCTGATTGGCGGCTTGTTCTTCCATGAAAAACTGAGCCTGAACAAGCTGGTGGGGATCTTCCTCGGGTTGTTCGGGGTGGCGGTACTGACCCGTGCGGGCCCGGTGACCTTCAACCTGGAATTGCTGATGGGGGCTGCGGCGTGCCTGCTGGCCACCACCAGTTACGGTTTCGCCGGTTTCCTGACCCGTCGCTGGCTCGACCATCAAGGCGGCCTCGATCCACGGCTTTCGGCCATGGGCAGCATGTTCGGCGCGACCCTGGTGATCCTGCCGTTCTTCGGCTACAGCGCCATCACCCATCCGCCGGCCAACTGGGGCGGGATAAGTGTCTGGCTGTCGCTGCTGGGGTTGGGCCTGGTGTGTACGGCGTTTGCCTACATCATGTATTTCAAGCTGATCAGCGATATCGGCCCGGTCAAATCGATGACCGTGACCTTCATGATCCCGGCGTTCGGGGTGTTGTGGGGGGCGCTGTTTCTCGATGAACCGCTGTCGATGGCCCATGTGTATGGCGGGGTGTTGATTGCGCTGGCCCTTTGGCTGGTGTTGAAACCAGGGGCAGCGTTGAAAGCGGTCAGTGTGGCTGACCGTTAGTTATCTGGCGGCCTCCAGGCCTCCTTCGCGGGCAAGCTCCGCTCCCACAAGTTCTCTGTTATACACACATCATGCGTACGACTCGGACACTGTGGGAGCGGAGCTTGCCCGCGAAGGGGCCATAACCGGCGCAGCAGCACTCGGCTACTGCACCGACTCTCAGCGTTTAGCCAGCCTTGCGAAACACAAACACCAACCCGACGATAATCAGCCCCATCCCCAGCATACTCAGCGCCGCCAAGCGATTACCGAAGATCAGGTAATCCATCACCGCCGTCACCGCCGGCACCAGGTAGAACAGGCTGGTGACATTGACCAGATTCCCCCGGGCAATCAGCCGATACAGCAACAAGGTCGCCAGCACCGAGACCACCAGCCCCATCCACAGCACCGGCAGGATAAAACCGCTGCCGGTTTCAAAGTGGAACGGCTGGAACGGTACGAAAGCCCCGCACAGCAGTAACCCGGCCAGATACTGCACCGGCAGCGTGCCCAGAGGGTTATCGGTGATACGTTTCTGCATGATCGAGCCCAAGGTCATGCTGGCCAGGGCCAACAATCCGAACAGCATCCCGGCCAGGGACATCCCGGCCAAACCGATCCCCTGGTAAACCACCAGGATCAGCCCCGCCAACCCCAGCCCCAAGCCGAACATCCGGCTCCAGGAACGCTGCCGCTCCATCAGCACCGCGGTCAGGATCGGCTGTACCCCCATGATCGTCGCCATGACCCCGGGCGTGACCTTCAGGTCCAGGGCCAGCAGATAGAAAATCTGATAGGCCCCCAGCAGTACCAGCCCGGTTGCCGCCGCGTAGAACAACGGCTTGCCCATCCGCGGCAGCTTGAACTTGAGCAATGGCACCAACACCACCAACCCCAACAGGGCGATGGAAAAACGGATCAACAGAAAAGCGAACGGCGAAGCATGCGCCAGACCCCATTTGGAGAAGATCGCCCCGCTACTCCAGAGCAGGACAAACAGACTCGTCGAGGCCGCCGCGGTTGCGGATTGTTTGGAAAAAGCCAACATGGATACCACCCGTGATTCAGGCAAAAGCCGATTCAGCCCAAGGCTGAACATTCAGTAGTTTTTTCAGGCGGGCACAGGGGAACAGCAAACGCTGCTGATCAGCCCGAAACGCCAACATCCGGCGGTGATACGACTGCGTACACCGGCGTGCTACTGACAGGTGGGGGGTAATGACTGATCTGCGCAGGCTGTTGGTTCCCGCACGGCACGACCACAGCGTTGAGCGCTGAATCGACTACCGCATTGAGAAAGGAAACCGGCATGGGCTGATCTTTTGCTGAGGGAGGTGAATCGGTTGAAACACCGAGCGCCGACTATAACCAGCGCCCGGTCGCAATTGCAACAGGTCAGCCGAACAGCCAATAGCCGAGGGCGGCGAACACCACTACCGCCAGCACTGGGCGCATGGCGCGATAAGCCTTCGGATTGGCACGCTTGAAACGCTTGACCACACCGCTGATGCTGTCGCTGAAGCGCTTGCTCCAGGCATAAGCCTGGTTGATCCCGCCGACCCGCTCATCATCGAGGTTCTGCGGCGCGGTGGCGCGGCCGAGGAAGGCGCTGACCCGGCGGTTGACCGCAGTCATGAAGCGGCTGCTCAACGGACGCTCGATATCGCAGAACAGAATAACCCGGGTCTGCTCGGTTTCATTCTTGACCCAGTGCACGTAGGTCTCGTCGAACATCACGTCTTCACCGTCGCGCCAGGCGTAGACCTGACCATCGACGAAAATCCGGCAATCGTCAGAGTTCGGCGTGGACAACCCCAGGTGATAACGCAGGGAACCGGCAAACGGGTCACGGTGCGGGTTGAGGTGACTGCCACCCGGCAACAGGGCGAACATCGCGCCCTTGACGTTGGGGATCGAGTTCACCAGTGCCACGGTTTTCGGGCAAAGCAGTTCGGCCGACGGCAGGGCCTTGTCGTACCACTTGAGATAGAAGCGCTTCCAGCCCTTCTTGAAGAACGAGCCGAAACCGGCGTCGTTGTTCTTCTCGGCGGCGCGGATATAGCCCTCATCAAACAGATGCATGGCCTCTTCGCGGATCACTTCCCAGTTGTCCTTGAGCACATCCAGCTCGGGAAACTTGCTGCGGTCCAGGTAAGGCTTGGACGGTACGCTGGAAAACAGGTACATCAAGGCGTTGTACGGCGCGAACGCGGCGGAATGGTTGACGAATTGGCGCAACAGGGGCAACCGCGCCTTGCCGCGCAGATGCACGTAAAGCGTACTGCCCAGGAACAGCAGCAGGACTGCGGCCTTGGCGGCAAAGGAAAAGGTCATTCAACACTCCTCGAAAATGGGCAACGCACGCGTGGCCTGTACAACTTGACTCACCCGACGTGGCAGCCGGCCATGATAAACATTACCGGCGCCGGGAAAAACCCATGCCTTCACAGATTCAACGTTGCCGATCCGGCAATAAAGCATCTGTTTAACAGGAAACCGCTGAACGGTAGCTGATCCAGATCAGCGGATTCTGCCCTGTCCTCCAAGCCTGAAGCGCCGCTACCCGGCTTACTGCTGAATTTCCTGCTCGCTGAACAGATCGCTGAACAGCATGCTCGACAGGTAACGTTCACCGGAGTCCGGCAATACCACCACGATGGTCTTGCCCTGCATTTCCGGCGTCTGCGCCAGCCGCACGGCAACGGCCATGGCCGCGCCGCAGGAAATCCCGCAGAGAATCCCCTCTTCCTGCATCAGCCGCAGGGCCATGGCCTTGGACTCTTCATCGGTGACCAGTTCCACCCGGTCGACCATCGCCAGATCGAGGTTTTTCGGCACGAAACCGGCGCCGATGCCCTGGATCTTGTGCGGGCTGGGCTTGACCTCGGCCCCGGCCAGGGTCTGGCTGATCACCGGCGAGGTGGCCGGCTCCACCGCCACCGAGAGAATCGGCTTGTGTTTGGTCAGCTTGATATAACGGGAAACCCCGGTAATGGTCCCGCCGGTGCCGACACCGGCCACCAACACATCCACCGCGCCGTCGGTATCGTTCCAGATTTCCGGGCCGGTGGTCTTTTCATGAATGGCCGGGTTGGCCGGGTTGTCGAACTGCGCCGGCATGAAGTACAGGGCCGGATTGCTGGCAACAATCTCCGTAGCCTTTTCGATCGCGCCTTTCATGCCTTTGGCCGGCTCGGTCAACACCAGCTCGGCGCCCAGCGCCTTGAGCACCTTGCGCCGTTCCAGGCTCATGGAGGACGGCATGGTCAGCAGCAGCTTGTAGCCCCGGGCGGCGGCGACGAAGGCCAGGCCGATGCCGGTATTGCCGGAAGTCGGTTCGACAATGGTCATGCCTGGCTTCAATTTTCCGCTGCTTTCCGCGTCCCAGATCATATTGGCGCCGATCCGGCATTTCACCGAATAGCCTGGGTTACGCCCTTCGATCTTGGCCAGGATCGTCACACCACGAGGCGCGATACGGTTGATCTGAACCAGGGGCGTATTACCGATGGAATGGGCGTTGTCGGCGAAAATACGGCTCATGACGGGGTCCTTTGGGCAACGGTGAGTTGGCTTTCAAGGGTATGCCCCGAGCTGGCGGGCGTCCAGTCATGGCGAACGTATAGCGTTGCCGGGGGTCCATCGCCTATAGACAACCTTCGGGACACCACCATGAAACGTCGTTACAGCTGGCCATTGTGGGGACTGGCGAGCCTGGCCCTGCTGCTGGTGGTCCTGGACCTGGCCCTGCCTTCCCTGGTGCGTCACTATTTGAATGAAAAACTCGCCGATATGGGCGATTACCGCGGCCAGGTGACGGATGTCGACCTGGCCCTGTGGCGCGGCGCCTACAAGATCAACGGCCTGGAGATCGTCAAGGTCACCGGCAAGGTGCCCGTGCCGTTCGTCAAGGCGCCGTTGATCGACCTGTCGGTGAGCTGGAAATCCCTGTGGGAGAACCATGCGGTGGTGGCACAGGTGCTGTTCGTCAAACCGGAACTGAACTTCGTCGACGGCGGCGCCAACAACAAACAGGCATCCCAGACCGGTCAAGGCACCGACTGGCGGGCTCAGTTGGGCAAACTGCTGCCCATCACCCTCAATGAGGTGCGCATCACTGACGGGCATATCACCTTCCGTAACTTCAATTCCAAACCGGTGGTCAACCTGCAGGCCACCCAGGTCAATGCCAACCTCTACAACCTGACCAACGTCGTCGATCTCAAGGACCACCGCGACGCCCGCTTCGAGGGCAAGGCCTTGTTGCTCGGGCAAGCGCCCCTGGAAACCAACGCCACCTTCGATCCGTTGAGCAACTTCGAGGATTTCGAATTTCGCCTGCGGGCCACCGGCATTGAACTGCGGCGCGTCAACGACTTCGCCTCGGCCTACGGCAAATTCGATTTCAACGCCGGCAGCGGCGACCTGGTGATCGAGGCCCAGGCCCATAAAGGCCAGCTCACCGGCTATATCAAGCCATTGCTGCATGATGTCGAGGTATTCAACTGGCAACAGGACGTCGAGAACCCGGACAAGAGCATCTTGCGCTCGGTGTGGGAGGCTCTCGTCGGTACCGGCGAAACCCTGTTGAAGAACCAGCAGAAAAACCAGTTCGCCACCCGCGTGGAACTCAGTGGTAGCGTTCACCAGCAGGATATCAGCGCGTTCCAGGCCTTTTTGCAGATTTTGCACAATGGATTTATCCAGGCCTTCAATGCTCGTTACGAACAACCGCAGCCGACGACTGGCCAGAAGCCCTGACCGAGTCAGGATCTGACGCCCCATTCAGAGACTGAATAAGCCGTCTGCGTTCACACTCGACCGGGCGCCGCGTTATAGTCAGGGATGATTTTTTTCCGCTCGCCCCAAACCGGCCGGCGTTATCGTCCGAGGAATTGCAGATGAAGTTCGAAGGCACCCAGGCCTACGTTGCCACCGATGACCTGAAGCTGGCCGTGAATGCCGCCATCACCCTGGAGCGTCCGCTGCTGGTCAAGGGCGAACCCGGCACCGGCAAGACCATGCTGGCCGAGCAACTGGCCGAATCCTTTGGCGCCAAGCTGATCACCTGGCACATCAAGTCCACCACCAAGGCGCATCAGGGGCTGTACGAGTACGACGCGGTCAGCCGCCTGCGCGACTCGCAGCTGGGCAATGAAAAGGTCCACGACGTTCGCAATTACCTGAAAAAGGGCAAGCTGTGGGAAGCCTTCGAATCCGAAGAGCGGGTGATCCTGCTGATCGACGAAATCGACAAGGCCGACATCGAGTTCCCCAACGACCTGCTGCAAGAACTCGACAAGATGGAGTTCTACGTCTACGAGATCGATGAAACCATCAAGGCGAAAAAACGCCCGATCATCATCATCACCTCCAACAACGAGAAAGAGCTGCCGGACGCCTTCCTGCGCCGCTGCTTCTTCCACTACATCGCCTTCCCGGACCGCGTCACCCTGCAGAAGATCGTCGACGTGCATTATCCGAACATCAAGAAGGACCTGGTCAGCGAAGCCCTCGACGTGTTCTTCGACGTGCGCAAGGTCCCGGGCCTGAAGAAAAAGCCCTCGACCTCGGAACTGGTGGACTGGCTGAAACTGCTGATGGCCGACAATATCGGCGAAGCGGTGCTGCGCGAGCGTGATCCGACCAAGGCCATTCCGCCCCTGGCCGGTGCCCTGGTGAAGAACGAACAGGACGTGCAACTGCTTGAGCGCCTGGCCTTCATGAGCCGTCGCGGCAGCCGCTGAGTACGCTTTTTTCAACAAAAGCGGGGGCGATTGCCATGCTGCTCAACCTGTTCAATGAAATGCGCGCCGCCAAGGTTCCGGTGTCGGTGCGCGAACTGCTCGATCTGATCAACGCGCTGAAACAGCGCGTGACCTTCGCCGACATGGACGAGTTCTACTACCTCGCCCGGGCGATCCTGGTGAAGGACGAACGGCATTTCGACAAATTCGACCGGGCTTTCGGCGCCTACTTCAATGGTCTGGAAAAACTCGACGACCATCTTCAGGCCTTGATTCCCGAAGAATGGTTGCGCAAGGAATTCGAACGCTCACTGAGCGCCGAGGAACGCGCGCAGATCCAGTCCCTCGGCGGCCTGGACAAGCTGATCGAGGAGTTCAAGAAGCGCCTGGAAGAACAGAAGGAACGCCACGCCGGCGGCAACAAATGGATCGGCACCGGCGGTACCAGCCCGTTCGGCTCGGGCGGCTTCAACCCCGAAGGCATTCGCGTCGGCGACGCCGGCCAGCGCCAGGGCAAGGCGGTCAAGGTCTGGGACCAGCGCGAGTACAAGAACCTCGACGACCAGGTCGAACTGGGCACGCGCAATATCAAGATCGCCTTGCGCCGCCTGCGCAAGTTCGCGCGCCAAGGCGCGGCGGAAGAACTGGATATCGATGGCACCATCGACCACACCGCTCGCGATGCCGGATTGCTGAATATCCAGATGCGCCCGGAGCGACGCAACACCATCAAGTTGCTGCTGTTGTTCGATATCGGCGGCTCGATGGACGCCCATGTGAAGATCTGCGAGGAGTTGTTCTCGGCCTGCAAGACCGAGTTCAAGCATCTGGAGTACTTCTACTTCCACAACTTCATCTATGAGTCAGTGTGGAAGAACAACCTGCGCCGGGGTTCGGAAAGCACGTCGACCCAGGACCTGCTGCACAAGTACGGGGCCGACTACAAAGTGATTTTCGTCGGCGATGCGGCCATGGCCCCCTATGAAATCACCCAGGCCGGTGGCAGCGTCGAGCACTGGAACGAAGAAGCCGGTTATGTGTGGATGCAACGCTTCATGGCCAAGTACAAGAAGCTTGTCTGGATCAACCCTTATCCCAAGGACACCTGGAATTACACCGCGTCGACCGGGATCGTTCGGGATCTGGTGGAGGACCAGATGTATCCGCTGACCTTGCGCGGGTTGGAGGAAGGAATGCGGTTTCTGTCCAAGTAGAACCGCATCGACCGGTCCGACGCACGATCCCTGTAGGAGCGAGCTTGCTCGCGATGGCCGTTAACGATGACGCGGGGCACCTGATCCCCCACGGTGCCTGGGCTACCATCGCGAGCAAGCTCGCTCCTACAGGGGGGCGGTGTCAGGCGAACCGGCGCATGAATTCGACCTGCTGCCGATGCGCCGTCTCCTGCACCACCGGCGCCAGCCTGATCTGGGTCCCTGGCAGACATTGCGCCAATCGCGCCAGCGACAATGGCGTCAACGCCCCCAAACGTGGATAACCACCAATGGTCTGCCGGTCGTTGAGCAATACAATCGGCTGCCCATCCGGCGGCACCTGGATCGCTCCCAGGGGAATGCCCTCGGAAATCATCGGCTCGCCCTGGTACTTCAACTCCGGCCCCAACAGCCTAATCCCCATGCGATCGGCGCGACTGTCCAGGGTCCAGACACTGTTGAATGCATCGAACAGACTTTGCCCGCTGAACTCACCGATCTGCGCCCCGAGCACCACCTGCAACGGTGCGCTGGAGCTGAAATCCGGCACCTGCGCCCCTGACAATCCTCTCGGCGTCGACGCCTCCCCGCGATACTCCAAACGCCCGCCCTTGGCCAAGGGCCGCCCCATACCATCCAGCCCACCGAGTTCCTCACGAACCACACAAGCAGCACTGCCAAGGACCTGCGGCGCGATAAAACCACCCGGCGCCGCCAGATACGCCCGCGCCCCCGACAACGGCTGCGTCAACTGCAGACGCTGGCCTTTCCTCAAGACAAAACTGCACCAGGGTGCCAACGCCTGACCATCCACCCGCGCGCCGAGATCGGCACCGGCCAGGGCCAGGCAGCAATCCTCCTCAGCCACCAGCGTCAGCCCGCCCAAGGTCACTTCCACCACCGCGGCGTCCGGCGCATTGCCCAGCAGATGGTTGGCCCAGAACATCGAGACCCAATCCAGCGCACCGCCCTGGGTCACGCCCAGATGACGCACGCCAAACCGCCCCGCATCCTGCAACAGGCACAGAGGCGTACTCGCCTCGATCGACAGATAGCTCATGCCAAGCCCTCCAATGGCGTGTCATCACCGCCCAACGTAATGAATTCAGCATGATCGATCGCGGCAAAACGCACCGTATCGCCCGGCTGCATCAGGCTATAACCGTCACGTTCACGGTCGAACAGTTTGCTCGGCGTCCGCCCGATCAGGTTCCAGCCCCCCGGGGAAACCACCGGGTAAGCTGCGGTCTGGCGCTCGGCAATGCCCACGCTCCCCGCCGCCACCCGCTTGCGCGGCGTGCTGATCCGCGGCACGGCCAGTCGTTCGTCGACCAATCCCATAAAGGCGAACCCCGGGGCAAAACCCAAGGCGAACACTTGATACTCGCGCTCGCTGTGACAGCGAATCACTTCGCTGACCGACCAGCCGCTGCGTTCGGCCAACAAGCCCAGCTCCGGACCGACACTCGGGTCGTACCACACCGGCAACACATGGCATTGACCGCCAGCCCCGGTGCTCGGGGTCAGGTCGGTCAAGGCCTCGGCAATCAGCTCCCGGGCCTGGGACGGGCTCAACGCCAGCAGGTCGTAATGCACCATCAAGGTGGTATAGGACGGCACCAGGTCGATCAGGTGTCCGGCAAATCCAGCCCGCAAACGCTCACCGGCGGCAAGCATCCACGGCATGTTTTCTTCGGCGATCACCTCGAACAGCCGCACCATCAGACAGTCGATCCCGACCACTTCGATCCGTGGCTTCATACGGCGGGCTGCCGATCCAGGGCCTCGCGGATACGCTGCACCGCAGCCACCGAACTGGCGTTGTCGCCGTGCACGCACAGGGTATTGGCCTGCAGGCGCAGCGCACTGCCATCGCTGGCAATGAGGTTGTCACCACGGGCAATGGTCAGGGCCTGTTCGACGATCCGTTCAGCCTCGTGATGCACGGCACCGGGCAACTGTCGCGAAACCAGGCGCCCCGCACTGTCGTAGGCACGATCGGCAAAAGCCTCGAACCACAACTCGACGCCGTACTCATCACCCAGGGCCTGGGCCGCGCTGTTGTCGCGCATCGCCAGCAGCATCAACGGCAGGTCCCCACCGTAGGCGGCAATCGCCTGGATCACCGCCCGCAGTTGCTCGGGATTGGCCATCATGTCGTTGTACATCGCGCCGTGGGGCTTGACGTAACTCACCCGGGCGCCCTGCGCCCGGCAGATACCGTCCAGCGCGCCGATCTGGTAATGCAGCAGATCCTGGATTTCCTGGGGCGTGCAGGCCATGGAGCGGCGGCCGAACCCCACCAGATCGGGATAGGCCGGGTGGGCACCGATACGCACATCGTTGGCCAGGGCCAGCGTCACCGTCTTGCGCATGATGCTCGGATCGCCCGCGTGATAACCGCAGGCCACATTGGCGCAATCGATAAACGGCATGACCTGCGCATCCAGACCCATGGTCCAGTTGCCATAGCTTTCGCCGATATCGCAATTCAATAACAAGCGGCTCACGGTGGTTGCTCCTGTGGGCTTTTAACTTTTCTTAATGTGGGACTTTTCGCAAATACCCACAGATTACTGCGCTTCGAGTTCCTTGCCACGGGTTTCCGGCAGGCTCAGGGCCGCGAGAATTACCACGCCGTAGGACACGGCGGCAAAAGCGCCGATCCCCAGGCTCAAGGACACTTTCTGGCTGAGCAGGCCGATCAGCAGCGGAAAAAACGCCGCCAATGCCCGCCCGATGTTGTAGCAAAAACCTTGGCCCGAACCGCGAATCCGCGTAGGGAACAGTTCGGTGAGAAACGCGCCCATGCCGCTGAAAATCCCCGAGGCGAAAAAGCCCAGGGGCAAGCCCAGCCAGAGCATGACTTCGTTGCTGACCTGCAGCTGGGTGTACAACAGCACGATAATGAAGGAGCCGACGGCGAACAGGATGAAGTTCTTCTTGCGCCCCAGCAGATCGGTCAGGTACGCGCTGATCACATAACCGATGTAGGAACCGGCGATCACCATGGCCAGGTAACCGCCCGTGCCGAGTACGCTCAGGCCGCGCTCGGTCTTCAGATAGGTCGGCAACCAGGCGGTGATGGCGTAATAACCACCCAGCGCGCCGGTGGTCAACAGGGAAGCCCGCAGGGTCGTACTGAGCATGCCCGGGGCAAAGATCTCGTAGAAGTGCGTCGGGTTGCTCGGGGCTTCCTGGTTCTTGGCCTGGCGATAGACCTCCGGGTCCTTGACCAGGCGCCGAACGAAAATCACAAAGATCGCCGGCACGATGCCCAATACGAACAGGGCACGCCAGGCGTCCTCGGGCGGCAGCAGGGAAAACAACAATGCATAGAGGATCGCGGTCAAACCCCAGCCCAGGGCCCAGCCCGATTGCACCATGCCGACCGCCTTGCCGCGATCCTTGGCGCGGATCACCTCGCCCATCAGCACCGCACCGGCGGTCCATTCCCCGCCGAAACCGAAGCCCATCAAGGTCCGGGCCACCAGCAACTGGTGGTAGTTCTGGGCAAAGCCGCAGAGAAAGGTGAACACGGCGAACCAGAGCACCGTCAGTTGCAGGGTGCGTACCCGGCCGATGCGGTCGGAGAGAATCCCGGCGATCCAGCCACCAAGGGCCGAGGCAATCAGGGTACTGGTGGAAATCAGCCCGGCCTGGCCGGTGGTGAGGCCCCAGAGGGCGATCAGCGTCGGGATGACGAAACTGAGCATCTGGGTGTCCATGCCATCCAGGCCGTAACCGATCTTGCAACTCCAGAACGTACGACGCTCCTGCTGATCGAGGTTGCGATACCAGGTGAAAGGACCGGGTGGGCCCTCGGCTTGGGTGACGTCCAGCGAGCCTGGCGTAGTCATGGGGGGAAGTTCTCCGCATAAAACTTATTGGTATTGTTCTGGCGACCAGCGGGGCATAGGCTTATCGTGCCTGACCGGTCGAAGGCCATTTTTCGTTGGCCGTGCCCTCTGCGTCCAACTAATTAAAGTCCTGCCCTGGCATAAGAAAAAGTTGATTGCATGAACCTCAAATTTCTCGAGACCTTCGTCTGGGTCGCACGACTGAAGAGTTTTCGCCTGACGGCGGACAAGCTCTTCACCACCCAGGCGTCCATTTCCAGCCGTATCGCGGTGCTCGAAGGTGAGCTCGGGGTGAAGCTGTTCCTGCGCGATTCACGCGGCGTCAGCCTGACTCCCGAAGGGCTCAAGGTGCTCGACTATGCCGAGCAGATGATGGACACCATGCAGGCCCTCAAGCATGCCATCGAG
Organism: Pseudomonas sp. MWU12-2319; assembly: GCF_023242525.1. Taxonomy (NCBI): domain Bacteria; kingdom Pseudomonadati; phylum Pseudomonadota; class Gammaproteobacteria; order Pseudomonadales; family Pseudomonadaceae; genus Pseudomonas; species Pseudomonas sp. MWU12-2319. Next base: position 144,643 of record NZ_JALJES010000005.1, read on the forward strand.
ATCAGTTCGACCAAGGTCGGGCGCCTGCGCATCGGGGTGATGGACACGGTCATCCATACCTGGCTCAGCCCGTTGGTGGCGCAGATGTCGGATCGTTTTCCACTGGTGGAAATCGAGCTGGTGGCCGATACCGCGCTGAACCTCTGCGATCAGCTGCAAAAAGGCTTTCTCGACCTGGTGCTGCAAACCGACCTGTTGCGCCAGGAATCGATTCGCAGCCTGAAGCTGATCAGCCACCCGATGGGCTGGGTGGTGGCCAGCAACTCGATCTATAACCGCGAATACGCAAGCCTGGCCGAGATCGCCCGGGAGCGCATCGTGACCTTCTCGAAAAACTCGCGGCCGCATCAGGAAATCCTGGGCCTGATGCAGGTCCATGGCGTGCCGACGCCGCGGCTGAACTGCGTCAACTCGGTGTCGGCGATTACCCGGCTATTGCGTGATGGTTTCGGTATCGGCGCCCTGCCGTCGGTGCTGGTGCGCGAAGAGCTGATGCGCGGCGAGTTGACCTTGCTGGCCTTGGACGTCCGCCCGCCGAACCTGGAAGTGGTGGTGTCCTGGCGGGTCGGCGTGGAGTTGGTGGAGGAAATTGTCGCGCTGTGCCAGGAGGTCTTGCACAGCTATGCGGACAAGATGGGCGAGCAGTATGTGGTCCTGAGCAAGCCCGCCCTCCCCGGTCAATAACCTCGTTCGCGCCGCGCCAGGCGTTCACGCTGGCGCTTGCCGCCCAGCACCACCCAATCCACCAGGCGGAAGAAGCCTTCGATTACGAACGAGAACAACAGCGCCGCGCCCATCGCCCAGCCGATCGCCTCGGGCGACAGCAGGACCTGGTAGGTGTAGCCCTGCAAGGTTTCCTGGCGGATATCCGGATCGGCCGCATACGCCACCTGCAACGCGCGTTTGTACCAGGGCCCCTGCATCGCCTGGAACTGGTCGTCCAGCAGGCGCTGACGAGTGAGCAAGTTGCCGAGGCTGTCGGCATCGCTGCGGAACACCGGATCGTCACTGGCACGATAATGCGCCACCAGGGCCTGCAGATCACCGTTGAAGAACTGCTCGGCGGTCTTCTGGAAACCCTGGAGGTTGGTCTGCGCTTCAATCAGGTGCGCTTCGACCCGCTTGGCGTAGTCATTGATAAAACCCGGTACCTGGACACCGATCAACAGCCCCAGGGTAAACAGAATCAGCCGCAGGTAACTCAACCACATAACGGACTTCCTTATTCGGTTTGGCCCTGGCTGACGCATTCACCGCGTCGCCACAGACTCCATTGGCCCGGTTCGTAGCGGGTCCAGGTTTCGTTTTCGGTCAAAGGTTCGGTGGCGATCACCGTCACCACGTCATTGGGCGTGGTTTCGGCCTGGAAGTCGACGATCACATCGACATCCTTCAACCGTGCCGGCCCGAACGGCGCGCGCCGGGTGATTTGCGCCAACTTGGTCGAGCAATAGCAGAACAGCCAGTCACCGTCGCTGAGCAGGCAGTTGAACACGCCCTTAGCGCGATATTCGGCACAAGCCTGGACCAGGGACGGCAGCAGTACTTCGATGTCCACCGGCTCCGGAAAGGCCTGGCGCACGCGGTTGAGCAGGTCGCAGAAGGCCGCTTCGCTGTCGGTATCGCCTACCGGACGATAAAAGCTGGTCGGCGGTTGGAAGTCCGCCAACTGGCCATTATGGGCGAAACACCAGTTGCGGCCCCACAGTTCACGGACAAAGGGATGGGTATTGGACAGGCAGACCTTGCCGACATTGGCCTGGCGGATATGCCCGATCACCACTTCGCTCTTGATCGGGTAACGCTGCACCAGGTTCGCGACCTCGGACTCGCAGCTCGCCGCCGGGTCCTGGAACAGCCGCAAGCCACGGCCTTCGTAGAAGGCGATGCCCCAGCCGTCACGATGGGGGCCGGTACGCCCCCCGCGCTGCATCAGGCCGGTAAAGCTGAAAACGATATCGGTCGGTACATTGGCGCTCATGCCCAACAATTCACACATGCTCGGACTCTCGCTTCAATGCAGTGACACGCTTACAGACGCGGTTCGACCCGCGGGCGACCATTGCCACCGGTCGGCGGCTGACGGCCAAAACGCTCGTTGCGCTCGGCTGCGGTGAACGGTTGATCGTCTTCCTCGGGCTCGGTCGCCGGGACAGTGCCAGCCGCAACGGGCTGCGGACGACGGGCCTTGATGGAGCGCTCGATGGGCCAGCGGATCAGCGCGAAGAGCAGATAGACGCCCACGGCGATCATCAGGTACATGAACAGATCGGAAACCGCGCGCCAGGCGTTGTTGCCGACCTTGAACATCAGGTCCAGGGCTGTAATGGCCACCGCCGGGGCGAATTTTTCCTTCACCGGGTCGATAATGGTCGGGCTGAACAGCAGCACCGCCATCACCACGCGCAGCGGCTCGCGCAGCCAGCGCCAGATCCAGCGGGTCAGGCGAAACCACACCAACAAGCAGCCCAAGGCGGCGAAGGCGTAGCAGCCCCAGGCGATCAAATAGTCGTTCTCGGTCATGGTGTCCATGGCAAGGCTGGCAAGTAGACGCTTATGATAACGGCTTTTCGCCGGTCCGGCTGCCCCGCCGTCAGCGATCAGCCAACAGAGAGTTGCCCATGTCCTTCGATAGCAACGTCAACAGCGCCCCGATTGCCCGCCGCGACGCGGGCGCGGACCCTTACGCCTGGTTGCAGGAACGCGACAGCGATGCCGTGCTCGACTACCTCAAGGCCGAAAACAGCTACCAGGAAGCGCAACTGGCCGATCAAGGCAAACTGCGCGAAAGCCTGTTCGAGGAGATCAAGGCGCGGATTCTCGAAACCGACCTGTCCCTGCCATCGCCCTGGGGACCGTTCCTGTACTACACCCGCACCACCGCCGGCGACGAATACCCGCGGCATTACCGCTGCCCGCGTCCGGCCGATGACAGCCTGACGGTGGATGAAAGCGCCGAAACCCTGCTGCTCGACCCCAACATACTGGCCAAGGGCGGCTTCTTCTCCCTCGGTGCCTTCAGCGTCAGCCCGGATCACCAACGCCTGGCCTACAGCCTCGACACCAGCGGCGAAGAAGTCTATCGCCTGTACGTCAAGGAGCTCGACAGCGGCGCGGTCAGCGAACTGCCGTTCGAGGACTGCGATGGCAGCATGACTTGGGCCAACGACAGCCAGACGCTGTTTTTTGCCGAACTGGACGACACCCATCGGCCCCACAAGCTGTACCGCCACCGCCTCGGCGACAGCACGGCCGAGGAAGTCCTGCACGAAGCCGATGGGCGCTTCTTCCTGCACTGCTACCGCAGCAGTTCCGAACGCCAACTGGTGGTGCTGCTCAATAGCAAGACCACCAGCGAAGCCTGGGCCCTGGACGCCGATACCCCGACCCAGGCCTTTACCTGCCTGGCGCCACGGGTCGAAGGCCACGAGTACTTCGTCGACCACGGCCAGCACCAGGAACAGTGGAGCTGGTTTATCCGCAGCAACCAGGACGGCATCAACTTCGCCCTGTTTCATGCCCCGGACCACGGTGTGCCGGGCCGCGACGACTGGCAATTACTGGTGCCCCACGACGACCAGGTGATGCTCGAAGGCCTGACCCTGAACGCCTCGGCCCTGTGCCTGAGCCTGCGTGAAGGTGGCTTGCCGATCATCGAGGTGCGCCCCCAGGGCCTGCCGAGCTATCGCGTGCAACTGCCGGATGCCGCCTACAGCCTCTATGTGCAGGACAGCCTGGAATTCACCAGCCAGACCATCCGCCTGCGTTACGAGGCCCTCAATCGGCCGGCCCAGATCCGCCAACTGACCCTGGCCAACGGCGAACAGAGCGTCCTCAAGCAGACCCCGGTGCTGGGCGATTTCGACCCCGACGCCTACGTCAGCCAGCGTCTCTGGGCCACCGCCGCGGACGGCACCCAGGTGCCCATCAGCCTGGTGGTCAAGCGCGAACTGCAAGGCCAGGCCACCCCGCTCTATCTCTACGGCTACGGCGCCTACGGCGAAAGTCTCGATCCGTGGTTTTCCCACGCCCGCCTGAGCCTGCTGGAACGCGGCATGGCCTTCGCCATCGCCCATGTGCGTGGCGGCGGCGAACTGGGTGAAGCCTGGTATCGCGCCGGCAAGCAGGCGCACAAGCAGAACACCTTCGACGACTTTATCGCCTGCGCCGAGCACCTGATCGCCGAAGGCCTGACCACCTCGAAACAACTGGCCATCAGCGGCGGCAGTGCCGGCGGCCTGTTGATCGGTGCCGTGCTCAACCAGCGCCCGGAGCTGTTCCAGGCCGCCATCGCCGAAGTGCCGTTCGTCGATGTGCTGAACACCATGCTCGACCCGGACCTGCCGCTGACCGTCACCGAATACGACGAATGGGGCAACCCCGAGGAGCCCGAGGTGTACGCGCGGATCAAGGCCTACGCACCGTATGAAAACGTCCGCGCCCAGGCCTACCCGGCCGCCCTGGTGATCGCCGGCTACAACGACAGTCGCGTGCAATACTGGGAAGCGGCCAAGTGGGTGGCGAAACTGCGCGCCACGAAAACCGACGAGCATCTACTCTTGCTCAAGACCGAACTGGACGCTGGCCATGGTGGCATGAGCGGTCGTTATCAGGGATTACGTGACGTAGCCCTCGAATACGCCTTCGTGTTCAAGGTTCTCGGCCTGGTCTGAGGAACTCTGCCCGGCCCCCTTGTCTTAACCCTGGGCCGCCGGGCTTTAATGCCCGCACAGAACAACAGGCAACAAGAAAAGACCGTGAGCCATGTCAGAACCGACCTTACTGAATAACGAAATCCGCGACATGCTGATGGACAGCGGTTTGTTCGCCAGCCTGCTGCCGGCGGATTGCCTCGCCGCTGCCGGTTATTTCAGCATCAGCAGCGTCGCCAAGGGCGAAGCCATCTTCAATGAGGGGGATGCCGGGACCTTCATGTGCATCATTCACTACGGCAGCGTGAATGTGCAGAAGAGCAACGCCGAGGGTCAACCGGTGGTGATCGCCACCCTGCGCGCCGGTAGAGCCTTTGGCGAGATGGCGGTGCTCGATGGCGAGCGGCGCTCGGCCAGTTGCGTGGCCGCCAGTGATTGCCAGTTGCTCAACCTGGGCAAGGATTCCCTGGAAAAGATGCTCAACGATGCGCCGAAGATCGCCGCCAAGATCATCCGTGCCATCGCCATTGCGCTGTCCAGGCGACTGCGCATGGCGGACGGCCAACTGCTCTCGCAACAGATCTAGCTGGAGGTCTCCTTCGCCTTATCCGTCTTGTCGCTTTTATCGTTCTTGTCCGTCTTGTCGTTCTGTTCCGGACCCGGTTGGGTCTGGTCCTTGGGCGGCTGCGGCAACTCGATGCTGGGCAGCGGCTCGCCGGGTTTTGGCGGTGTGCGCGGGGTGATCTGCGGGGACGGCGTCGGGGTGGCCGTGCTCGGCGCTCCCGGTTTCGGCGTGACCGGTATCGGCGAAAGATCCTCGGCCCGTACCGTGGTAATGGTAAGCGCGGTCAATGCAATGACCGCTACAATAGCGCGTTTCATCAATGGCTCCGTTGCCAGACTTCTCTGTCTGCCATCAGGCTACTCGCAACGCGGCTATTTTGCCCCTCCCAATGAGATTTCCATGAAACGTTTCGTTCTGCTGGACACCGCTCCGATTCCTGAAAACGGCGGTGCCCTGTGCCTGTTCGAGTATGGCGAAGACTTCGTGATCAAGATCCAGGGCGGTGACGGCGGGCAATTGATGAACACCCGCATGCACGGCTCCGAAGATGCCCTGGCGGAAATTCCCTGCCGCAAGGTCGCCGGCCGGCCGCAATCGCGGGTGCTGATCGGCGGCCTCGGCATGGGCTTCACCCTGGCCGCGGCCCTCAAGCACCTGGGCAAGACCGCCGAAGTCGTGGTCGCGGAACTGGTGCCCGGCGTCGTCGAATGGAACCGCGGCCCGCTGGGAGAAAAAGCCGGCCGGCCGCTGGATGACCCGCGCACGGTGATCCGCCTGGAAGACGTGGCCAAGGTCCTGCAGGCCGAGCCCAATGGCTTTGATGCGATCATGCTCGATGTCGACAACGGTCCCGAAGGCCTGACCCAGAGAGCCAACAGCTGGCTCTACTCGGCGGGAGGCCTGAGCGCCTGTGCCAAGGCCCTGCGGCCCAAGGGCGTGCTGGCGGTGTGGTCGGCCAGCGCCGACAGCCACTTCAGCGACAAGCTGCGCAAGGCCGGCTTCAAGGCCGAGGAAGTCCAGGTCTATGCCCACGGCAACAAGGGCACGCGCCACACCATCTGGATCGCCGAGAAGCTCAAGAACTGAGCTAAACTTTGCCGCATAACCGTCATTAACCTATTCGACAAGGTGACCCCATGAGTTCGGCCAACCCTCCCTCCCATACCGCCAAGCTGGACCGCATCCTGGCCGATGCGAAACGCGATAAAGAGATGGGCTATCGCGACAAGGCACTGAAGATGTATCCACACGTGTGTGGTCGCTGCGCCCGTGAATTTTCCGGCAAGCGCCTGAGCGAGCTTACCGTGCACCACCGCGACCACAACCATGACAACAACCCGCAGGACGGTTCCAACTGGGAACTGCTGTGCCTGTTCTGCCATGACAACGAGCACTCGCGCTACACCGACCAGCAATACTTCGGCGACGGCTCCCTGAGCAGCCCGAAGATCGCCAAGGCCACCCACAACCCGTTCGCGGCGCTGGCCGGGTTGATGAAGAAAGACGAGTAAAAGCTACACCGTGAATCGCTGAACCAGTACGTTCAGGTCGCCCCCCAGGCGCGACAGTTCGAGGCTCGCCGTCGCCGTGCGGGCACTTGACTGCGCCGATTCGTCGGCGATATCGCGGACACGCGCCAGATTGCCGCTGATCTGTTCGCAGGCGCGGGTTTGCTGATCGGCAGCCGTGGCAATCTGTGAGTTCATCGACTGGATCAACGACGCCGACTGGCGAATTTCACTGAGCACGCCACCGGCCTCACGGGCCAGGACCACACTGGAAAGGCTCATGTCCTGGCTCTGGCGCATGATCGCCGTGGCCTGTTCGGTACCGCCATGCAGGGCCGCGATCAACCCCTCGATTTCCTCGGTGGAACGCTGGGTACGCTGGGCCAGCGCCCGCACCTCATCGGCCACCACTGCAAAGCCCCGCCCGGCGTCACCTGCGCGAGCCGCTTCGATGGCGGCGTTGAGGGCCAGTAGATTGGTCTGCTCCGCCACCTCGCGGATCACCCCGAACACCCCGCCGATACGTTCACCGTCTTCACGCAGACGCTCCATCGCCAGGGCGGAACGATCGACGTTGAGTACCAAGGCTTCAAAGTGCTCGATCGCCTGGGTCACCACGCGGTTGCCCTCGACGCTGCGCCGCTCGGCCGCCTGCGCCGCCTCCGAGGCCTGCTGCGCGTTACGGGCGATATGCTGGGCACTGTCGACCATTTCACCCATGGCGCCGGCAACCTCTTCGGTCTGCTGGCGCTGCTGCGAGACTCCCGCGCTGCTATGGGCGGTGATCGTCGACAAGCCTTCGGCGGCCTGGGTCAGTTGACGCGTGCCTGCGCCGATGCTGCCGATCAGTTGGCGTAGGTGCCCGGCCATTTCCCGCATGGCCGTCATCATCTGCCCCAGTTCGTCACGCCGATGGCTTTCCAGGTTACCGGTCAGGTCGCCCGAGGCGATCTGCCGGGCCAGGGTCAGGGTCCGCTTGAGCGGCGGAACGATCTGCCGGGTCATGGCCCAGGCGGACAGCAAGCCCAGCAACAGCGCCAACCCGCCCGCCAGCAGCAGCTCGCCACGGGCCATCCGTACATCGTGAGCGCGTCCCTGTAGTTGCAGTTGATAGACCGCCGCGCTCAGTTGCTGCAAGTCACCCGCCTGCGCCAGCATCGCCTGCTTGGCCTGCTGGCTCTTGAGCACGCTGGCGCTGAAGTCCACGACCCGATCCTGGTAGATCACCGCCGCCTGCAACGCGCCCAGCAAGGGTGTCTGCAAAGCATCACCCGGCAGTTGCCCGTACAAGTCGTTGCCCTGCACGCGAATGCGGTCGGCCATCTGCGAAACGCGCAACTGCGCCTCGGGTTGTGGATCGGCGATATACAAACGCACCTGATCGCGCAATTGCGCCATCAGCCATTGCAGCTCGGCCACCGCCTGCGCCTGATCGATGGTGACCGCCGGATCGCTGCGCATCTGCTGGAAGAGTTGGGTACGCAAACGCGTCAACTGCTCGGCGATAGTCTCCATCACCGGCACCATGGCCTTCTCCGCCTCCCGGGCCTGGCGCCGGGCCGCGACGAACTCGGCAAAACTCTGTTGATAGGCCCGGGCCACCTCGCGGATACGTGTGAGAGTCGTCTGTGCGTCGGTTTCCAGGCTCATCTGCAGCTTGTCGACACCGGCATACAACGCCTGCATCTGCCCGGCATAGGCGTCGACCGCCGCGCTTTGCCCGGTGCGGTCGAATTCGTTTTCCTGCAAGCGCACGGCGGCGATCTGGGTGTCCAGCGAGACACTGTCCACCAACGCCTCGCTGCGCATTGTCAGTTGCCCGATGCTGTACCAGGCAATCGCACTCAGCAGCGCCGTGAGCAGCAACACGATGCCAAACCCCAGGGTCAACTTGCGACGTACCGAAGCGCCCATCAACCAGTCAGCGACCATAACGAACTCTCCTGTGAAGCCGTCAACCGGCGAGGCAATGCGCCAAATGCCTTGAGGCACGTCGAGATGCCAGGCATTCTAAATCGAACGATCTAAAACACAAGGCCAAGATTTTTTCAAACGTTTGTAATTTAAAGCCCTATACCTTCTCAACAGGGCAAAGTACCAGTGTATGCGACTTCCTCCTTTATTCCTGTACCGAGAGCGTCTTCGATGAAACTGAACCAACTGATTCAAAATCTGCTGGGCGCCCGCCAACCGGCGCAGGTTTCGCGTCCGGAACAGGAGTTGTTGTCGAGCCTGTTGGTGATGGCCTGGGTGGTGGAGGCGCGTGATCCCTATACCGGCGGACATCTGTGGCGAGTGGCGCAGTTTTGCGAGTTGCTGGCGAAAAAAGCCGGCTTCGCGGCGGAGGAAGTGGCGCGGATCGCCCTGGGCGGTTTTGTCCATGACCTGGGCAAGGTTGGTATTCCCGACGCAGTGCTGCGCAAGCCCGGCCCCTTGAGCGACGAGGAGTACGCCGTGATCAAGACCCACCCCGATATCGGCTTCAGGCTGCTGCATGCCCACCCCCTGGCCACCCTGGTGGAAGATGCCGTGCGCCTGCACCACGAAATGCCGGATGGCCGGGGTTATCCCCTGGGGCTCAAGGCCGGCGAGATTCCGCACCTGGCGAGCATCGTCGGCATCTGCGACGCCTTTGACGCCATGACCAGCACCCGCCCCTATCGTGCGGGCATGCCGCAGGCACAGGCATTGCAGATCATCGGCAAGAACCTGGGGAGCCAGTTCGATGCGCACTTCGGCGCCTTGTTTATCGAGTTGGGGGAGTCGGGTGTCTTGAGCCCGATCATCGGCCATACCGACCAGGGCATTCCCCTGCGACACTGCGGCATGTGCGGGCCGACGGTAGTACTCAAACGCGCGCACCGCGCAGGCGACCATGTGTTCTGCGGCAATTGCGGCGCCGACTATCTGCTGCTGCAGAAGACGCCGGACAGCCTGCTGGAACTGGAGGCCACCGGCACCTCTGGCAGCGCGAAAGACCTCAGCCCCGAGGCCGATGTCGAATTGATCGAGCGCCTGGTGCAACACCAATTCGTCCCGGTACTGCGCGAGCAAGCGAGCTCTCGCCCGCACTAACCGGGTTGAGCCTCAGGCGGCCGGGCCCTTGGCGGTCTGGCCGAAGAGGATTTTCTTGCCGTCTTCCGTCTCCGTGGCACGCCGCGAATACGGCTCCCCCCGGGCATAGGCGCGCAATGTCGCCGGACGTTGTTCGATAGCGTGGAGCCAGCGACTCAGATCCGGGAAATCCTCGATATTCTGTTGCTGACGCTGCCACGGCGCTACCCAGGGATAGCAGGCCATGTCGGCGATCGAATAATGCTCGCCAGCAATGAACTCACGCCCTTGCAACCGACGATCGAGCACACCGTAGAGACGGTTGGTCTCATTGACATAACGGTTGATGGCGTAGGGTATTTTTTCCGGCGCATACAGCCCGAAATGGTGATTCTGCCCGGCCATCGGCCCCAGGCCGCCCATCTGCCAGAACAGCCACTCGGTCACGGTCTTGCGCCCACGCACATCGGAGGGCAGGAACTGCCCGGTCTTTTCCGCCAGGTACAGCAGGATCGCCCCCGACTCGAACACCGTGATCGGCTCGCCGCCATCGGCGGGCGCGGTGTCGATGATCGCCGGCATGCGGTTGTTCGGCGAAAACGCCAGGAACTCCGGCTTGAACTGGTCGCCGGCGCCGATATCCACGGGATGGATACGGTACTCAAGACCGGCCTCCTCCAGGAACATTGTGATCTTGTGGCCGTTTGGCGTAGCCCAGTAGTAGAGCTCAATCATGCGATTCCCCTCGTAGACGCACTATTTCAATAATCCAAAGACCGGTCGTACCAGCCCTTCCAGCAATTCCCGTTCCGGCCTTGAGCGGGCCAGCACCCGCAGTCCCATCAGCACCGCCAGGCACATACGCGCCAGATCCTCCGCCGGCTGTGACGCATTGATGCTGCCCTGGGCCTGGCCGGCACTGATACAGCGCCGGAAAAAGCTCTCCATCCCCTCCTGGACCTTGGCCAGTACCGCCTTGAACTCCGGATCGTGAGGGGCCACCTCAAGGGCCGCGTTGACGATAAAACAGCCCTTGTGCTCAGGATCGCTCAGGGACAGTTCGATGATCTCGTTGAAGAACGTCTGGATGGCTTCGCGGGGCGGCAGTTGCTGCTCCAGGCGCACGGAACGCTCGCAGAAGCCGCGCTTGATGTAGTGATCGAGGGCCAGGCCGAAGAGCGCGCGCTTGTCACCGAAGGCGTTGTACAGGCTGGCCCCGGTAATCCCCATGGCCAGCGCCAGATCCCGTACGGAGGTGGCCTCGTAGCCACGGGCCCAGAAGCAGCGGATCGCCGCCTCCATTGCCCTGGCCTCGTCAAATTCTCTTGGTCGCGCCATAACTCACACATGAATTCAAATTGAAGTGGCGCAGATATTCGTTGAAACAAACGACGATTGCCACGCGCCAGCGTTTCGTCCTATTTTATAACACTCGATCCAAAACATCTGCCAGGACCTTTCGACATGATCCGTTTCTTTTTCCACCCGACGCCCAATCCGGCCAAAGTCGCCCTGTTTCTTGAAGAAACGGCGCTGCCCTACGAGCTGGTTCCGGTCGATACCAGCAAGGGCGAACAGCACAGCCCGGAGTTCCTGGCGATCAATCCCAACGGCAAGGTTCCGGCAATCCTCGATACCGAAGGCCCGAACGGCCGCGAAGTCCGGGTGTTCGACTCGAACGCGATCCTGCTGTACCTGAGTGAAAAGACCGGACTGCTCGGCGGTGAACCCGGCGATCGGGGCGAACTGCTGTCGTGGATGATGTTTATCGGCACGGGCCTGGGACCATTTTCCGGCCAGGCGGTGCACTTCCAGCACTCGGCCCCGGAAAGCATCCCTTACGCCATCAATCGTTATCGCCGTGAAGCCGAGCGGCACTACCGGGTACTTGACCGGCATCTGGCCGGGCGCAGCTATATCGTCGGTGACAGCTATACGATTACCGACATCTCGGCCTGGGGCTGGATCGATCGGGCGGCCCGCGTACTCAAAGGCGAAGAATCGCCATTGGCGGCCTACCCCCATCTGTCGGCCTGGTTCCAGCGCATCGACGCGCGGCCAGCCGTGGCCCGCGCCCGCCAAGTGGGCAAGAGCCACGCCTTCAAGCAAGTCAACGACGAGCAAACCCGACGGGCGCTGTTCCCTTCGAACTATCCCGACACCACGAGCTGACGGAGATGCCGGTATAATCGCGTCTTTTTCCTGGAAGGCACCCGGCTCGTGGCAAACAAAAGGTACAGCTGCATTGGTTTGTATAACCCCAAGTCACCGGAGAACGTCGGCTCGGTGATGCGTGCGGCTGGCTGCTACGGCGTGGCTTCGGTGTTCTACACCGGCAAACGCTACGAGCGGGCGCGGGACTTTGTCACCGACACCAAGAAAGTCCACCAGGACATTCCGCTGATCGGTATCGACGACCTGAAGAAGATCCTGCCCCTGGGCTGCGTGCCGGTGGCCGTCGAGCTGGTGGAGGGTGCGCGTTCTCTGCCCGAATACACCCATCCGGATCGGGCGCTGTATATCTTCGGCCCGGAAGACGGTTCGCTGGACAAGGACATCCGCGACTGGTGCGAAGACGTGGTGTATATCCCGACCACCGGTTGCATGAACCTGGCGGCGACGGTCAATGTGGTGCTGTACGACCGCCTGGCCAAGGGTAACAACACCCGTTCCGGTCCGAAGTTCTAGGCTTTACTTCAGCAGCCCGCTCGCCAGCACCTTTGACGGCTCACCCATCACGCTTTCGCACAGCTGGATAAATTCCTCGGTGCTGACGGTATCCAGGCGCATCGCCGCCCGGCTGACATCATCGAGGGAACGCTTGCCATCGGTCTGCTGGCGAATCTCGCGATCCAGCGCCTGCAACAGCAACACCGCCCGTGCCACCGTCGCCCTGTCCACCTGCTCACCACGCAATGTGCCGACCTTGCGACTGAGCCGGGTCAAACGCACCTGCAACGCCTGGTAACGTTCCTCGCTCATCCCACCGGCACGGCGCAACAACTCGATCGCGTAATACTGAGCCAGGCCTTCGCCGACCCAGTCACTGCGCTGGCTGTCATTGATCCGCCCGAACACATGAACCAGCTCGCGCACCAAGGCACTGTCCCCGGACTCGCTGATCAGCGGGGCGGTGCTGTGCAGGTAGATCGAATCGCGGCCCGCCTGGCTGCCATGGGCCATCGACTCCCCGGCCCCGACCACCAGCAACTTTCCGGGATTGCGCGGAAACACTTCCTGCAGCTTGGGCCAGACGAAGGTCAACAGCGTCAGCACATCCATGCGCCGCATGCCTTCGCCCCGAGGCGCCGCGACCGTGACATCGGTTTCACCCAGGCGGGTCCGCCGGCTGCCCAGGTCGCCGGCCAGTATCCAGCCGACCGGCCGGTCGAACAGGCGTGAGACGTTGTCGATACGAAAGCGCTGCTTGCCGATACGCGGCCAGGCGGTCTCGACACTTTTCCAACCGCCGGGCAATTCGAATTCCAGGCGCGAGACCAGTTCGGTGCCGTCGCGCTGATCCAGATGGGCCGGCGGTACCAGGTCCTCGCCTCGCAACAGTGCCCAGGTCGGCGTCATCCGCGTCTCGAACGTGCCGTTGCTACGTGGATGGTTGAGACTGACCCGATAGCTCAGGCTGGCCTTGCCCGATGCCGGATGCCAGACACCACGGCGGCTGTCCGGCGTAGACCCGGAGCTCAGCTGCCACTGCCCGTCGGCCATGAAGTCACTGTAGTAACCCTGGTTGCCGAGATCGAAATCCAGGCTGCGCACCGCCGAACCCTGCGCCAGGGTCAGGCGCACCTCAGCCTGGTTGCTCTGGGGCAACAGGCGCACCCGATAGTCCAGGTCGACTTTTTTCCCGGCCCAACCCAGCCCGCTGAACACCATCAGCAGCAGGAACGCCGGCAGCCTGCAAGGTAACGACATGGAGTTCCTCGGGGTTGGCGGACATCAGCCGGCGCGGAAAATCAGATGATCTTCCCAGTCCTCTTCCGGCACGCTGCCTTCGGCAAGCATGCGCCCGGACTGGGAAATCCGCTCGTGGTGCACTGCGTCGCGGTCACCGCAGACCAGATGGTGCCAGAGCGGCAGGTCCTTGCCTTCGCTGACCAGGCGATAACCACAGGTCGGCGGCAACCACTTGAACTGGTCGGCCTGGCCCGGGGTGAGCTGGATACAGTCCGGCACCGAGTCGCGACGCTTGGCGTAGTCGGTGCACTGGCAGGTTTTCAGGTCCAGGAGCTTGCAGGCAATGCGCGTGTAATAGACGCTGTTGTCGTCTTCGTCCTCGAGCTTTTGCAGACAGCACAGACCGCAACCGTCGCACAGCGACTCCCATTCCTCCTGATCGAGGTGCTCGAGGGTCTTGCGTTTCCAGAAGGGTTCGACTTTCGCGGCCATGGTTCAGACATCTGCATCGGGGAGTGAAAAGGCCGCCAGTCTAGTGCGCCAAGCCTTTGCGGCCAAGCGTCGGCGACTATCGGTTGAACAAGGCTTGTCAGGCCGCCTGCGGCGCAGTAGCTTTCTCGCTAATTTTCCCCAGTCAGGACTGTGCCATGAGCATCAACCCACGCATCGCCGATCACCCGATCGATCCTCAGTTCACCCAGCGCTGGTCGCCGCGCGCCTTTACCGGCGAGAGCATCCCGGAACAAACCCTGCTGAGCTTTTTCGAAGCGGCCCGCTGGGCGCCTTCGGCCTATAACTCGCAACCTTGGCGCTTTCTCTACGCCCGCCGCGACACGCCGAACTGGGAACGTTTCCTTGGCCTGTTGAACGAATTCAACCGTGGTTGGGCGCAACACGCCTCGGCCCTGGTGATCGTGATTTCGAAAACCACCTTCACCGCTCCCGGCGCCAGCGAAGAAACCCCGGCGCTGTGGCACACCTTCGACACCGGCTCGGCCTGGGGCCATCTGGCGTTGCAAGCCAGCAACAGCGGCTGGCACAGCCACGGCATGGCCGGCTTCGATCAGGAACTGACCCGCCGCGAGCTGAAGATTCCAGAAGGTTATGCACTGCATGCGGCAGTGGCCATCGGCAAGCTGGGCGACAAGGCGAGCCTGCCGGATTACCTGCAGGCCCGCGAAACCCCAAGCCCACGCCAGCCGCTGAGCACGCTGGTGGCTGAAGGCGATTTCAGCCTGTAACCCTCGCAGTTCCGCTCCACCGCGGACTGTAGGAGCAGGGCTTGCCCGCGAAGCTTTTAGCGATCTTGAAGGCCCCTTCGCTGGCTGGCCATGCTCCTACAAGGTGCCTGGCCAGCCCTGCAAACCGGGACCATCAATACCCGCGCTCGAAATCCACTTCCCCGCGCAACGCTTCCCCGGCCTGATAGGCCCGCAGGTTTTCGACAAACAACTGCACCATCATCCCCGGCGAAGTCGGTGCCGAACTGTGCCCGGTCAACAACAACCCCCAGGCCGTCCAGAACGGATGACGCTGCGGTAACGGCTCCTGCCGGCAGACATCGATCACTGCCCCCGCCAGATGCCCTTCCTTCAAAGCCTCCACCAGGTCCGCATCGACCACCGCCACGCCGCGCCCGACGTTGATAAACAGGCCGGTAGGCTTGAAGCGCTTGAACAACGCCGCATCGTACAGATCATGGGTATTGGGCGTGTTCGGCAACAGGTTGATCACATAGTCCACCTTGCCAACCCACTCACCCAGGGCTTCGAGCGCCGCCACCTCGATAAACGGTGCCTGCTCCCGCGCGGTACTGGCAATACCATACAACTCGACCCCAAAGGGTTGCAGGAACTGCGCAACGCTCTGGCCGATATCTCCGGCGCCGACAATCAGCACCTTGCGCCCCGCCAGGCTCTGGCCCATGCGGTTGTCCCACTTGCGCTCGACCTGGCTGACCAGGCGGGCCAGGACCTCACGCTCATGCCCCAGCATATAGGTCAGCACATACTCGGCCATCACCTGGCCAAAAATCCCCACCGCACGAGTCAGTCGGTAGTTCCGTGGCAGGCCCTCGGCCAGCAACGGGGTGACACCGGCCCAGGTCGATTGCAACCACTGGGGGGAGTGCCCCTGACGCAGCAGGGTCGCCAACAGGTCCGGCTGCCCCAGCCAGACCGGGCAATCGGCCGCCATGCTCGACAGCGTGGCCGAATCGCTGCTGGTCATGACTTCAAGTTCCGGGGCCATCTGCTGCAGCAAGCTGGCATAGAGGGCGTGGTCGTGTTCGGCAATCAGAACGCGCATGGTTCAAACCTTTCAAAAACAGTGCAGGCAGCCGCCGACGGAGTTCGCTCCATCGTCATCGGCCACTGCCAGAAAATACAGTCCATTTGAGTCGAGCACTCCGGACAGAGCACTCAGAGATGTCCGTCAGATCGGATCATTGCGCCGCAACAGCTCTTCGGGCAAATGTTCGATGTATTCGTCTTCGGCCGGCGGCATCTGCAGGTGATAGCCCTGCTTCTCGAGGTTCTCCAGCACCTGGTGGATATCTTCGCGCGACAGCGTGCGCTCGGGTGTCAGGACCAGGTCGAAGGCATGATGCGGTTTACCGAAGGCCAGCAGCAGATTTTCCGGAACGCGCTCCAGAGCATCGCTCTTGAGCACGTAGAGGTACATCTCGTTGCGGCGCGGGCTTCTGTAGATGGAGCAAATACGTTTCAAGGCTGTTCTCCGGCAGTGGCCAGGCTGTCGAGCAGCGCCTGGCCCATCAACTCGCGGCGCCAGCCACGCAGCGAATCGGGCAATTGGTAAGGTCCATGGGGAAAGCCGCTCTTGATCAGCGCTTCCAGGGTTTTCTTGCGCAGCATCAATTCCGGCGCAACGCCCAGGCGTTCGGCTTCGGCCTGACCGAGGGCACGCAGGCGCTTGACCAGCGCCGAGGCTTCGATCGGCAAGGGCTCGGGCACCGCCGGTGGCCATTGGTCCATCGGCGCGCTACCGGCCTGCTTGATCAGCTCCAGCAGGAACTCGCCGTCCTGGCGCACGGTACGCGGGTGCATGTCCTCTATGCGGGCCAATGCCACCAGGTTGTCCGGCTGGCTCTTGGCCAACGGCCACAAGGAGTGCTCGCGGATGATCCGGTTACGCGGCAGATCGCGGGCGCGGGCTTCGCGTTCGCGCCAGGCGCACAGCTCGCGCAGCACGACCAATTGCGCACGGGACAGCTTCCAGGCCAGCTTCGCCTCGCGATAGACCTCGTAGGGGTCGACCTCGCGACGCAGGTTGGCCACCAGTTCCGCGCCGTCTTCCAGGACCCAGGCGTACTTGTCGTCCGACAGCTTCGGGCGCAGGCGGGTGTAGACCTCGGCCAGGTGCACGGCGTCTTCGGCGGCGTAGCTGACCTGGGTTTCCGACAGCGGACGCTGCAACCAGTCCGAACGGGTCTCACCCTTGGGCAGCTCGATACCCAGGACTTCCTGCACCAGGCGCGAATAGCCCATGGAAAAACCGAGGTTCAGGTAGGCGGCGGCAAGCTGGGTGTCGAACAGCGGCACCGGCAGGCTGCCGGTCAGGCGCAACAGCACTTCGAGGTCTTCACTGCAGGCGTGCACGACCTTGACCACGGCCGGGTCTTCGAGCAACGCCGCCAGGGGTTGCCACTGGTCGATGGTCAGGGGGTCGATCAGGTAGGCACGCTCGCCGTCACCGATCTGGATCAGTCCGGCAATCGGATAAAAGGTGTCGACCCGCATGAATTCGGTGTCGAGGGCAACAAAGGGTAACTGTTGCCATTGGGCGCAATGCCGACCGAGGCTATCGTTGTCGCGAATCCAGTGAATATCGATGGCCACACGGCTCTCCCTTGAAGAATGGCACGCAGTATATCTCGCCACCGGGGTTTGCGAGCACTCACTCTGCAAGTGCCGAGACGAAAGAGCTGACTGAACGAAAAGAATAGTCTTACTTAGCGATTTGAAGTGTTCACGCCAGGATCAACCGTTCTTGCGCAGCACATAGAGGCGACGCATGGCGTAACCCGGAAAGAAGTCGCGGTGACCAATGATGTCAAAGCCGGCTTCGCGGAATTCCCCTTCGACCAGCGCCTTGCCAAACAGCACGCGTTGCGAGTCCTGGCCATACGCCTGAGCCTGACGCCGCCGATGCCAGGCCATGACCTTGCCGTCCATCCATAACGAGAGGATCACAGTGTCGCGGCTGACCCGGTGGAACTCACGCAGGATCACCAGCCGGTGCTCTCTGTCGCCCAGATGCTGGAACAACGGCATACAGAAAATGCAGTCCACCGCATTCTCAGGCAAGCCGATGGCAAACACCGAGCTTTGAAAGGTCCTGACCCGTTGGAGCAGATCGACGGGATGATGGACCGCGCATTGATCCAGTATTTCCTGCGAAGGGTCGGCCGCGAGGATCACCCGGTTGCCGCGCTCGGCCAGCACCGGCCAGAAACGTCCGGTACCGCTGGGCAGATCGAGGACCAAGCCGGGCTCGCCGGCCAGCTTCAGCGCCTGGCGCACCCACTGTTTTTCCCGCGCCAACCCCAGGCGCCGGATCAGGCCGTGGGGAGACTTCTCCAGGCGAGCCCGGGCATGCTCGCGTGCATGCTGGCGGGCAAGTTCAAGCTCATCGGTTGAGGGTGGCTGCGCAGGCATGACTTGCAAACTCTCGGGGGTGGACCTGTGCCGGGCGGGTCGAACACACGGGATCGGTTTGAGGGGGTGCCGGGAGCCCAAAACACTCGCTCGACAACGCTTCGAACCTTAGTCAGGCACGCATCAATATTTCGTGAAAAATTCCCGCCCTTATTGTTCAACAGATTACCGGACCGTCATTCACGCCTGCTGCAAATACCAGCGCCAGTCCTGCTCACCGACCTCGCCCATGAACTGCCGGTATTCGGCGCGCTTGACCGCCAGGTAGACCCCGAGGAACTCACGGCCAAACGCTTCCCGTGCCCAGGCGGATTCTTCCAGGGCGCGCAGGGTGGTCAACCAGTCGGTGGGCAGGCGCTTGCCGGCCTGGGCGTAGCCATTGCCTTCGACCGGCGCACCGGGGTCAAGGCGCTCGCGAATCCCGCTATGAATCCCCGCGAGAATCGCCGCCGCTGCCAGATAGGGGTTGGCATCGGCGCCGCAGATGCGGTGCTCGATATGCCGCGAAAAGGCCGGTCCGCCCGGTACTCGCAGGCTCACGGTGCGGTTGTCGACACCCCAGGTCGCCGCCAGCGGTGCATAGCTGTTGCTCTGGAAACGCCGGTAGGAGTTGGCATTCGGGCAAAACATCAGCAACGCATCGAGCAGGGTCGCAAGCATGCCGCCCACCGCCTGTTTGAGCAGCGGCGTGCCGTCGCCGGCTTCGCTGGCGAACAGATTGTTACCCGCCGCGTCCGCCAGGCTGACGTGCATGTGCATACCGGTGCCGGCCAGATCGTCGAACGGCTTGGCCATAAAGCAGGCAATCATCCCGTGTTTGTGCGCCACGCCCTTGACCAGGCGCTTGTAACGCACCGCCTCGTCCATCGCCTGCAAGGCATCGGTGCGGTGTTCCAGGGTAATCTCGACTTGGCCTGGAGCGTACTCGGAGATCGCCGTACGCGCCGGAATACCCTGGAGTTTGCAGGCACTGTAGAGGTCGGCGAGGAACGGCTCGATCTGCTCCAGCTCCCGCAGACCGTAGACCTGGGTAGTGCTCGGACGTCCACCGTCAGCGTCGCGGGCCGGCTGCGGCCGACCCTGGCTGTCACGCTTCTGGTCGAGCAGATAGAACTCCAGCTCCGCCGCCATCACCGGGTGGTAGCCGTCGGCCTTGAGCCCATCGATTACCCTGGCCAGCAGATGCCGCGGATCGGCTACCGTCGCCGGCAGCCCCTCGCTGGGGTGCATGCTGACCTGCACCGCCGCGGTCGGGATCAACCGCCAGGGCATGCGCTGCAAGCTGCCACTCAAGGGATAGGCACGGCAATCGATATCCCCCACCTCCCAGACCAGACCGGAGTTTTCCACATCGTCGCCGTTGATGGTCAGACCGAGAATGGTGCTGGGCAGCGGGCGGCCATTGGCATAGACCGCCAGCAGTTCGTCGCGGTGCAACAACTTGCCGCGGGGGACGCCGTTGTTGTCGAGGATGAACAGCTCGAACATCTCGATATCGGGGTTGAGCTCCAGAAAACTCAGGGCTTCTTCGGTACAGGCAAAGGCTGGGCAGGCAACACTCATGGGATTCTCGTCTTCCGCGTCGGGCAGGCGCGCACGCGCCCACCAGGTCGATCGCAACGGCCAGGGCAGGCCAATGGCGATCAATGAAAAAACTCAACGGGGAAAACCGACATCCGGCGGGCGCGCGTGACGGCAATGCCACAGCGCCCAGAAGGCCAACTCGGAAGGCAAGGCCACCAGGCTCGGAGAGGCACGCAACAGCGGACGCCGCCGCGAGCGGACACCAGACGTCGAGGCGCCCGTCTCTGCTGCGTAGCCGATCCCGCCGAGCCAATCGTCCATATACCTGCCGCGATAAACCTGAGACCGCCAGCCTCACACGAGCACCCGGGTGATTAAATTCAGTTTTGAAGAAGCTTGCATGTGCAATGACTAAACATTGCGCCACTGCCCCGCCAGCCTCGCGAACGCCTGGCAGGCCGCACTGCGCCAGGCCCCCCGGCGACTGAGCAGGGCCACCGTGCGTTGTGGCAACCCCGGCGTCAGCTCAAGCGCCACCAGCCCCGGCTGTTCGAGGGCAATGGCCGCCGGCAGGATCGTCGCCAACTGACCGCGACGGACCAGTTCAACAATCGCACTGATGGAGTTGGCCTCGATGGCGATGCGCGGCACGATACCGTGCTGACGGCAATACAGGTCGATGTGCTGGCGCGTGGCGAAATCCTGGCTGAGCAGGACCAGCGACTGCCGCTCCAGCTCATCGGCAGTGAGGGTCTTGCCCGTCGCCTGCGGATGAGCCGCACCCACCATCAGGCTCAAGGTTTCGCTGAACAGCGCTTCACCCTGGATATCCGCCAGGTGCATCCCGGTAAAGGCAATGCCGATATCCAGCCGGTCCTCGGCCAACGCGGCCTCCAGGCGATCCTGGGTCATTTCCTCGACACTCAGGGTGATGCCCGGGTAAAGACTGTGGAAGCGATGCAACAGCGGCGCAATGAGGTACGCCGTGAAGGTCGGCGTCATGGCCAGGCGCAGACTGCCGCGACTCAGATCCTGCACATCGTGCATCGCCCGCTTGCCCGCCTCCAGGTCCTGCAGGGCCAACCGGGCAAAACGCACATAGGCCTCGCCGGCATCGGTCAGACGGATGCTGCGTCCCGAGCGGTCGAACAGCGCCGCCCCGAGGCTGTCCTCGAGTTGCCGGATCTGCTGGGACAAGGTCGGCTGGGAGACATGCAGGGCCTCGGCGGCCCGGGTGAAATTGCGATGTTCGGCGACGGCCAGCAGGTAACGGATATGACGCAGCAGCATCGGGCACTCAACTATAGGTAGGACTTATAGCTTTCATAATAAGCCGGTCTTGGACGCTATGCCTGAAAACTTCCATCCTTGCCCCATCAGCCACACGCAAGGAGACACATCATGCAAGCCATCATCGACGGATTCCTGAAGTTCCAGCGCGAAGCCTTTCCAACCCGCAGCGCCCTGTTCAAGCAACTGGCAACCACCCAGAGTCCCGCTACCCTGTTCGTCACCTGCTCGGACAGCCGGGTGGTACCGGAACTGCTGACCCAGCAGGAACCCGGCGATCTGTTCGTGATCCGCAATGCCGGCAATATCGTGCCGTCCTACGGCCCGGAGCCGGGCGGCGTCTCGGCCACGGTGGAGTACGCGGTGGCGGTACTGGGAGTGCGCGATATCGTGATCTGTGGCCACTCCGATTGCGGTGCGATGACGGCGATCTCCACCTGCAAATGCCTCGATCACCTGCCGGCGGTGGCCAACTGGCTACGTCATGCCGAGTCGGCCAAGGTCATCAACGCCGCCCGCAACCATGTCTCGGCCGAGGCGCGACTGGATGCCCTGGTGCGGGAAAACGTGATAGCCCAGCTGGCCAATCTGAAGACTCACCCGTCGGTCGCCCTGGCGCTGGAACAAGGTCGGCTGAACCTGCATGGCTGGGTGTACGACATCGAGAGCGGCTCCATCGCGGCTCTCGACGGCAGTACCGGTCGTTTTGTCTCACTTGCCGAACAGCCGCAAGCCTGCGCGCTATCGACACAACCGCCACAAGTTGCCTGACCTGAATCCTACTGACGAAAGCGAGGAAATCACCATGTTGCAGTCCCAATTCGCACAAGCTCCACGCCTGGCCCTGGCCGACACCATCATCGACGCCAAGCAGCGCCTGAACCTGTCCTGGCAGGACCTGACCGACGGCACCGGCCTGAGCCTGGCCTTCGTCACCGCCGCCCTGCTCGGCCAGCACCCGCTGCCGGCCAGCGCCGCCAACGTGGTCTGTGAAAAACTCGGCCTGGACCAGGACGCCAGTCGCCTGCTGCAAAGCGTGCCGTTGCGCGGCAGCATTGGCAATGGCGTCCCGACCGACCCGACGATCTATCGTTTCTACGAAATGATCCAGGTCTACGGCAGCACCTTGAAGGCCCTGGTCCACGAACAGTTCGGCGACGGCATCATCAGTGCCATCAACTTCAAGCTGGATATCAAGAAGGTCGATGACCCGGACGGCGGCTCGCGCGCGGTCATCACTCTGGATGGCAAGTACCTGCCAACCAAACCGTTCTGATAAAACGACAAGGCCAGGGCTGAATGCAGCCCTGGCCTTTTCACAGGCTCACACCCGCAATGGGTTTTATCGCCTGATCAGATCGCAACCTTGGCGTAGGACTCGCGATCCAGATCCACCACTTCCACCGAAAGCTGTACTTCAATACCTTCCGGCCAATCACCAAGATCCTTCAATCCCGCCAGCAGGCTCTCGGAAAGTTGTTTCTTGATCTGTGCCGAGCGCCCGCTCAACAGCGCCAACTTCACATGCACGAAGCCGCGCTCGCCCAGCCCTGTCCCCACGCGAAACGCCCCCAGTTCCATGGCCCGGCTCTTGATATCGAACTCGGCGCCGAACTGCCCGGAGGCCACCAGCGCATGGTTGATACGCAGCAACGCCTTGTCGGCGTCGAATTCAGTCAGGTTGGGGGTGTATTCCAGGAAAACGTGAGGCATTTACAGGCTCCAAAACAGCGGAATAGGAAGGCACACAGATATAGCACGCGGCCTTCGGGAAAGATCGTGAAACGATAGCGCATTGGCGCGCCGGCTGCTCCTGGACCAAATACAGAAGGGTCAAGGTAAAAAAACGGCGTAAAGACTTTGAAAATCGTATCCGAACTACTACACTCGAAACCAACACACACCCTGGTCACTACCGAGGTGTTTGACGATTGGCTGCGGCGATTGAAAGACCCCATCGCCAAGGCACGCATCCTCTCCCGCCTGATCTCGGCGCAATTCGGCGCGCTGAGCGATACGAAGAGGGTCACCGACGGGGTCAGTGAAATGCGTATTCATACAGGTCCTGGCTATCGCGTTTATTTCGCTCGCCGGGGTGAAATTCTGATTCTGCTGTTGTGTGCGGGCGACAAGTCATCGCAAAAACGCGACATCAAACACGCCAGGCTGATCCTGAGCGAGATCGAACGAGGTGATCGAACATGACCACGCTGAAACCCTTTGAGGCCAGTGATTACCTGAGCGACGAGGCGACCATTGCCGAACTGCTCAACGTGGCCCTGAAAGACAAGAATCCCGACGTATTTCTCGCGGCACTGGCGGCTGTTGCCAAGGCTCGTGGCATGACACGGGTTGCCCGCGACTCCGGCATGGGTCGCGAGAGTCTTTACAAGGCCCTCGCTCCCGGAGCCAAACCCCGCTACGACACCCTGCTCAAGCTGGTTGACGCCCTGGGCGTGGAACTGGTGGTGCAACCCACCTGAGCCAACCCGCCAGGGCGACCGGCACCCTCAAGGCGCCAGGGGCTGGCGATCACTCATGAAATGCTCAAGCCGCGAACGCAGCCAACGCTCGGCCGGATCGGTATCGACAATCCCGAGCCAGACCATCGACAGGTCCAGGTTCGGCACCTTGAACGGTAGCGGTTCGTCAAACAGCAACCCTGACGCTGCCATGGCCTTGGCCGTGTAATCCGGCAGGCTGGCGACCAGATCGGTGCCCGCGAGCAGGGCCGGCAAGGCGCTGTATTGCGGCACCGAGAGCACCACATGACGCTTGCGGCCGATTTCCGCCAGCCACTCGTCCGCCAGACTGCTGATATTGGCGGTATGGGACACCAGGACATGCGGCCGCGCGCAGTACTCATCGAGGCTCAAGGGCGCCGTCGAGGCGTCGGCGCGCAGGATCATCGGCTGGATATGGCGCAACAGCTTGCGCTTGGCATTGGCCGGCAAACCGCGGGTCTGGCTGATGCCCACGGTAATGTCGCCGGAGGCCAACAGGTCGGGAATACGCCAGTAGTCGACGTGCTGGACCACGATCACCACATTCGGCGCTTCCTGGCGCAAGGCTCGCAGCAGCGTCGGCAACAAGCCGAACTCGACATCGTCCGACAGGCCGATGCGAAAGGTCATGGTGCTGCTGGCCGGGTCGAAGTCGTGGGTCAGGCTCAAGGCATTCGACAGCGAATCCAGCGCCGGTGACAGGTGCTGAATGATCTCCTCGGCCCGCGCGGTGGGCTCCATGCGATGGCCGACACGGATAAACAGCGGATCGTTGAACATCACCCGCAGGCGATTGAGCGCCGAACTGATGGTCGGCTGGCCGAGAAACAGCTTCTCCGCGACCCGCGTCACATTGCGTTCAAGCATCAGTGTTTCGAAGACCACCATCAGGTTGATGTCAGCCTTGCGCAATTCGTTGCGGTTCATCTGTGACCCCTGGTCCTCGATTGCGCCTCAGTGTAGGAACGCAACAAGGGACGTGTCTAGACGACGAAGGGACGGTTGCGCGGACAAATATTGAATCAACAGCACTATGACGCACACCCTATCGTTTCAAAAGTGCTTGGGTTTAGAGCAGACTAAAACGGTATAGGGCACGCAGCTTCTGCCCTAAAATTGCCCTAAATTAATCGTCGGAAACGAAAAAGCCCCTGAAAACTTCAAATTTTTCAGGTGCTTAGTCGTATTTAATAATGGCGGAGAGATAGGGATTCGAACCCTAGGTACCGGTGAAGGTACAACGGATTTCGAATCCGTCCCATTCGGCCACTCTGGCATCTCTCCAACGGCGCGCATCATAACAACACTTTTGCCGGAAGCGAAGCCCCAACTGCAAAAAAATTACGTGCTATCAGATGCTTGCGTCGATTACAGCGGTACGCCCAGACGCTTGGCGACTTCTTCGTAGGCTTCGATGACATCACCGAGGCCCTGGCGGAAGCGGTCCTTGTCCATCTTCTTGCGTGTTTCCTTGTCCCACAGGCGGCAGCCGTCCGGACTGAACTCGTCGCCCAGGACGATCTGGCCGTGGAATACGCCGAATTCCAGCTTGAAGTCCACCAGCAGCAGGCCGGCGTCGTCGAACAGCTGGCTCAGTACTTCGTTGACCTTGAGCGACAGCTCTTTCATCTTCGCCAATTGCTCGGCGGTGCCCCAACCGAACGCCACGACGTGGGATTCGTTGATGAACGGGTCGCCCTTGGCGTCGTCCTTGAGGAACAGTTCGAAGGTGTAAGGGTTGAGCTTCAAACCCTCTTCCACGCCCAGACGCTTGACCAGGCTGCCGGCCGCGTAGTTACGCACCACGCATTCCACCGGGATCATGTCGAGTTTCTTCACCAGGCATTCGTTGTCGCCCAGCAGTTTGTCGAACTGGGTCGGGATACCGGCCGCTTCGAGCTTCTGCATGATGAAGGCGTTGAACTTGTTGTTCACCATGCCCTTGCGGTCCAGCTGTTCGATACGCTTGCCGTCGAACGCCGAGGTGTCGTTGCGAAACAGCAGGATCAAACGGTCGGCGTCGTCGGTCTTGTAAACCGACTTGGCTTTGCCGCGGTAGAGTTCTTCACGTTTTTCCATGATGGGCTCCGCTTGTTAAGTTGTTGGGCCAGGCGATATGTCGCCAGTCGAGCCCTGAATCTTGATCGGCCAATTGCAGCCAGTCCGGGTCGCACCCAAGGGTGTCGACAAAACATTGCCGGGCCAGCCGCGGCAGGTTGTTCTTGCTGCTCAGATGGGCCAGTACCAGGTGTTGCAGGTCTTGCCAGCCCAACTCGGCCACCAGGCTCGCGGCCTGGTGGTTGTTCAAATGTCCCAGTTCACCACCGACCCGCTGCTTGAGAAAGGCCGGGTAATGCCCACGACCCAGCAGGTCGCGGCAATGGTTGGACTCGATCATCAAGGCATCGAGACCGCTGTAGCTGTCCATGACCCTGCCGCAATAGGAACCCAGGTCGGTCAGCAGGCCGAAACGCCGCCGACCGTCGCTGAACACATATTGCGTCGGCTCAAGGGCATCGTGGGCCACCGACACCACTTCGATGCTCAAGCCGCCAATCCGCAAGGTCTCGCCACCCGCCACGAAACCCGCGGGTTCGATGGGCTTGCGCAGGCCGCGCAAGGTGCCACGACTCAGGTACACCGGTAGATTGTAGCGCCGAGACAGCAAACCCACGCCATGCACGTGGTCGGCATGTTCGTGGGTCACCAGAATCGCGCTCAGTTGCGTCGGGCTCACCCCAAGGCGCGCCAGGCGTCGCTCGGTTTCCCGCAGCGAGAAACCACAATCGACCAGGATCAGCGTGTCTTCACTGGCGATCAGCGTGCCGTTCCCTTGGCTACCACTGCCGAGAACGGCAAACCGCACCGGATCAGCCCAGGTTGTCTTGAATCACGCCCAACACCCGACGGGCCACATCAGCCGGTGCCACGGTGTTGATGTCTTTCTCGACGGTGACCTGGACGTTGTCGCCGACCTTGCTCAGGCGAACCTGATAACGCACGGCACGGGTTTCGATCTCTTCCTTGCTCGGCTTGCTGCCGAACAGACGGGCGAAGAAACCAGGCTCGTCGTTCTTCTTCTCGGCTTTTTCCGCCAGGTTGATGTAATAGAGACCCAGGCTGCGGTTGATGTCTTCGACACGCCACTCGCCCTGCTCCAGAGCACGGCCGACACTCGACCAGGCACGGTCAAGGTCTTCACCAACGTTGAGCACCGGGTTGCCGCTACCGTCCTGGCTCAGGGCGACACGGCTCGGGGTATCGAAATCACGCGCGGCCAGCAAGGACACCGAACCGCCCTTCTCGGCGCTGCGGCTCATGCTCGAGAGCATTTCGTCGACCAGGGCCGAATCCAGGCCGAGGTTGACCGAATGCGGGGTGAAATCGACGTTGGCGGTGCTACCAGCCGGGCGCTGGGCGCTGACCACGTAGACTTCACTGGTATTGCGCTGCACGCCCGGCTCGATACGAACCCGCACGCGGGTTTCGTTGTCACCCGCCGCGAGGCGCTTGCCCATGGCCGCCGAGAGTTCGTCGGAACGCTGCCAGGCCGTGGTGAATTCACCGGTCTGCGGGCGTTGCGCGTCGATCCGGAAACCGTTGTCCTGGAAGAACTGCAACGCCACTGGCCAGACTTCGGCCGGGGTGTGCTGGGCCATTACCCAACGCGTGTCGCCGCTTTTCTGCAGGCTGTAGTCGCTGGCGCTGGCCGCAACCTGCAAAGGCAGCGGACGCGGCACTTCGAACGGCCCCTTGGCGGTGTCGTCGGCGACGTTGCGTGGAATCGGCAGCAGCGGGTCAAGACGCTTGCTGGTGCTGACATCCGCTGGCAATTGCATCGTCGGCGTCTGTTTCGAGTCCAGGTAGTCGCTGCCGCGGTCGCGGAAATATCCTTCCGGGCCCCACAGCCAGGCGCAGCCACTGGTGCTGGAGATAATCAAGGCAAGTGCAGAAAGTCCGGCCAATCGCTTCATGCGGGGTATTTCCTCAATTAAACCAGGACGCCGGACTGGCGCATGGCCTGCCGCAGCGGTTCGTGACAGGCAGCACTGAGCCAGGTGAGCGGCAGACGGATACCGTCCGGCATCAAGCCCATCTCATGCAGCGCCCATTTCACGGGGATAGGGTTGGATTCGATGAACAGGGTCTTGTTCAGCGGCATCAGTTTTTCGTGAATCGCCCGGGCCTCATCGGCCTTGCCAGCCATGGCGGCGGCGCACATCGCGCTCATTTCACGGGGTGCAACGTTGGCGGTCACCGAGATATTGCCCTTGCCGCCGAGCAGGATCAGCTCGACCGCGGTGGCGTCATCACCGGAATACACCAGGAAATCACTGCTCACGCCAGCCAGGATCGCCTTGGCTCGCGCCAGGTCACCGGTGGCTTCCTTGATGCCGATGATGTTCGGCACGCTCGACAGGCGAATCACGGTCTCGGCCTGCATGTCACACGCAGTACGGCCTGGAACGTTGTAGAGGATCTGCGGGATGTCGACAGCTTCGGCGATGGTGCGGAAATGCTGGTACAGGCCTTCCTGGGTCGGCTTGTTGTAATAAGGGGTCACCAGCAGGCACGCGTCGGCGCCGGCGGTTTTCGCATTGGTGGTCAGTTCGATCGCCTCACGCGTCGAGTTGGCGCCCGTACCGGCAATCACCGGGATACGACCTGCCACCTGGTCGACCACGCGACGAATCACTTCGATATGCTCGTTCACATCGAGAGTGGCCGACTCACCTGTGGTGCCGACCGCGACAATGGCGTTGGTGCCGTTTTGCAGGTGGAAGTCCACCAGTTTGCTCAGGCTGTCCCAGTCAAGACGACCCTGTGCATCCATGGGTGTGACCAGTGCCACCATACTGCCCGCAATCATGCAACCGCTCCTGCCGGAAAAAGAGAGCGGTAATGGTACTGGCGCCATCAGGCTTGTACAAGCGAAGTACTGTCTATGAGCATTCCCCTGAGCGCAGGTTTTCGCTACCCTTCAGACTTTGATCGGTACTGAGTCGCTCAAGTGCCGGGTTCCAGTCTCCATTTTCGCTGCCCGAAGCCCGCTCCGGCCTGGCCGCCGCCCGTCCCCTGCGAGACGGCAACCGGCACCAGCGCTCGATTCCAGGCCTCGCCATCCGCATCCGGATCCCCGAACCCAGCCCCTGACCGCCCCCAAGGTACTGACCGCTCATCGCTTTAGGAATGCTGCATGTCCACCCCCACAGTCCGCGAACAATTCCTTGTTATCAGTGCCCTCGGCGCCAACCCCATGGAGCTGACCAACGTCCTGTGCCGCGCCAGCCATGAAAATCGCTGCGCCGTCGTAACTTCACGCCTGACCCGCCATGGCGAGTACAGCGCGCTGGTCCTGCAGATTTCCGGCAGCTGGGACGCCCTGGCGCGCCTGGAAGCCGGCCTGCCGAACCTGGCGAAGAAGCACGCCTTCATTGTCAGCGTGGTGCGCAGCGGCGCCCTGGAAAGCCGTCCCCAGGCACTGCCGTACGTCGCTTATGTCAGCTCGGCCTACCGCTCGGACATCATCAACGAGCTGTGCCAGTTCTTCATGGACCACAACGTCGAGCTGGAAAACCTGACCTGCGACACCTACCTGGCGCCCCAGACCGGCGGCACCATGCTCAACGCCACCTTTACCGTGACCCTGCCTGCCGGCGTGCAGATCAGTTGGTTGCGCGATCAGTTCCTGGACTTCGCCGACGCGATGAACCTCGACGCCCTGATCGAACCGTGGCGCCCACAGAACCCAATGTAAGGAAACCCCCATGGCCGTCGTTATCGATCAACCCGTCGCCGATTTCCAGGCCCAGGCCACCAGCGGGCAGACCGTCAGCCTCGCCGACCTCAAGGGCAAGCAGGTGGTGATCTATTTCTACCCCAAGGACAGCACCCCGGGTTGCACCATCGAGGGCCAGGGCTTTCGTGACCAGTACGGCGCCTTCCAGGCCGCCAACACCGAAGTCTTCGGCGTATCCCGCGACAGCCTGAAGTCCCACGAGAACTTCAAGGGCAAGCAGGAGTTCCCCTTCGAACTGATCAGCGACAAGGACGAAGCCGTCTGCCAGCTGTTCGACGTGATCAAGTTGAAGAAGCTCTACGGCAAGGAATACCTGGGCGTGGACCGCAGCACTTTCCTGATCGATGCAAACGGTGTGTTGCGTCAGGAATGGCGCGGCGTGAAGGTTCCGGGCCACGTCGACGCGGTACTGGCGGCAGCCCAGGCGCTGAACGAGGCCTGAGCCGACGCGCTGCGTCATGCCTTGCGCAACCAGTAGCGATAAACGCCGGACGCTTCCTCTTCATGAATCAGGATATGTCCGGCAAGCCTGGCGAAAGTCCGAAAATCGCGCTGCGATCCGGCGTCGGTGGCAATGACCTTGAGCACCGCGCCACTGGCCAGGCGATTGAGTTCCAGCTTGGCCTTGAGCAACGGCAGCGGGCAGTTCAAGCCACTGGCGTCCAGCTCGGCATCGTGCTCTACAACTTCGGTCATTGCTTCACTCCTGGCGCGCTGCCGGATGGTCGGTTCGAAGCGCCTAGGATACCCCAAGTGGAAGCAGCTCTGGTCGCAGGCGCAGTGTCCGGCTACAGTAAGGACTTTGCCGACTCAGAGCCCTGTGCATGACCTTTCTGCGCCCCACCCTGTTGACGCTCGCTTGCCTGCTCGCCTCTCCAGGCTTCGCCGACGACCTGCCGTCACTCGGCGACGCCAGTTCCGCCATTGTCTCCCCGCAACAGGAATTCCAGCTGGGCCGTGCCTGGCTGAGCCTGCTGCGCAGCGAGGTCAAGCAACTCAATGACCCGCAGCTCAAGGATTACGTCGAGACCACCGTCTACAAACTGGCGGAAAGCAGCCAGGTCCAGGACCGTCGCCTGGTGTTCATCCTGATCGACAGCAACCAGCTCAACGCCTTCGCCGCGCCCGGCGGGATTGTCGGGATCAACGGTGGCCTGTTCCTCAACGCCCAGACCGAGGGCGAATACGCCGCGGTACTGGCCCACGAACTGGCGCACTTGTCACAACGCCACTTCGCCCGGGGCGTGGAAGCCCAGCAACGCATGCAACTGCCGATGATGGCGGCACTCCTGACCGGGATCGTGATCGCGGCGGCGGGCGGCGGTGATGCCGGTATTGCCACTATTGCCGGCACCCAGGCCGCGGCGTTCCAGGAGAAACAGCGCTTCTCCCGTCAGAACGAACAGGAAGCCGACCGTATCGGCATCCTCACCCTGGAAAAAGCCGGTTACGACCCACGCTCGATGCCAACCATGTTCGAGCGCCTGATGCGCATCTACCGCTTCGACGCCAAGCCACCGGAATTCCTGCTGACTCACCCGGTCACCGAGTCACGGATCGCCGACACCCGCAACCGCGCCGAGCAGTCCAAGCCCGGCGGTATCGAGGACAGCCTGCGTTATCAGTTGATTCGAGCGCGGGTGATACTGTCCTATGAAGACTCGCCAGGGTTGGCGGCCAAGCGCTTCCGTGCGCAACTGGACGAGAACCCCAAGTCCGACGTGGCGCGTTATGGCCTGGCTATCGCACAGATCAAAGGTACGCAGTTGAACGAGGCCCGGGCGACCCTCAAGCCGCTGCTGGACAAATCACCCAATGACATCACCTACAACCTGGCCCAGATCGACCTGGACACGGCGGCCAGCCGGTTCCCCGAAGCACTGCAACGGACCGACAAGATGCTGCTGCAATATCCTGCCAGCTACCCGCTGAAGCAGGAACGCATCGACCTGCTGATCAAGCAGAATCGTCCGGCCGAGGCGGAAAAGGGCCTGGACGACCTGTTGAAGACTCGCCAGGACGATCCGGATGTCTGGTATCAGCTCGCCGAAACCCGTGGCCAGTCCGGCAATATCATCGGCCTGCACCAGGCGCGAGCCGAGTATTTTGCCTTGGTCGGCGACTTCAAGCAGGCGATCCAGCAGCTGGACTTCGCCAAGCGCCGCGCGCCGAACTTCCAACTGGCTTCACGCATCGATGCGCGCCAGAAGGAGTTGATTGATCAGGAGCGCATGGTCAAGGACTTGATGGGCGGCTGACAACATCCGCCCCCTGTAGGAGCGAGCTTGCTCGCGATGGTAACCCAGGCACTGCGGGGTATCAGGTGCCCTGCGTTATCGTTGACGTCCATCGCGAGCAAGCTCGCTCCTACAGGGGTGAGCCGTCGCCAAATGCCTCTCAGGCATTGCCCGCCAGTTTCATCCGCGCCGCCTGGGTGAAATCCAGCATGCGCTTGAGCGGGCGAACCGCGCGGGGAATCACCGCCGGGTCGACGAAGATCTCGTTGCTACCCTCGCGCAGGCACTGCAAGGTGCGCTCCAGGGTATTCATCGCCATCCACGGGCAATGCGCGCAACTGCGGCACGCCGCGCCATTACCGGCGGTCGGCGCCTCGATAAAGACCTTGTCCGGGCACAACTGCTGCATTTTGTAGAAAATGCCGCGGTCGGTGGCCACGATAAAGGTCTTGTTCGGCAGACGCTGCGCCGCCGCAATCAATTGGCTGGTGGAACCCACCGCATCGGCCAGTTCGATCACCGACTCCGGCGATTCGGGGTGCACCAGGATCGCCGCCTCGGGATACAGCGCCTTCATGTCCTCCAACTGCTTGGACTTGAACTCCTCGTGAACGATGCAGGCGCCGTCCCAGAGCAACATATCGGCACCGGTTTCCTTCTGGATATAACGCCCCAGGTGCTTGTCCGGCGCCCAGATGATGGTTTCGCCGTTGTCCATCAGGCTTTCGACGATCTCCAGCGCGCAACTGGAGGTCACTACCCAGTCGGCCCGTGCCTTCACCGCCGCCGAGGTGTTGGCATAGACCACCACCGTGCGCTCGGGATGCTGGTCGCAGAACGCGGAAAACTCGTCCACCGGGCATCCCAGATCCAGCGAGCAGGTCGCTTCCAGGGTCGGCATCAGGATGCGTTTTTCCGGGGTGAGGATCTTGGCGGTTTCGCCCATGAAGCGCACACCGGCCACCAGCACGGTCTTGGCCGGATGGGCGGCGCCGAAACGGGCCATTTCCAGGGAGTCGGAGACACAGCCGCCGGTCTCCTCGGCCAGCGCCTGGATCACCGGATCGCAATAGAAGTGAGCCACCAGCACCGCATCCCGGGCCTTGAGCTCGGCGGCGATATCGGCCCGCAACTGCGCCTCTTCGGCGGCACTCAGGGGTTTGGGTTGCTTGGCATCAAGGTGGGCTTGAACCAGAAGGCGTTCGGAAATCTGCGTCATGTTCGCAAGACCTGCAAGCGCGAGAGCGCGAAAGTCGAGTATACCCCGGCCCCCGTCCCTTTCCGAGACGGGATATTAGGTGCAACGTATGGACCGGGAGAGTGAATCCATCAGGCATGGACTGCTTTGCAGCGCCGCAAGGCTACAGAATATCCAATGAATTCAAAAGATTATTCTGATCTTCGGACAAGTGGGGGCAAAGCGTTGGATAATCCGCCCATTGAAGAGG
Source organism: Pseudomonas sp. MWU12-2319 (assembly GCF_023242525.1). Lineage (NCBI taxonomy): Bacteria > Pseudomonadati > Pseudomonadota > Gammaproteobacteria > Pseudomonadales > Pseudomonadaceae > Pseudomonas > Pseudomonas sp. MWU12-2319. The sequence continues at coordinate 177,813 of NZ_JALJES010000005.1, forward strand.
CCTGGATGGCAACCGATGAGATCCGATGAGTACCTCGTAATGACCCGCAACGAGTGGGCGGAACTGCGTGCCAGCACGCCGTTGACCCTCTCGGAAGAAGACCTGTCGGCATTACGCGGCGTGAACGAAGACGTCTCCCTGGAAGATGTCGCCGATGTCTATCTGCCCCTGTCGCGGCTGATCAACCTGCACATTGGCGCCGCCCGCCAACTGACAGGCATCCGCGATACCTTTCTCAGCCGCCCGACCCACCGTGGTCCTTACATCATTGCCATCGCCGGCAGCGTCGCCGTCGGCAAGAGCACCTTTGCCCGCGTGCTGCAGGCGGTGATGGCGCGCTGGCCGGATCACCCCAACGTCGCCCTGGTCACCACCGACGGCTTCCTCTACCCCAACAGCAAGCTGGTGGCCGATGGCATCATGCACCGCAAGGGTTTTCCAGAAAGCTACGATCGCAAGCACATGGTCAAGTTCCTGGCAGCGGTGAAAGCCGGCGAGCACAATATCGAGGCGCCGATCTACTCCCATGTCAGCTACGACATCGTGCCCGACCAGTTCCAGGTGATCGACCAGCCGGACATCCTGATCTTCGAAGGCCTCAACGTGCTGCAAACCGATGGCGTCGACGGGCTGAAACCCTCGACCATCGTCTCCGACTTCTTCGATTTCTCGGTGTACCTGGATGCCGATGAACAAGACATCGAGCACTGGTACGTGGCGCGGTTCCTGATGCTGCAGAAGACCTCGTTCCGCGCCCGTGGTGCCTATTTCCGCAAACTGGCCGACCTGACGCCCGAGGAAGCCCCCGAAGCCGCGCGCCAGATCTGGCGGGACATCAACCGCGTCAACCTGCTGGAAAATATCCTGCCGACCCGCGAACGCGCCGACCTGGTGTTGCGCAAGGCGTCTGACCACTCAGTCAGTGAGATCTGGTTACGCTGAGGGTGCTACGCTGACGCATTGACCCTTCGAAAACTGGCAGTAACCTGTCATATAATTCGGGTCGCAGGGAGCAGGCCGATCCATCAGTGCTCAGACCACGAGCGCTGCGCGGCCACTACCCTGTTCATACTCCCCATCACTCATGCAGAGTTCCCATGAAGCTCCTCAGCGCATTGTTGAGCGTCACCTTGTTGAGCGTCCCGCTCTCGGCATTCGCCGAAGGCGGTAGTTCGCGGGTGACTGCACGCATGCAAGCCCAGCGCGACGAGTCGATGGCGCGCTTCCTCGAACGTGAAGATGCCAAGGCGATTATCACCGCCCAACAAGCCGCCAAAGCTCGCCTGGCGGCTCGGATAGCAGGCTCAGCGCCAGCCGAAGAAAGGTCTGTGGACCAGCCCTGAACAGACGCCCATGGGCACCTGACAATACGCCGTCGAAGATCTGCTCATGCTGAATCCAGCACCTGTCCGGCCGCCCATTGCCGCCGCCGCGCCTCAGCCTGCGCCAACCAGTCCAGGGTGTCGGCGAAAGCCACCGGACGGCTGAAAAGAAACCCCTGCACCTGCATGCACCCCAGGCTGCACAGGGCCTGGAGCTCCTCCTGGGTCTCGATCCCCTCGACCACGCATTCCAATTCCATGTCGAGGCTCAAGGCCAGCAGCGACTTGACGATCTTGTAGCTCGCGGGCTTGATGTGAATATCGGCAACGAAGCTGCGATCGATCTTGAGTTTCGTCAGCGCCAGGGCATGCAGCTGGCTCAGGCTTGAATACCCCGTGCCGAAATCATCCAGCGAGATACCGCAGCCCAATTGACGAAACCGTCCGATCGCCGATTGCACCTGAGGGATATCCTGCATGACGACGGTTTCGGTGATTTCCAGATCCAGATACGCCGGATTGAAGCCACTGACCGTGATCACGTCGATGATCGACTGCACATTGTCGTGGGAACCGCAGTCGTGGACCGACAGATTGAATGAAAGCCGTATGCCTTCAGGCCAGAACCGCGCCATACCCAGCGCCTGCTGCAACAACGGCAGCGTGAGGCGATTGATCAGGCCGATGCGCTCGGCAATGGGGATGAACTGCGCCGGGGATACCAGGCCCAACTCCGGGCTGTTCCAGCGGGCCAAAGCCTCGAAGGCAACCGTCTCACGGCTGCGGCAATCGAGAATCGGCTGGAACAGCACGAAAAACTCCTTGTCCAGCACCGCCCTGCGCAGCGCCTGCTCGGTGATGGCGTCACGGTGCAACTGCTCGCGATGGCTGGCCGAGAACAGGCACATCGAACCCGGGTTATGGCGCTTGCCCTGGTAGAGTGCATAGTCGGCATATTCGAAAAGCTGTATGGCACTCGCCGCGCCCTCGGGAAATGTGGCAATGCCCAGGGTTGCGCCAATCTGGATCGGCACATCGACCAGCAGAAACTCGACGTGCAACCGCTCGCACACCGCCTTGCCGAACACCTGCAAATCCTCGTCACTGAGATCGCCTTCGAGCACCAGGGCAAACTCATCCCCACCCAACCGTGCCACATGCACCGTTGCATCGGCCAATTGCCGCAAGCGCAGACCGACCATGACCAGAATCTTGTCACCGACGCTGTGGCCGTAGAGATCGTTCACCGGCTTGAATCCATCGAGATCGAGGATCCCTACCGCGAGGCGTCTTTTCTGGGTGATTGCCAGGTGCATGGCGCTCTCCAGGGTGCTGAAGAACTGCCGCCGATTGGGCAGCCCGGTCAGGCTGTCCTGATTGGCCAGTCGCAGGTTCTCGTTGCTCAGCTCTTCGGTCTGCGCCTGCACATTCACCAACCGGGTGAAGTCATGGTAGTGATGCTGCAGGATGATCAGCATCGCCAGGGACACCAGCAGGACATTCACCGCCGTGGCAATAAAGGCCGGGTTGTGGGTAGAGGAGAAAAAGACCACGAAAGCGACGTTGACCACCAATGTGGCGGTCAGCGCCGCGGGTCGCAGGTGCATCATGCAGAAAATGCAGACGATCACCGTAATGCCCATGAAAAAGGCGATTTGTGACTGTGAATAGGCGTCGCCGTAGGGATACAGGGCCAGGGACCAGGATGTGAAGGCGCCCGCGATAAAGGGCACCAACTGGTTGGTTCGCCGCAGTGAGGCGAGGATCTGCGCATCGGCCGGCAAGCGCCCGGCGCTACGCAACCACATGCAGGCGCGCGCCAAACAGACCACCGTCATGGCCAGCGGAATGGCGAATGTCAGCCACAACGGGGCGGTGGTCAGGTGAGTGATGGCCAGCGCCCACATATTGAGCAGCAAGACCAGATACATCAGCGGCAGCTGGCGCGACAAGGCCACGTACTGAGCCCGCAGCAGCTTGGGGTTGTCATGGGGCACGGACATGAGGGTCCGCAGGGTAGCCAGGAGCTTTATTATCATAGGAATGCCTCTCTGTCTGCGCAGTGAAGGCGTGCAGCGCTCGTCCCTTTCAGGTAGCCGACCCAAAGCCAATAAGGGTCAATATTATTGTCGGCGTCGCTATTACTTTCTTTATACTTTCTTTAGAGCGAGCGTAGTCGCTCAGCCTCGATCTCATCCAGCAGACCGCAGAAAATATCCACCAGTTGCGGATCAAAGTGCCGGCCGGCCTGTTCACAAAGATATTCCTGCGAGCGCTCGGCGCTCCACGCCTCCCTGTAGGGACGTGGCATTCTGAGCGCTTCATAGACATCACAGATCGCCGTGATCCGGGCTGACAAAGGAATCGCCTCGCTTTGCAACCGGTTGGGATAACCGGTGCCATCCCACCGCTCGTGATGCGCCAGGGCAATCTCCGCCGCCAGGTCGGTGACCGGGGAACCGTTGTTGTCGCGCAGGACTTCATAACCGATGCGCGGATGGTCCTGCATGATTTCCCGTTCCCGCGCCGTCAGCACCCCGGGCTTGCGCAATATCGCGTCTTCTATGCCGATATTCCCGACATCATGCATCGGTGCCGCCAGACGGATCAGCTCGCACCATTGCCTGGACATACCGACCGCCTTGGCCAACAGGGCTGCGCAATCGCCGATGCGACGGACATGGTTGAGCGTATCGTTGCCCCGATAACTGGCAGCACGACCCAGACTGTTGGCGATCGCCTGGTAGCTGGCCTCCAATTGGGCCGTACGTCGTTCGACCTTGCGCTCCAGTTCGACATTGGCCTCGCGCAACAACCGGGTGGCCTGGGCCAGCTCCAGGCAACTGCGCACTCGCAACAGCACCTCGGGCAGATCGATGGGTTTGCAGACGAAGTCGTTGGCGCCCATCTCCAAGCCTTTGCGCCGGTTTTGCGGATCGTTCAGGGCCGTCACGATAATGATCGGCGATTCGGTCCGGCTGCGCTGTTTGAGGCGATCAAGAATCTCGAAACCATCGGGCGCCGGCATATACAGGTCCAGCAACAACAAGTCCCAGGGGTTGGACTGGAGCCAGGTCAGCCCTTCGGCGGAGTCGGAAAACGTTCTGATGTTGCGAAGCCCATAGGCCCGCAAACACGATTCCAACAACCGGTGGTTGAGCGAAACATCATCGATAATGACGATTTCGCTTTCAGTATTGACTTTGGAAAACATAAATCCGTCACTCCCATGGCCAGTGTCCCGTCGAAACGGGCGCTACCGATACCGGCAAAAGCACATCAGGTCCACCTGCGCGGGCTGATCCTCCAAAGCGGGGCGGCTTCCATCGAGATATTCGATGGCGTGGAGTCAACAACATAGCATCACATTGATATCACCTTGCTCATACCTTAGACGTTTGTCTAAGCGGCCAACCGTCCTTCCGTCGGCAAGGGGGGTCATGACGCAATCGGCCTGCTTGCCGGCCAGGATCCGACACTGATCAACGGTCCCACGCCCCAGACCGAACAGGTGTGCATACCGCTGGGCGCTTGCGCTATGCTCCAGGCAAAATAACCGGGAGAAAGGCGAATGGACTCAGCCGTTACTGCAGAGCTCGCTCCCACGCAAGGCCCTGACAAAACCGAAGGATTACCGCTGGGCCCCGCCGAGCAAGACTATCGCCTCGCCTTCGATTCCGCCGGCACCGGCCTGGCCTTGCTACGCCTGAGCGGCGAATGGATTGCCGCGAACCCGATGCTCTGCCGGATGCTCGGCTACACCGAAGAAGAGCTGCGCGGTACCTCGTTCCAGCAACTGACCCACCCGGACGACCTTCAGGCTGGCCGGGACGAAATACCCAGGCTGATCCAGGGCCAGTGTTCAAGCGTCACCTTTGAAAAACGTTACCTGCGCAAGGACGGCAGCGCGCTGTGGGCGCGCTTGACCATCGGCGTAGCCCGTAACCAGAAAGGCGAAGCCCTTTACTTCGTGTCCCAACTCGAGGACATCAGCGAACACCTGGCCTTGCGCCAGGCCCTGTTGAGCAACGAACAGAAGTACCGCTCCCTGGCGCAAAACTCGCCCAATATCATCCTGCGCTACAACCGGCTTGGACAACGCATCTACGTCAACCCCGAGTTCGAACGCACCCGGGGCTTTCCCGATGTTCCCGGCATCGAACGCACAGCGTCACAAGGCTCCCACACGCAACCGATCGACGAGGAGTTTCGCGCACATCTGCAACACACCCTGTCCACCGGCATCCCGGCCACCCGGTTGCTGGAAAGCAAGGATCCCTACTCCGGGTACTCCGTGGCATTCCTGTGCAACCTGACGACGGAGCATGATGAAAACGCAGAGATCTCCGGGATCCTGGTCATGGCCCAGAATGTGAGCTCCTTGCGGCAACAGGAACGTGCGGAGAATGCCCGATCGGCGATTTTCCAGGTGATGATCACCGACGGTGCGTTGCGTACCGTGCTGCCACTGTTGAGTACCTACCTGGAAGTACTGGCGCCGGACTTTCGCAATGCAATCGCCTTCAAGACAGAGCCCGACGGCGACAACCTGGCCCCGCCAGCCGTGGTCCCGCAGTCGCTCCAGGCCTGCCTGGTCGCCGACCTGAACCGTTTCCCGGGATTCTTTGAGCAGCGCCGGCTGATCGATGACCTGAGGGCCGACGCCACGCACCTGAGTTTCAGCGCGCCAGCCCTGCTGGCCGGATATCGGGGCTGCTGGCTGGAACCGGTAGTCAACAGCGCTGGCCAGACACTTGGGGTCATCCTGCTGTTTACCAACGGCGAACATCCCCTCCCTGAACAAGAGCGCAAGTATGCGCAGATGGCCAGCCACATAGGTTCCATTGCCTGGGAGCGCTGCTCGGCCCTGGACAACCTTGCGCAAAGCGAACGCCGTTATCGCGAAGTCTTCGATCACACCCAGGACATGCTCTGCCTGCTGTCCATCGATGCCAACCAGCGGCTCAGTTGTCTGGAGGCCAATCCGATACTCTGCCAGATGCTCGCCAGAAGCCATGGGGAGCTCATAGGGCAACCTCCGGAGTCTTGGCTGCCGAGCGAGGCCGCGCAGGTGGTCGACGCTATTTGCCAACACTGCATCGCTGTCGGTGCCCCCATCGAGCTCGATGCCCACCTGCCCTGTGGCAAGCGCTCCTTGATCATCCATTTCAACCTGGTGCCGATCGCCGATGCCAGCGGCCGTGCGCACCGCATGGTATGCATTGCCCGGAATATCACCGACCTGAAGGAAATCCAGCGCAATGAACGAGCCCGCCAACAGGAAATCGGCACCCTGGTGGAAAACTCCCCCGACGGTATCGCTCGCCTGAGTCCGTCGGGGAAAGTGCTGTTCATCAACCCGGCGCTGGAAAGATGGCTTGACCGACCAAAGGCCGGATTACTGCACAAACGCCTGCTGCAAATACTGCCACGCAACCTGCAAAGCCAACTGCTCCAGGACGCGCTGATCGAAGCGGTGGAAAGCGGCCAGCCTCTGGAGTACGAGTATCTGCTCAACGGTCGCCAACGCCTGCAACAGGTCTACCACATCAGTCTGGTTCCGGAACAGGACGTCCAGGGGCGCATCAGCACCGTACTGGCCGTGGTCCGTGATATCTCCAAACTACGAGTGGCCGAGCGACGCCTGGCCGCGCTGAACAATCAACTTCGGCAACTGATGTCCAGCCGCGAAAGTGCCCGGGAAGAGGAACGCAAGCTGATTGCCCAGGAAATTCATGATGAATTGGGGCAGCACCTGACGGCAATCCGCATGGGCACTTCGCTGTTGCGCTTTCAGTATGGCGAACAAGTGCCGATGCTCAGTGAGCAAGTCACGCGCCTGCTGCAACTGATCGATCAGACGGTCCAGGTGGTGAGGAATATCTCCACCAGCCTGCGTCCGTCGATCCTCAACATGGGGCTGGTGGCCGCCCTGGAGTGGCTGACCGACACGTTCAGGCAACAATGGGACATTGCCTGCGACCTGCAACTCCCCCGGCAACCGATGCAACTGGAGGATGCCGCTGCCACCGCGGCCTTTCGGATCGCCCAGGAATCGCTGACCAACATCGCCCGCCACGCCCAGGCGACCCGAGTCACGGTGAGCCTCGAAAAAACCACCAGTGGCTGGTCGCTGGAGATCACCGACAACGGCAAGGGTTTCGAGCAACGTGGGCTCTCCGGCAAAACCCTCGGACTGCTGGGCATGCGCGAACGCGGCCTGACCCTGGGTGGCACCACCCAGATTTCCAGCAAAATCGGCGGCGGTACCACCGTACAGCTGAAGGTACCCGACTCAAGGACCCACGAATCATGATCCGATTGATGGTAGCCGACGACCACAGAATAATGCGCGAAGGCCTCAAGCAGCTGTTCGCCCTGGTCAAGGATTTTTGCGTGGTGGCCGAAGCGGAAAACGGTGCCCAGGTCCTCGACCTGCTGCGCCACACCGAGATCGACCTGTTGCTGCTCGACATGACCATGCCCGGAAGCAGCGGCGAGGATCTGATCGGACGTATCCACGCCCACTATCCCAAGCTGCCGATACTGATCCTGAGCATGCACAACGAAGCCCACATCGCCCAGCGTGCACTGCGTGCCGGGGCCTCGGGCTACATGACCAAGGACCACGATCCGGAGACCCTGCTGGCCGCCATCCGCAAGGTCAGCGGCGGTGGCCGCTACCTTGACCCGGAACTGGCGGAACAGATCGCCCTGCAAAGCAGCGGCCTGTCGCCTGAAAGCCCGTCACAAACGCTTTCGACACGGGAATTCCAGATCCTGCGCATGCTGGCACAGGGCCTGAGCGTCAATCAGATTGCCGAACAGCTGGTGATCAGCAACAAGACCGTAAGCACCCACAAGACCCGGTTGATGGAGAAGATGTGTTTCACCACCAGCACCGACCTGGTGCGTTACGCCCTGAGCCAGGGGCTGGTCTGAACCGCCCCCGCGGCCCTCAGCGAACGTGCCCGCAGATGCCGAGGATCGCCCCGGCGATCTGCTCCAGCGGCAACTCCCGCTCGACCGCCCCCAGCTTGAGCGCCTCCCGCGGCATCCCATAAACCACGCACGACGGTTCATCCTGCCCGAGGGTCCTGGCGCCGGCATCGCGCATTTCCTTCAAACCCCGGGCGCCATCATCGCCCATACCGGTCATGATGATTCCCAGGGCATTGCTGCCCGCGCCCCGAGCGACCGAACGGAACAGCACATCGACCGAGGGCCGGTGCCGGCTGACGGGAGGGCCGTCGACGATATCCACCTGATACTGCGCGCCGTTGCGCTTGACCAGCATATGGCTGCCCCCTGGGGCGATCAATGCACGTCCCGGTATCACCCGGTCGCCGTGGCGGGCCTCGCGGACTTCGATCTCGCAGACCTGGTTGAGACGTTCGGCAAAGGCCGCGGTAAATTTTTCCGGCATGTGCTGGACAATGACAATGCCCGGGCAGACCCGGGGCAACACTCGGAGCACCTGCTCCAGGGCCTGGGTACCGCCAGTGGAAGTGCCCAGGGCGACAATGTTCTCGGTCGTGCGTGCCATGGCTGTGCTACCCGCCGGCAGGATCGCGTCGGCAGTGTGTCTGGGCAGAATCTCAGGAGCCAGGACCCGCTTCAGATTGGCCTTGGCCGCGGCCTTGACCGCATGTATCAGCTCATCGGTGCTGTCGTTCAGGAACTGACGCAGGTTGGACTGGGGCTTGGTGACAATACTCACCGCTCCCGCCGCCAGGGCCTGCAAGGTGGTCTTGGCGCCCTTCTCGGTCAGGGTCGAACAGATCACCACCGGTGTCGGACGTTCGGCCATCAGCTTTTTCAGGAACGTGATGCCGTCCATGCGCGGCATCTCCACATCCAGCACGATCACATCCGGCCACTGCCTGCTCATCTTCTCCATGGCGAACAGCGGATCAGCGGCAACACCGATGACTTCGATCCCGCTGGCCTGGCCCAGGGTCGCGCTCAATACCTGACGCACCACCGCCGAGTCGTCGACAATCAATACCTTGATATCCGTCATCTTGCGCGACTCCTCGGGGGCCCGACCTGGCCTGGGGCCGAGTCCGTATGGTTGAGTTGCAGGCGACCGTTGGCCACATCGAACACCAGGCTGCGATAGCCCTGGCCACCCACGTGATACACCTCGCAGCGCAGGCCATGAGCCTTGATCAACCGCCGGGCGGCATTCACATTCAGCTCGCCGATGCCGACACCATCGCGGCGTCGGACACTGGGAAACATGTCGCCACCACCAAAGACGCTGATGACGAACTCTTCGGGCCGCGCCTCGGCTTGACGAATGAAGGTCAACAGCAGCGCCAGCGCATCGGCCGCGTAACGCCCGTTCAAGTCACCGGCATCCCGCCCGCGTCGCAAAGGCAACATGTAATGACACATCCCCCCCAGCAAGCGTTGCGGATGCCACAGCACCAGGGCCACGCAGGAGCCCAACAAGGTACGCAGCCGCAACTGCCGGCCGCCGAACACCACTTCACCGGGCTGCAGGAAGTGCTCCACCACCTCGGGCGCATCAGGCCGCGGGCTTGCGGTAGATCGATGGTTTGACCAACTGCACATCATCGGTAATTCCATTCAGGCTCTCCGAATGGCTAATGACGAAGTAACCACCAGGCTTGAGGTGCTTGAGCAGACGCTGCACCACCTGGGACTTGGTCTGGTTGTCGAAATAGATCATCACGTTGCGCAGGAAAATCACGTCGAACTGCCCCACCGCGGGCAGCGAGGTGTTCAGGTTGAGCGCGGTGAAATCGATGCGCGACGCCAACGCCGGATCCACCATGAAAATGCCGGAATTACTGCCGACGCCCTTGAGGCAATACTTGTTCAGCAGCGCTTCGGGGATGCCCTTGGTGGCATCCAGCGGATAACGCCCGGTGCGGGCCTTGTCGAGCACACGCGTGCTGATATCCGAGGCGAGAATCTCCCACGGTCGCGAACCCAGGCTGTCGGCCAGGACCATGGCCAAGGTGTAAGGCTCCTCGCCAGTGGAGCAGGCACCACTCCAGATCCGCACCGGGGCATGGCCCCGCAATTCGGGGAGAATGACGTCCTTGAGGAATTCGAAGTGCCTGGGCTCACGGAAAAAATAGGTTTCGTTGGTGGTCAACAGATCCACGGCCATCTGCAGTTCGACCTTGTCTTTGGTCAGCAGGCGATAATAACTGCCATAGTTGGTCAGCTTGAAATACTGCAGGCGCTTGGCCAGGCGACCGCTGATCAACTGCTTCTTCGCGTCGGACATGCTGATACCAGCAATCTCGCGGATCATCGTGCGAAATTGTTGGAACTCATTGTCTGAAAGAATCACATTCATGAGGCCAGTCCTTGTGTCAGGGCACTCTGGGACTGCAAAGCCGACCAGTCGTCCGCGCCAAGAATCTGCTCGATGTCCAGCAACAGGACGAAGCCGCCATTGAGCTTGCCAATACCCAGTATGAAGGCCGGGCTCAGGCGCCCATTAAGGGCTGGCGCGGGCTCGATCTGATCCCGGGCGATCTCCAGCACCTCGCTGACCGCGTCGACAATGATGCCCACCAGACCGGAACCGTCCGCCCCGCGGGTTTCCAACATGACGATGCAGGTGCGGGCACTCTGCTGCGTCAGGCTGCCGCCGAAACGCAGCCCCAGGTCCAGCACCGGAATCGCCGCGCCACGCAGGTTGGTGACTCCGCGAATGCTCGGCGGTGCCAGTGGCAGCGCAGTAATCGGGCCGTATTCGACGATCTCCCGGACACTCAAGGTGCCAACGGCAAACATCTCCTGACCCAAGCTGAACGTCAGGTACTGGGTTGGCACGGCGTCCTGTGGTTGCCGCAAAGGCGAAATGGATTCAGACATGGCTCACTCCCGGGGACCGCCCTTGAACGGCCGGTCCCTTATCAAGATTGGACAGCGGCACCCGCTTGCCCGGCGCCGGATCGACAGCGTTCAGTGCAGTTGACCGGCGATCTCACTGACGCAGAGCACCTGGTCGACCTGCAGCAAGGTCAGGAACTCCCCCCGGACCCGGACCATGCCGCGGATGAAATCTCCACGGATCCGATTGCCGATCACCGGGGCCGGCTTGATGTCGGCCAGGTCGATCTCGATCACCTCGCTGACCGAGTCGACGACAATACCCAGCACCTGCGAGTCGCCGTCCTGCAACACCTCAAGGATCACGATGCAGGTACGGCTGCCCGGTCGCGTGATGCCTCTGCTGAAACGCGCTTGCAGATCAATCACCGGTACCACCGCACCCCGCAGGTTGATCACCCCGCGGATAAAGTCCGGCATCATCGGTACCTGGGTGACCTGGCCGTACTCGATGATCTCGCGCACGCACAAGGTATCGATGGCGTAGGCCTCCCTGGCCGAGGTGAACGTCAGGAACTGTGAGGGCTCGCTCTCTCCCGGGTTCTGCGCCTCCGGTTCGAGGATGCTGGCGGCTGTGTTCATGACTTAACTCCCGAAGCGAATGAAGCCGCCCTCATGGGCATGCTCGCGGTCTTGCATGCCCCGCTGGCTGGAAGGGGCCACACGCAGCGCGGGGGCGACCGCCGCCCCGCCCTGCAGGGTGAAAAAGCCCATCAGTTCCTGCAACTGCTCGGCCTGGCTACTCATTTCCTCCGCCGTGGCGGCCAGTTCCTCGGAGGCCGAGGCATTCTGCTGGGTAATCTGGCTCATCTGCGACATCGCCCCGTTGATCTGTTCGGAGCCGATGGATTGCTCTTCGGACGCGGCGGCAATTTCCTGGACCAGGTCGGAGGTCTTGGTGATCGAAGGCACGATCTCATCCAACAGGCTGCCTGCACGCTCCGCCAGGGCGACGCTGTTTTTTGCCACCTGGCCGATCTCCTGGGCCGCGATCTGGCTTCGTTCCGCCAGCTTGCGGACTTCCGCTGCCACCACCGCAAAGCCCTTGCCATGCTCACCGGCACGGGCCGCTTCGATCGCCGCGTTGAGCGCCAGCAAGTTGGTCTGATAGGCAATCGAGTCGACGATACCGATCTTCTCGGCAATGGTTTTCATCGCCGAAACAGTGTCTTTCACCGCCTGCCCCCCTTCGCTGGCCTCCTTGGTGGCCTTGCCCGCCATGCCGTCGGTGACCTTGGCGTTCTCGGTGTTCTGGGCAATCGATGCCGACATCTGCTCCAGCGACGCCGAGGTTTCCTCGACCGACGCGGCCTGCATCGACGCCGACTGGCTGATGCTTTGCGCGGTGGCGGAAATCTCTTCCGAAGCACTGGACAGCGAGTCGGCGGAACTGCGCACTTCACCGATGATCTGCGAGAGCTTGCCCACCGTTTCGTTGACCGAGTTTTTCAAATCTTGCAGGCTGCCCTGGTAGTGTCCCTTGACGCTGCGGGTCAGGTCGCCGCTGGACAACGCCGCCATGACTTCCATCGCCTCGCTGAGGGGGGCGACAATCGAGTCCAGTGTGCTGTTGATCCCCTCGACGATGCGGCGGAAATCACCTTGATGACGCGTGCTGTCGGCGCGGGTGTCGAGCTTGCCGACCACGGCATCCTCGCTCAGCCGGCGGGTGTCTTCGACCAGCGCCTGGATATTGCTGCGCAGCTGTTCGATGTTGTCATTGATGAAGGATTTCTTGCCGGGGAAACGAGCCAGGGGAGCCGACAGATCGCCTTCACCGAACGCACGGATACAGGCCATGGCTTGTTTCTTCACGCTGATATGGCCGTTGACCATGTCGTTGATGCCCTGGGCGATCTGACGGTATGAACCCTGGAATTTCTGCGCATCGATCTGTACATCGATGTCACCTTTCTCGTGCTGGTCCGACATCCGGTTCATCTCTTCGATCAAGGTCATGATCGTGCTGCGCAGATGTTCGATGGTGACGTTGATAAAGGCTTTCTTCCCAGGGAAGGCCTGCAACGGCGCCCCCAGGTCGCCCTCGCTGATCGACTTGATGCAGGCCATGGCCTGTTTCTTCACGCTGATATGGCCATTGACCATCGCATTGATCCCTTGGGCCATCTGCCCGTAGCTTCCGGCGAAGCGGCCAGCCTCGATATGCACCTCGATATCGCCTTTATCGTGCTCGGCGGACATGTGGTTCATTTCTGTGATCAGTTGGTTCAGGGTACCGCCCAGTTGCTGCATGGAACCCAGCAGGCCCGACTTCACGGCACCACCGCTGGCTAAGGCTTCCAACTGACCGGCGACCAGGCGTTCACTCAGAGCCCGGACTTCATCCGGCTCACCGCCCAGGGAGCGCAACAGGTTACGCGCCAGGAAAAAGCCCAACAGGATAGTGATCAACAAGGTCACGCCACCCACCAGGCAAACGATGTAGAACGCGGTCTGCTCGGTCCCGGTCGCGGCCAACGCCGCTTTGCTGCCCAGTTCCAGGTTGTACTGGCGCATATCGCTCAAGGCCGCGGTAACTTTGTCTTGTGCCGCCTGGCTGTCGAGCAGCAGACCGCGCACGGCAGCTTGATCGCCATTTTTGAGCAAGCTATCAAAACGCTCCAGGCCACGGTTGTACTCATCAAGGCGGGCTCGAAGGCTATTGAGCAACGCTGCGTCGTGATCATCGGAGATCAACTCCTTCTGATAACGATCCAGCGCCTGGGTCACCGACGCCTGGGTCTTGTCGACCCACGACAAGCGGCTGTCGAGCGGCGTGGAAAGGTTCTGCCACTGATGAACATGGCTATCGGCCAGGGTCTCGGCCACCTGGTCCAACAGGACAATGCTCGGCACCGTATTGACCTGGGCATAGCTGGCCATGGTTCTGGCCCCGCCCATCAGATAGAGACTGACCCCGCCCAGGATCAGGATACCCAGCAGGGCGGAGGCGACCAACAGCGAGATATTCTTTTTGACGGTCATGAGGCTGTACTCCAAGGGAAAGACTATTGAGTCAGTTCAGGGCAGAGGGTCGCGCCGTGTTTCTGCTGGCTGGCGACCTGCCCGAGCAGGTTGGGAATATCCAGGATCAGCGCCACCGCGCCGCTCCCCAGGATCGTGAAACCTCCCAATCCATGGGCCGTGCCGAACAATTTGCCCAGCGGCTTGATCACGGTCTGGAACTCTCCCAGCAACTGATCAACCACCAGCCCTACCCGAACGCCGGCGTAATGCACCACCACGATGTTTTCACGGCCCGGGTTCGGCTCGTCGATGGCAAACATGTCCCGCAGGCGCAAGACCGGCAACACCGAGCCCCGGAGGTCCAGATAGTCTTGATTGTTGCAATCATCGGCGTTGAGCTCGATGCACTCCTCGACCATGTCCAGGGGCACCACATAAGAGGCCTTGCCAACCCCGATGAGAAAGCCATCGATGATCGCCAGGGTCAGCGGCAGGCGAATACGCACCGTGGTGCCGACACCCTCCTCGCTTTCCAGGTTGACGCTGCCCCGCAGCGCCGTGATGTTGCGCTTCACCACGTCCATGCCCACGCCCCGCCCGGACAGGCTGCTGACCTGTTCGGCGGTGGAGAAGCCGGGCTCGAAAATCAGATTGAGAATGTCCTTGTCCGCCAGCACCTGCCCTTCGGCCAGCAGCCCCCGCTCCCGGGCCTTGTTCAGGATCCGTTGCTTGTTCAGGCCGCCGCCGTCGTCGCAAACTTCGATGACGATGCTGCTGGCCTCGTGATAGGCGTTGAGTCGAACGCTGCCCTGGGCAGGCTTGCCCCGGTCACGGCGCAGTTGCACGGCTTCGATGCCGTGATCCATGGCGTTGCGCACCAGGTGGGTCAAGGGGTCGCCAATGCGCTCGACCACGGTCTTGTCCAGTTCGGTTTCCGCACCATTGACCTCAAGGACAATGTCTTTGCCCAGCTCCTTGGAGACATCACGAACCACCCGCTGGAAGCGGTTGAAGGTGGCGCCGATCTGCACCATGCGCAGGGTCAGGGCGCTGTCGCGCACTTCCTCGACAAGGCGCGAGAGTGAACTGGCGGCCTCGATCATCTCGCCGATGCCCGTGCGCGCCGCCACCAGATTGGCACCGGCACCGGCGATGATCAGTTCGCCCACCAGGTTGATCAACTGGTCCAGCTTGCCGGCATCGACGCGAATCAGGTTGCCCTCGACCGAGCGTGCCTCCCTGGTCGGCTTGCTTCTGGACAGACCGTCGCCTTGAGGCAGAGGCTGGTCAGGCACGACCTCGGGGGCTGCCATGAACGTCGCGGACGGCACCTGAGTCGCCGCCTGCCAGTCTTCGCGGGTCAGCGAACCACAAGCGATGAACACCTCCAGCAAAGCCTGCGGATCGCTGCCCAGACGCTCGATCAGCGCCTGGAAATCCGCCGGTTGGCGCTCCGGCGGCAGCACGCAGATCTGGCTGTCTTCGCGAACGAACTCGAAAGCGCTTTCGATGGTCGCCTGATCGGCTTCACTGACAAACCCCAGTTCGAAACCCAGGTAGCAACTCTCAGGGTCCATCGCCGCCACCTCCGGCAGGCCCTCGGTCATGCAGACAACCTGGGTGATCTGCCCGAAGCTCTTGAGGTAGCGCAGAAAGGACAAGGGATCCATGCCATTGCGCAGCACATCGCTACCGAAACGCAGTGACAAGTGCCAATGACGCAAGCCTCCCGTCGAATCGCTCGCGGGTATGACCATGACCGCCCCTTGTTCCGACTCAAGAGACGGCTCCAGATAACCATTGAGCAGCGCCACCAGGGCACTGCCCTGCCGTTCGTGATCGGCGGTCATACCTTGCAGATCGCCATGGCGGGCCAGCAGCTCGATCAGTTCGCCCAGATGATCACGAACCTGCAGGAACAACGCACTGAGTGCCTCGTCCACCCGCAGTTCATTACCGCGCACCCGGTCCAGCACGCTTTCCGCCACATGGGTGAAGGCGACGATAGGGGTCAGGCCGAACAGACCGGCGGACCCCTTGATGGTGTGGGCCACGCGAAACAGCGCGTTAATCGTGTCGACGTCATCGGGGACCTGCTCGATCCGCAGCAGTGCGTCCTCCATCAGCAACAGCAGCTCCTGGCTTTCGGCAATAAAGGTTTGCAGCACATCGTCCAGGTTCATCGGCGTGCTCATGACGTCAGCCCCTCTGGGCGGCAGTTGCACCCGCCTCATCGAAATAGCGATGCAATCCGCTCAAATCGAAGGCCTGGAGTACCGCTGCGCTGTGATTGCTCAGGATCAGGGTGCGGCCCTGGCGGATCGACTCCTGCTTGGCCAGCACCAGCAATTGCAGCCCGGCGGTGTCCAGTTCGTCGACACTGCCCAGGTCCATTTCCACCTCTTCGGCAAGGGGAAACAACTCCAGCAGCAGGTCCCGGCGCTCGGTCGCGGTGTAGATGGTCAGCGGTCCCTCAAGGACCAGGATCCGACGCAGGCAAGGCACGGTGTGTGGCATGACAATCTCCTTTCCAGGGGGCCCTGGACGGCTACGACATGATCAATTTGGACACGGCACTGAGCATCTGGGCCGGCTGGAAGGGCTTGACCATCCAGGCCTTCGCGCCGATGGCCTGGCCCTGCTGTTTCATCGACTCGGCCGCTTCGGTGGTAAGCATGATCACCGGTGTGAACTTGTAGGCCGGCAGTTGCTTGGCGGCCTTGATGAAGCTGAGGCCGTCCATGTTCGGCATATTCAGGTCGCTGACGATCAGATGAATCTTGCGACCGTCGAGCTTGCTCAGGGCATCTCTGCCATCGCAGCCCTCGATCACTTCATAACCAGCGCCTTTCAGGGTGATGCTGACCACCTGGCGAATGGAGGCAGAGTCATCGACGATCAAAATGGTTTTGCTCATGGGGGGTACTCCCTAGAAAAAGGTGATGTCGGATGAAGCACTGCCGGCCAAGGGTTTGCCGTGATGAATCGCGTGTTGCTCGGGCATGGTGTAGGTGCTGGCCAGTTGTTCGAGCCAGGCATGGGCGGCAATAGGTGGCGGCGTGGCACCGGCCTCGCTGAGTTGTTGACGTTCGCTGACCTGGTCACGCAGCTTGCCGAGGTCGTTGTTGACCAGGCTCAGCATCTGGCTGACCCGATCCTGAAACTGCAGGGCGACCAGCACCCCGGCGATCTCGCTCGCGACATTTTCACTCTGCTGCTGCAGGCCGCTGCTGGTGTCGACGATGGCCTGGGCGTTGTGCCGAAAATGCTCGATCACCTGGGACACCAGTTGTTCCGAATGGGCCAGGGTCTGCGAATCCTGCTGCGCCTGATGCCGGGACAGTTCGACCGTACGAGCGATCGCCGCATTGACCGTGCTCACTGTCTCGCTGATTTTCAGACCGGTATCACCGGACAGGCTCGACAGCTTGCGCACTTCGTCCGCCACCACCGCAAAACCGCGGCCGGCGTCACCGGCACGGGCCGCTTCGATCGCCGCGTTAAGCGCCAGCAGATTGGTCTGCCGGGCGATATCACCGACAAACTTGGCCATTTCCTGCAACTGTGAGGTGAACTCGGACAGCAGCAGGACCTCCTTGAGTTCCGACTCCTTGCGCAGGAGAGCGCCGCGCAACTCGACCATGATCGCGTCCAGGTCACGCTGACCGACCTCAAGGATCTCCACCAACCTGGTCCCGGAACTCTGCCCGGCGCCCTTGGAAACCGAAGCACTGATATCACCGGACAGCGTGGCGAAACGATTGCTGAGTTTGAGAATCGACTCTTCGCTGAGGCTGCGGGCCGCGTCGATCTGGCGGCACCAGATCGGCAGAACCTGGGTACAGACCTCGGCCAAGCCCTCATCCGGCGACACTGGCAAAGGCCTGTTCAAGGATTCGAACGCCTGTTCCTCGCGCCGTTGCACGGAGCTCAAGGTGCGCAGCGCCAGGGTGCCGATCAGCAAGGACCCCACCAGTACTGCGGCACTGCTGCCCAGGGCCAGACCGTTCAGACCGATGCTGAGCAGGATCGCCAGGCAACCCAGGGCGCCACTCAAGACCGCCGGCAGCAGTGTCATATTCACGGGGGAAACCAGTGTCTGTCCTTTCACCTTCGTCTCTCCAGATCAGGATCGCTCAGAAAAACCGGAAGGCCGCTCGGACATCTGCTGAAAGTGGTGTACCGAGGGTTCTGGCTGCCTGGAGAAATAATGGCCCGGTAACATCACCGCACCTATCGGAGCATCCCTATTTACAGCTAGGATTTGCAGGACGGCAGCTAGGACAATCCCTACAAGCACCCTCTGTCCAAAGCGCCTCGAGATTTTTGAAGTTCCAGTTTTTCTCCAGCTCCAGGCCGATGATCGCGTCCTGCCCACTCGCCAGATCCACCACCTCGAGGGTCACGGGCATACCGCGCGATACCGAATAGAAAACCTTCACCTTGGGAATGAGCAACGAATCGGCGTTCTGTTCCATGACCACCGCCAGACGCTCGCTACGCAGGCGCACCAACGCCCCCACCGGATAGATCCCGACACATTTGACAAAAGCATGGAACACCATCTGGTCGAAGTGCCCATCCCATCCAGCCATTCTGTGGATCGACTCGGCGGGGCCCCAATGGCGACGATAGGGACGATCCGAGGTAATGGCGTCGTAGACATCGCAGACCGCGGCCATGCGTGCGAACAGGCTGATCTGGGTACCCCGCAGCTTGTGGGGATAACCGCTACCGTCGACCTTCTCGTGGTGGTGCAGGCAGACATCCTGCACCCGCAAGCTGAAATGATTGCTGTCCAGCAACTGCAGCCCGGCCTCTGGATGCGAACGGATCGTCTCGAACTCGCCGTCAGTCAACTCCGACGGTTTGTTGAGGATCGCCTCTGGTATGGTCATCTTGCCGATGTCGTGCAGCAGGCCGGCGAGCCCGGCATCCTGTACCAGCAGCGGCGGCAGGCCCAACTGGCGGGCCAGGCCGATCATCAATCCACAGACCGCCACCGAATGCATATAGGTGTATTCATCGGCGTTCTTGAGTCGGGCCAGATTGATCAGGGCGTCCGGATGGCGCATCAATGAGTCGGAGATATCCCGCACCATGTAGGCCACATGATCCATCTGGATGACCCGGCCCATGCGCAGATCGCCAAACATCTCGATGACCGCGGCCTTGGACCTGGAACAGACGTTGGCGGCCCGCACCAGTTCGTCGCTCATCGCCACCCGCGCGCGCTCAGGCTTGGGCGTACACGGGAGGGCCGGCGCGATAGGCACAGCAGTAGCGACGGCCACATCCGGGGGAAAAGGCTCATGCGGCCCCACAACCGGCGTATCGGCGCCCTTGGAAAGGTCAATCCAGACGCAGGCAATGGACGAATCCCGGACCTTCTCCAGGGTCTGCTCATCCTCAAGCAGAAAGCTTTTTTTCCAGAACGGGTGATCGAGCCAGGGACCGCAAAGCTCCTGGATATACATGCCGACGCCCAAATCGGCCACGACGATTTTTTTCAGCACGATCAAGCCCCTTTTCAGGTCGCGACAAGCCCTCGTCGAGTGCTCCGATGCGCCCCTCGCCTAACAAGCCGGCACGCTGTGGAACATGACGGAAAACCTGACTGGCATGAAAAAATATCGTCGATAGGCGGGAGGCCCCGCCATCGGAGCATCCCTATTTCAGGGTAGGGATAACGGAGACGGGGTAGGAAAATCCCTAGCTGGCGGCGCCAAAGAGACGGCTTTGCCGACCGCATCAAAGAACGCCTGGCGTTCCGCGAAACGCTCCTTGTCCGAGGCGCTGGGCCATGCGCCGAGGACCACTACCAGCAATTCATGTCGCGGGTCGAAGTACATGGCCTGACCAAAGATACCGAGGGCCTGATAAGTCTGGTCCACGCCGATCCACCACTGGAAGCCGTAGCCAAGATTCGCCGTGTCGCCGCGAACCGCCCAGTGGGTCGCCTCACTCACCCAGTTCGCCGGCAAAACCTGCTGCCCGCCTGCACGGCCGCCGTTCATGAAGAACAGGCCAAAGCGCCCGAAGTCCTCCAGTGTCATGCTCAGACAGCAGCCGGACAGCTCGCTGCCCCTGGTATCCAGAGCCCACACCGCATCACGGGCCATCCCGGTGCGGGACCAGATTTTCTCCGACAGGTAGTCGGCAAGCCCCTTGTGGGTGACACGGCTGACCAGTAGCCCGATCAGATCGGTCTCTCCGGTCTTGTAGACGAATCGCGTCCCCGGAGGCGCCTCGCGTTGCAGCCCGGCCATGTAGTCCAGGATCGAATGGCCAGGATGTTCCGACAGATGCGCGAACTGGTTCACATCGGAATGTGGGTCACGATAATCCTCGCTCCAGCGCACACCCGAGGTCATGGTCAACAGTTGCCGGATCGTCACGGTGTCGTAGGCACTGCCGGACAGTTCAGGCAAATAACGAGTAACCGGATCTTCGATACTGTGGATAAAACCATCCTGAATCGCGGCGCCCAGCAGGGTGGAGGTAATCGACTTGGCCACGGACCAGGAGGTCCAGCGCTCATTCGCCGTCAGATCCGGACCATAACGCTCGAGCAGCACGCGTCCGTGGTCAATCACCAAAAGTCCTTCGACGTTGGTATCGCGCATAAAGGTGGCGGTATCCAGGGGGCGGCCATGGTGGACGAAGTTCACAGCCAACTCGCCCTTGGCACGCGGTAGCTCGAAGACTGCAGCGGTGCCACGGGATACAAAGCGGGTCGGAAAAATACGCTCCATATTGCGGTAGCCGAACCTTTGCTCCGCGGGCGTCCAGAAGAGAAAGCGGCCAGGGGACGGCTGGACTTCAACAGCGGCGGCGCCAGCCTGCGTAGCGGCGAGTGCGGCATGGCAGACTAGTGAAAACCCGAGCACCAGGCTGGCCAGCCCTGCAATCCGTTGAAGTCGGCGGCTCATAAGCAGACTCTTGATACGTGGAGGTTTAAAACTAGCTCAGTCCCGAATCGAAAAACACTCTGCGGGTGATTTTTCATGGCCAGCAAAATGATGGTGACGGCTCCAAGAAAGGCTGTAAACGCGACCTATCAGTACGCCCGGACCAGATCATGACTTCCATGGATTGATAAGGGCGACACCCGTCGACGCAAAATCCGCCACGTTGCGGGTAACGACCGTCATCCCGTGGACGAGGGCCGTGGCTGCAATCAACGCGTCCCGCTCGGCCCGTGGGTCTGGTACATGCAGTTGAGCGCAGCGCAGCGCCACGACAGTATCGACAGCCAGAATACGCCCGGAGAAACCGGGTATCACATGCTGATCAAGCCACGTCCGCAGAAGAACCCCCTGGGGGGCATCCCGTCGCTCTATCTGAAGCACCCCACTTTCCAGTTCCAGAAGGGTGACAGCCGACAGGAACAGCGCATTGGCTTGGACGCCTCGCGCCCACTCGATCACGCCAGCATCGGCCTTACCCGATTTTGCTTTGCGCAGCTCGGAAACCACGTTGGTGTCGAGAACAAACATCAGGAAAGATCAGCAGGTCGCTGATGGATGACGGCACGCGGCGGATCGAATGCAATATCTTCAACACCGGGCATCGCCAGAACGTCGATGATGCAGGTGTTACCGCCAGCCAAGCGCCGGTATTCCTCAATGGAAAGCAGTACATGCGCAGGCCTGCCACGGTCAGTGATGAAGACCGGCCCACGGAGCGCGGCTTTCTTGGCCCCGCTTGTGTCGTGGTTGAACTCACGGCTGGATAACGTGGTATGCAAGGTAGCAACCTCCTGCCAACAATAATGTAGGCATGTTACTACATCGGTAGGTTTGGTCAACGGCAGCATGAACGTGAGCACCTATGCTTTGCGGATATCCCACACTACATCAAGTGGAAGCATTGTTTCCCATCTGGTAATAATCGGTTATGAAATCCACAAACGCCCTCACCTTGGGCGCCAAGTAGCGGGCTTGTGGATAAATCGCGTAGTAATGCCGCTCACCCAACGAATAGTTGGGGAGGATGGAGACCAACCGCCCCTGGGCAAGATCGCTACGCACGGTGGCCTGGGTGAAACAGGCAATGCCGGCACCGGCCAGCGTCGCGGCGTGCAAGGCACTGATGGTGTTGCTGCGGAACTGACCGTTTGGCGTGACCTTGACCGAAGCACCGCGCGCGGAGCTCAGCTCCCAATCCGAAGAGGCCCCGATAAACGTCAACAGGCGATGCTTGTCGAGTTCCTGGGCTGTACGCGGTAACCCATGGGTACGGATGTAGGCGGGGGAAGCCACCAGCACCCGCTTGGAGACCGTCAGGGTTCGGGCGATCAAGGTGGTGTCCGCCAGCGCACCGGCGATCCGTATCGCGACATCAAAACCTTCGGCAACCAGGTCAACGAACTGATCATCGCAGCACAGCTCCAGTTCGATATCGGGATAACGCTTCTGGAAACCCGGCAGCCAGTGCGGCAGATCCAGGGTGCCAACCACCAGGGGCACACTGACCCGCAACAGTCCTTCCGGACGTTGATGCCCCTGGGCCATGGCTTGGGAAGCCGCGTCGACACGATCGAGAATATCGACGCACGCCGCGTAGTACTGCTCCCCTGCCCCGGTCAGGCTGAAGCGCCGGGTGTTGCGGTTGATCAACTGAACGCCCAGTTCAATCTCCAGTTGCTGCAACTGCCGTGAAATCGTCGAGTGGGTGGTGTCCAGGCGTTCCGCCGCGGCAGAGAAGCCCTTGGCCTCGACAATGCTGCGAAAGGCGCGCATGGCGGATAACTGGTTCATGAAGCAGGCGTTCCGAAGTCAGGGGTTGATCACTTGACCGGCAAGGCAACGATTTGCGAGGTGGTCAGCACCGAACCAAAGGTGTCTTCGATCTCGGCCAGCGCCGAGTTGTGCAACTCGTCCTTGCTCACGGAGTGGCCATTGGCAAGGGTGATGGCACGAGTGGCGGTGGCGTCGGATGCTACCACAACGCTGTAACCCAACGGCACGGCGTCACGGGCCGCACCAGCCACGCAGGCGTGGGTCATCAGGCCGCTGATGATCAAGGTCTTGACCCCAGCCTTCTTCAGTTGGGCATCCAGGTCAGTGCTGGCGAACACGCTGACGGTGCTCTTCTGAACAACCTTGTCCTGTGGACGCGGCTTCATCTGCGGATGGAAGTCGACAGTCTTGCCGTCAATGCCGAACACCGCCGCACCAGCAGGCGCAATGTGCTGCACATGGATCACCGGGATGTGCTCCTTGTCGGCGAAGGCGATCAGGCGCTGGGTGTTTTCCAGGGCCTTCATACCATCCGGGATCGGCATACGGCCGCTGAAGTATTCGTTCTGGAAGTCGATCACCACCAGGGCGGTGGTTTTCGGGTCCAGGCGGTCGCTCGGCTCGGCACCGAACATGGCGCGGATGGTTGGGTGTTGATTGGTCGGCGCTTCAGCAGCGCTGGCGAACTGGACGGCCCCTAACATCAAGCCCAAACCGACGATTGCAGACTTGAGCACGTTGGAAAACGAACGTTCGGCCTCAGAGGCTTGAAACAAAGAAGCATTGCTCATGATGAAGTTCCTTTTTGGAGATTGGCTAACTGGGACTCAGCTTAAGGAGTAGCCCCTGTAGCAACAACGCACCAATCAGAACAATATCTGTTTGCCATCCACACAAATAAAATCAAGTAACCCGCACGCTCGACACTGCGCCTGTTTTTCTCGCATGCAAAAAAAATCCGGAACCCCTCACTTTCGTGGGCATTCCGGATTTTTTTCTACAACAAATATGGTGGGTCGTGTGGGATTCGAACCTACGACCAATTGGTTAAAAGCCAACTGCTCTACCAACTGAGCTAACGACCCGCTGTGTGGTGGCGCGTATAATACTGATTTCTAACGGTAATTCAACACCTTAAATGAAAAAAATCAAAAATAACGTGTCGGATCACTGATTCCGGCCGCTGCGAAGCCTTCAGCACGTAGCCGGCAGCTGTCACATTTCCCACATGCAAAGCCGTTAGCATCCGCTTGATAGCAGGATACGGTCAGCGAATAGTCGACCCCGAGCTTGATTCCGGCCTGGACGATATCGCCCTTGCTGAGGTTCTGCAGCGGTGCCTGGATGCGGAAACCATTGCCCTCGACACCGGCTTTGGTCGCCAGGTTGGCCAGGGTTTCGAAAGCCTCGACGAACTCGGGACGGCAATCCGGGTAACCGGAATAGTCCACCGCGTTGACGCCGATAAAGATGTCACGGGCTCCGAGCACCTCGGCCCAGCCCAGGGCGAGCGACAGGAACACCGTGTTGCGCGCCGGCACGTAGGTCACCGGAATGCCTTCGCTCGGCGCCTCGGGCACGTCGATGCTGCTGTCGGTCAGGGCCGAACCGCCGATGCCGTTGAGGTTCAGGCCGATAACCTTGTGTTCGATCACGCCAAGGTCACGTGCCACCCGCTCGGCCGCCTGCAGCTCGGCACGGTGCCGCTGGCCGTAGTCGAAGCTCATGGTGTAGCAGCTATAGCCCTCGGCACGCGCCATGGCCACCACGGTGGCCGAGTCCAGACCGCCGGAGAGAAGGATTACCGCTTTCTTGTCAGTGCTTGCTTGGGTGGTCATATCAGCGCCCCGGCTCGTCATTCCATAGGTATTTGTGCAACTGCATCTGCAGGCGCACCGGCAGGTTGTCCGCGACGATCCAGTCGGCCAGCTCACGGGCCGGCAGATCGTGGTGGCTCGGCGAGAACAGCACTTCGCCGGCACGTTTTTCCAGACCGTACTGAATCAGTTTGGACACCGCCCAGTCATAGTCCTCCCGCGAGCAGATCACAAACTTGACCTGGTCGTTGGGGGTCAGCAGCTCGATATTCTCGTAGCGATTGCGGTGCGATTCCTTCGAACCCGGCGTCTTCAGATCGAGCACGCGACTGACCCGGGTGTCCACCGCAGAGATATCCAACGCACCACTGGTTTCCAGGGACACACTGTAACCAGCGTCACAGAGCTGCTTGAGCAAGGGAATGGCATTGGGCTGGGCCAGCGGTTCGCCACCGGTCACGCAGACATAACGCGGACGGTAATCGGCCACCTGGGTCAGCAGGCTGTCCAGGGTCATGAGTGTGCCGCCGCTGAAGGCGTAGGCACTGTCGCAGTACTGGCAGCGCAACGGGCAACCAGTCAGGCGCACAAAAACGGTGGGCAGCCCAGCCGTCCGCGTTTCACCCTGCAACGAGTAAAAAACTTCGGTGATTCTCAATGTGTCTTGCATAGTCGCCACGGGCGTAACAGCTAAACAGGCCGTCCGCCTCAGTCAGGCACCGCCATGAACCTGCAATCGCACAGTCCAGGACAGCGTGTTTCATAAAAAAGGGCGTGAATTCTAACGAAAAAACCCGCGACAAGCGCGGGTTTCTTCAAGCAGGCCGTCGGCCGTCACATGCGCTGCAGATCGCGCTGTGCCAACTGCGCGGCGGAAGTCCCGGGATATTGGGAAACCACCTGCTGCAGAATGCCCTTGACCTTGTCGGTATGACCCAGGCGACGCTCGACATCCGCCAGCTTGTACAGCGAATCCGGCACCTTGGCGTGCTTGGGATACAGCTGGCTGACCTTGGCAAACGCCTGGCCGGCACCTTGCAGGTCGCCCTTGGCCAGATTGACTTCGCCCAACCAGTACTGCGCGTTACCGGCGTACTGGCTATTGGGGTACTTGCGCAGGAAGGCGCTGAACGCCTGGCTGGCCTTGTCGAAGTCCTTGGCCTTGATCAGGTCGAAGGCGGCATCGTAGTAGAGTTTTTCCTTGGCCGGATCACCCGGCTCGCTGCTGGCCGCGGGGGCCTGGGCAGCGGGTGCAGCACCGGCGGCGGCATTGACATTGCCACCGGTTGAAGAATTATCAGGAGCCGCAGCCGCCGGAGCGCCGCCACTGCCTATGCGCCGATCAAGATCCTGGTATCGCTCCAGGTTTTCCTGCTTCATGCGCGCAATATCGTTTTGCAGAACCTCGATCACGCCTTGTTGCTGCGCGAGTTGCTCCTGCATGCGTTGCAATTGGTTGAACAGCTCGCCCTGTGCCGAGACAGGGGCCGAAACCCCTCCCCCGGCATAGGCGCCGTTCGTACCGTAACCCGCAGGCGGATAACTCCCACCGTTACCGGAGTTGTCATCGACCACAGGAACCGCAGCCCACGCCGCAAGCGGCATCAGGCTGAGAGCCAGAACAGTTACAGCACGACGGCACGTTCGCATGACGAATTACTTACGCAGTTCGACGCGACGGTTTTGAGCCCAGGACTGCTCGTCATGGCCAGTAGCTACTGGACGCTCTTTACCGTAGGAAACCAGTTCCAGCTGACCTGGAGCAACACCTTGCAGTACCAGGTAGCGTTGAACGGCTTTCGCACGACGCTCGCCCAGTGCCATGTTGTACTCGCGAGTACCACGTTCGTCGGTGTTACCTTCCAGAACGACTTTAGCGCCGCTAGCTTTCAGGTCCTTGGCGTGAACGTCCAGGGAGCGCATGGCTTCTGGCTTCAGGTCCGAGCTGTCGTATTCGAAGTAGAAAGTGGTGATAGCGCGCAGAGCAGCTTCTTCGCTCAGGGAGCCGTCGACTGCACCAGTGTTAGCGCCGTAACCAGCGTTTGGGTCTACAGCGCCTTGACCGGCATTGTCGCCGCCTTTGGACGAGCAACCTACAGCTACAGCCATGGCCAGAGCCAGCGCAGCAAATTTACCAAACTTCAGCATTTCCATCGTAAAACTCCTAATGAACCCCAGTGTGTTAAGCAAAATCGTAAAGCGCCGCGTCAGTTCAGGTAAGGGGACCAGGAAGGTTCTCTGACTTCGCCTTGAGCGGTAGGAAGCGGGAGCCTTACGCGTCCATTAATGGACACGAGCATCAAGACTCCCCGGCCCTGCTGGGCGGTGGCGTAGATTACCATGGTGCCGTTGGGCGCGACAGTGGCTGACTCATCAAGGTTGGTGTCTGTCAGTATTTTTACTGTCCCACGTTGCAAATCCTGAGCCGCGACTCGGAAATTGGTGAAGCCGTCCTGGCGGTGAATCATCACCAGGGTCTTTTCATCCGCCGACAATTTCGGGTTGGCGTTGTAGTTGCCGATGAAGGTCACGCGCTCCGCACCACCGCCATTGACGTTGGTTTTGTAGATCTGTGGCTTGCCGCCACGATCGGAGGTGAAGTAGATGGTCGAGCCATCCTTGCCCCAGAACGGTTCGGTATTGATGCCCGGGCCGCTGGTGACGCGACTCATCTGGCGCGTGGCCATGTTCATCACGTAGATGTCCGGGTTGCCGTCCTTGGACAGCACGAACGCCAGGCGGTTACCGTCCGGCGACCAGGCCGGCGCACCGTTGAGGCCTTCGAAGTTGGTGATCTGCTCACGGCGACCGGTATCGATGTGCTGGACGAAGATGCGCGGACGCTTCTGTTCGAACGACACATAGGCGATACGCTTGCCATCCGGTGCGAAACGCGGCGACAGGATCGGCTCGCGCGATTGCAGCAGGGTCACCGCGCGGGCACCGTCATAGTCCGAGCGTTGCAGGGTGTAACGGGTGTTGTTCACCGAGAAACGCTCAGCCGTGACATAAAGCATGCGCGTGGAGAACGCACCCTTGATACCGGTGAGCTTTTCGAACGACTGGTCGGAGATGTAGTGCGACATGTCGCGCAACTGATCGACCGTGCCCGACACGCTGCCGGTCAGCACTTGCTGCTCGGTGGCGACGTTGAACAGCGCGTATTGCACCTGCAGGCGACCGCCGGCCGGAACAATGCTGCCGACCATGATGTACTGGGCGCCCAGGGCCTTCCAGTCACGGTAGATGACTTCGCTGGCCTGGGTCGGCAGGCTGATCATGTTCTGTTTCGGAATCGGCGAGTAGTAACCGGAGTTACGCAGGTCGTCGCCGATGATCTGGGCCATGTCGTCCGGCAGGACGCTACCGCCCTGCCAGCCGAAGGGGACGACCGCGATGGGCGTGGCCCGATCGCTGCCGCTGGTGACCAGAATGTTCTTTTCATCCGCCATCGCCATCCCTGCCAGGCAGCAGATCACGACAAGCATTGTTCGAAGAAGGTTTCTCACAAGGCTAGATCCTCAGGTGTGAATGTCATCTTGAAGGAACGATAGGGCGCAAAGTCGCTCGGTTTCATTCCCTGCATTTCCGTCAAACGACCAATATTCTTGACCGCAGCTACCGCCGAGGCGTCAAACGGGCCGTCGCCACTGGTCTTGGCCACCGTGACCGAGGTCACCGTACCATCCGGCAACATGCCGATTTGCAGCACCACCGTCATACCTTTGCGTGCCGAAGGAGGACGTGCCCAACCTTCCGCTGCCCGCGAACGAATCAGATCGTCAAAGCTGCCCGCCGTTTCATCACCCTGCTCATCAGCCAGGGCCTGTTGGCGTTGCGGCGTGTCGGAAAGCAGATCTGCCAGGGCCTGGGCCTTTTTATCTTCGGCGGATTTACGCGCCGCATCCTGCGACTTCTTCTTCGCAGCATCGGCAGCAGCTTTCTTCTTCGCGTCTTCGGCGACTTTCTTCTTCGCCTCGTCAGCTTCGGATTTCTTCTTCGCGTCTTCGGCGGCTTTCTTCTTGGCGTCTTCGACGATTTTCTTCTTCGCGTCTTCAGCAGCCTGCTTGGCCTCTTCTTCAGCGGCCTTCTTGGCTTCGTCGTCGGCTTTCTTCTTGGCTATATCAGCCAGTTCCTTTTTCGCTTCGGCAGCCTTTTTCGCGTCGTCGGCTTTCTTGGCCTCATCGGCCTTTTTCGCCTCATCCGCGGCTTTCTTGGCTTCGTCGGCCTTTTTCGCGTCGTCGGCCTTTTGAGCCGCTTCCTCTTTCTTTTGTTCCGCAGCCTTTATCGCTTCCTGCTCGACCTTCTTCTGTTCCATCTGTTCGACTTCGGTCTGACGCGCAGCGGATTTCTTCGCCTCACCCGCAATCTTCTGATTGGTCTGGGTGGTCGCCTGACTTTTCGATTTCAGCTGATACAGGGTCGCCTGGACAATCGGCTTGGCTTCCGGCAGATCCGGCGTCATGGCAAAGCTGACGAACAGCATGCCAAAGATCAGGATATGCAGGCCGATCGCCCAGACCCAGGGCCAGAAGTAGCTTTCCGAAGCGGACGGCTCTCGCTGTTGGTGCATCAGGGGGCCTCGGTAATCAAGCCAACATTACCGACGCCGGCCTTCTGCAGACCGCCCATGGCACCCATGACGGAGCCATAGTCGACGGTCTTGTCACCGCGAATGAACACCTGGGTACGCTTGCCGCCTTCGGTGCCGGCACGGATGATCTTGGTCACCGCGTCGGTCATCTGCGGCAGGGTCATGGCCCTGTCCTGCTGTTTTTCGGTATCGACTTCGCTGCCAAGGTTCCAGTAGTAGGTCTTGTCAGCCTTGATCGAAATGGTCAGGACCTGGGTGTTGTTGTCCTGCGGCAAGGCTTCGCTGGAAACCTTGGGCAGATCAACCTTCACGCCCTGATTGAGCATCGGCGCGGTCACCATGAAGATAACCAGCAGCACCAACATCACGTCGATGTAGGGCACCACGTTCATCTCGGCGACCGGCTTGCGTTTGTGGCGAACTCGGGCCATGGGGATTTACCTGCTCACTCTTCGCTGGTGTGCACTTTACGGTGCAGGATCGCCTGGAACTCATCGGCGAAGGTGTAGTAACGGCTGATCAGGGTCTCGCCACGGGCCGCGAAGCGGTTGTAGGCGATAACCGCCGGAATCGCCGCGAACAGGCCGATGGCGGTGGCCACCAGTGCTTCGGAAATGCCCGGGGCCACGGTGGCCAGGGTTGCCTGCTGGGCGGTAGCCAGGCCACGGAAGGAGTTCATGATCCCCCAGACGGTACCGAACAGGCCGATGTACGGGCTGACGGAACCGACGGTGGCGAGGAACGGCAGGCTCTGCTCGAGTTTTTCTTCTTCACGGGAGATGGCCACGCGCATGGCACGGGACACGCCTTCCATGACCGCTTCCGGATCGACGCCCGGTTGCTGGCGCAAACGGGAGAACTCCTTGAAACCGGCACGGAAGATCTGCTCCACACCCGAGTCCGGGTCCGGGTTGCTGCCGGCCTGACGGTAGAGCTTGGACAGGTCGATACCCGACCAGAAGCGCTCCTCGAAGCTCTCCAGGGCGCGGCGGCCGGCGCGCAGCAGGTTGCTGCGCTGAAAAATCATGACCCATGAGGTGACCGAGGCGGCCAACAGGATCAGCATGACCAATTGCACCACGATGCTGGCATTGCTGACCAAGCTCCACATGGAGGAATGGTCGACGACGTTAGCTTCCACGCTTTATCTCCTGCTCTAAGTGAGTACCCGCGCCGCTTGTGTCGGCAAAGGCCGAACGCAAGGCTTCTGGAATGGCCCGGGGTTTTAAACTATCGGCGCGCACACAGGCCACCAGGAACCGCCCTTCACAGAGCAGCGTTTCATCATCAGCCCGCCTGACCTGCTGCTTGAAGCGCAGGCTCGCACGGTTCAGCTCAATCACCTCGGCGCTGATCAGCAGTTCGTCGTCCAACCGCGCCGGCGCGTGGTAACGCGCTTCGCTGGAATGCACGACGAACAACAGGTTCTCCCCTGCCAGCGACGATTGGGCAAAGCCCAATGCCCGTAGCCGCTCGGTTCGAGCCCGCTCCATGAACTTAAGGTAATTGACGTAATACACGATGCCGCCGGCATCGGTGTCCTCGTAATAAACGCGACAGCGATGTGCGAACGACTGAACCCCGTTTTGCGCGCGCATACTCTAGTGCTTACTCCTCAGGTTGCCAATCCGGCCAGGCAACTGTTTTTCATCCTTCGACGACTTTTTGCATGAAGATTCGTGACACGTGCCCTTCGGACAACGCAAACCGCGAATAAATCAGCCCCGATTCCGCTTTTACTCGTCCAACGCATCCAGAAACTCGTCTACCACGGGCATTTCACCCAAGCGCGACGGAATATTCAATCCGAAGTGCAGATAGGCATGCCGGGTCACCACCCGTCCACGGGGGGTGCGCATGATGTAGCCCTGCTGGATCAGGTAGGGTTCGAGCACATCTTCAATGGTGTGCCGCTCCTCGCTGATCGCCGCCGCCAGGCTGTCCACGCCGACCGGACCGCCGTCGAACTTCTCGATCATGGTCAGCAGCAGGCGCCGGTCCTGGTGATCGAAACCGTGTTCATCGACATCCAGCAAGTTCAACGCCAGGTCCGCCACGGCCTTGGTGATATGGCCCTTGGCCCGCACCTCGGCGAAATCCCGCACCCGGCGCAACAAGCGATTGGCAATCCGCGGCGTGCCCCGGGCCCGTCGAGCGATCTCGAACGCGCCTTCCGGGTCCAGCGGCAAGCCGAGAATCCCCGCCGAACGAGTGACGATGGTCGCCAGGTCCGCGGTGCTATAGAACTCAAGACGCTGGACAATACCGAAGCGGTCACGTAACGGGTTGGTCAACATGCCCGCGCGGGTGGTGGCGCCGACCAGGGTGAAGGGTGGCAGATCAAGCTTGATCGAGCGCGCCGCCGGCCCTTCGCCAATCATGATATCGAGCTGGAAGTCTTCCATCGCCGGGTACAGGACTTCCTCGACCACGGGCGACAGGCGGTGAATTTCATCGATAAACAGCACATCGTGGGGTTCAAGGTTGGTCAGCAGCGCCGCCAGGTCGCCGGCGCGCTCCAGCACCGGCCCCGAGGTGCTCTTGATCGACACGCCCATTTCCTGGGCGATGATATTGGCCAGGGTGGTCTTGCCCAGGCCCGGCGGGCCGAAGATCAGGGTGTGGTCAAGGGACTCGCCACGCCCGCGTGCCGCCTGGATAAACAGCTCCATCTGCTCCTTGACCGTCGGCTGGCCGATGTACTCGGCCAGGCTCAACGGCCGAATGGCGCGATCCTGGACTTCCTCGCGGTCACGCCCGCCGGAGGCGGTAATCAAACGGTCGGCTTCAATCACTTAGATCATTCCCTTCAGGGCGCGACGAATCATGTCTTCGCTGCTCAGGCCTTTGTCTTTGATGGCCGACACCGCTTTGCTCGCTTCCTGGGGCTTGTAGCCCAGGGAAATCAGCGCACTGACCGCATCGCTTTCAGCACTGGCCACCGGCTGCGCAGGGGCACCGTCCGGCTGGTTGGGCACCAGGGCAAACATGCTCGGCACGGTTTCCCAGGCCTTGAAGCGGTCCTTGAGTTCCACCAGCAGGCGCTCGGCGGTCTTCTTGCCAACGCCGGGCACCCGCACCAGCGCCGAGGTGTCCTGGGCCTGCACGCAGCGCACCAGTTCATCGACCTCCAGGCTCGACATCAACGCCAGGGCCAGCTTCGGCCCGACACCGTTGAGGCGGATCAACTCGCGAAAAAAGTCGCGCTCGCGCCTGCCGATGAAGCCATAGAGTAACTGGGCATCCTCGCGCACGACCAAATGGGTGTGCAGGGTCAGCGGCTCGCCGACCGACGGCAGGCGGTAAAGCGTGGTCATCGGCACCTCCAGCTCGTAGCCGAGGCCATTCACATCAAGGATGAGATGCGGCGGCTGTTTTTCAGCCAGAGTGCCGCGCAAACGTCCAATCACGTATCAGATCCTTATTTCTGGCCAGACCAGTGGCTGACGACTCGGAACGATAGCGCACTACCTTATCCGGCGTGGCGCTATCGGCAAGCAAAATTGTTTGAGGCGATGATGCTATCAGAGACGCAGGCGACCGCCACGGGAACGTGCCGCACCCAGGCCATGGGGCAAGAGACTGGAGCGGGTATGTGCATGGCACAGGGCAATCGCCAGGGCATCGGAGGCGTCGACTTGCGGTTTGGTGGTGAGCTTGAGCAGGTGCATGACCATCATCATCACCTGTTCCTTGTTGGCGCCGCCGGTACCGGCCACGGCCTGCTTGACCTGGGTCGCGGTGTACTCGGCGATCTCGAGGTTTTCCTCGGCGCCGGCGACGATGGCCGCGCCCCGCGCCTGACCGAGCTTGAGCGCCGAGTCGGCGTTTTTTGCCATGAACACCTTTTCGATGCCCATGGTCACCGGCCCGTAGGTCTGGATCACTTCGCGCACGCTGCGATAGACGATCTGCAAGCGCTCATGCAGTTCGCCACTGCCGGTGCGGATGCAGCCCGAGGCGACGTAAACGCAGCCACGGCCGGTATCGCGCACCACACCATAACCGGTGATGCGCGAACCGGGGTCGATACCAAGAATTAAAGTCATAACGCCTGCGTTTGGGTCAGCCGAGCTGCTCGGCTACCGATTCGGGAATATCGGCATTGGAGTAGACGTTCTGCACGTCGTCCAGGTCCTCGAGCATATCGATCAGCTTGAGGACCTTTTCCGCGCCCTCCAGATCGAGTTCGGCGCTGGTGGTCGGCAACATGACGATTTCCGCATCCGCTGCCTTGAA
The DNA here is from genome assembly GCF_023242525.1 of Pseudomonas sp. MWU12-2319. Taxonomy (NCBI): domain Bacteria; kingdom Pseudomonadati; phylum Pseudomonadota; class Gammaproteobacteria; order Pseudomonadales; family Pseudomonadaceae; genus Pseudomonas; species Pseudomonas sp. MWU12-2319. The sequence goes on from NZ_JALJES010000005.1 coordinate 211,375, forward strand.
TCCTGCCGCATCCAGGGCGTTACGCACCGTATAGAAGCCGGCAAACGAGGTGAACACGTCCATCGAACCGTCTTCGTGGGTAACCACGTCATCGGCGTCGGCTTCCATCGCCGCTTCCATCAGCGCGTCTTCATCGATGCCTGGGGCGAAGGACAGTTGCCCCTTGCGCTCGAACAGATAGGCCACGGAGCCGTCGGTCCCCAGGTTACCGCCACACTTGCTGAACGCGTGGCGCACGGCTGCCGCGGTACGGTTGCGGTTGTCGGTCATGCATTCAACCATCACCGCCACGCCACCGGGGCCGTAGCCTTCGTAGCTGAGCTCGACCATATCGTCGGTGTCGGCCGCACCAGCACCGCGGGCCACCGCGCGATCGATGATATCGCGGCTCATGTTTGCGCCGAGGGCCTTGTCCAATGCCAGGCGCAGGCGTGGGTTGGAGCCCGGATCACCACCGCCCTGACGAGCGGCAACGGTCAGCTCACGAATCCACTTGGTGAAGATCTTGCCCTTCTTGGCATCCTGACGTTCTTTGCGGTGCTTGATGTTCGCCCACTTGGAATGACCTGCCATAACTCGCTCCGAATTCTCTTTGTGCTCTTTGAAACGTTGCCCGCCCTGCCCGGTGGCAGCGGCCGGCAATAAAAAAGTCTCGACCTTGAAAAAAGGCGCATCCAGTGGATGCGCCCTCGGGTCAGTCTTACTCTGCCTTGGGGGCTTCGCGCAGGCGGATATGCAGCTCGCGCAGTGCCTTGGCGTCCACCAGCCCTGGCGCCTGGGTCATGACACAGGCCGCGCTCTGGGTTTTCGGGAACGCGATCACTTCGCGAATCGACTGGGCGCCGGTCATCAGCATCACCAGGCGGTCAAGGCCGAAGGCCAGGCCACCGTGGGGCGGAGCACCGTATTTCAGCGCGTCGAGCAGGAAGCCGAACTTCTCTTCCTGTTCCGCTTCGCTGATACCCAGCAGACGGAACACCGCCTGTTGCATTTCCTTGCGGTGGATACGGATCGAACCGCCACCCAGCTCGGTGCCGTTCAGAACCATGTCGTAGGCGCGGGACAAAGCGGTGGCCGGGTTGGCCGCCAGTTCTTCCGGCGAGCACTTCGGCGCGGTGAACGGGTGGTGCAAGGCGGTGAAGCTGCCGTCTTCGTTTTCTTCGAACATCGGGAAGTCGACGACCCACATCGGTGCCCACTCGCAGGTGAGCAGTTCGAGGTCATGACCGACCTTGATCCGCAGCGCGCCCAGGGCTTCGCTGACGATCTTGGACTTGTCGGCACCGAAGAAGACGATGTCGCCGTCGACCGCACCGACGCGATCGAGGATCACGTTGAGGTTGGCCTCGGGAATGTTCTTGACGATCGGCGACTGCAGACCTTCAACACCCTTGGCGCGTTCGTTGACCTTGATGTACGCCAGGCCCTTGGCACCGTAGATGCCGACGAACTTGGTGTACTCGTCGATCTTGCTGCGCGGCATGCTCGCCGCGCCCGGGACGCGCAAGGCGGCCACGCGGCATTTCGGGTCGTTGGCCGGGCCGCTGAACACCTTGAACTCAACGTCCTTGAGCTGGTCGGCAACGTCCACCAGTTCCAGCGGGATACGCAGGTCCGGCTTGTCGGAGCCGTAACGGCGCATGGCCTCGTCCCAGGTCATGTGCGGGAACTCACCGAATTCCAGACCCAGCACTTCCTTGAACAGGTTGCGGATCATGCCTTCGGTCAGGCCCATGATGTCTTTTTCATCGAGGAAGCTGGTCTCGATGTCGATCTGGGTGAATTCCGGCTGGCGGTCGGCCCGCAGGTCTTCGTCGCGGAAGCACTTGGCGATCTGGTAGTAACGGTCGAAGCCGGCCACCATCAGCAGTTGCTTGAACAGCTGCGGCGATTGCGGCAGGGCGAAGAAGCTGCCGGCGTGGGTGCGGCTCGGCACGAGGTAGTCACGGGCGCCTTCGGGAGTCGCACGGGTCAGGATCGGCGTCTCGACGTCGAGGAAGCCGTTTTCGTCCAGGTAACGACGGATGCTGGTGGTCATGCGCGAACGCAGACGCAGCTTGTCGAGCATTTCCGGACGACGCAGGTCGATAAAACGATAACGCAGGCGGGTTTCTTCGCCGACGTCGGAGTATTCGTTGAGCGGGAACGGCGGGGTTTCCGCTTCGTTCAGCACTTCCAGCTCGTAACCCAGCACTTCGATGGCACCGGACGCCATGTTGGCGTTGCCGGCACCGGCCGGACGCAGGCGGACCTTGCCGGTGATCTTGACCACGTACTCGCTGCGCACGCGATCGGCGGCGGCGAAAGTGTCGGCGCGATCAGGGTCGAAGACCACCTGGGCCAGACCTTCGCGGTCACGGATATCGAGGAAAATCACCCCGCCATGGTCGCGACGACGGTGGACCCATCCGCAAAGGGTGACTTCCTGGCCTTCCAGGCTCTCGTTCAGTTGGCCGCAATAATGGCTGCGCATCATGGTCGTGGTTCGCTTCTAGTCATTCGATTTCGGTGGAGGTCTTGTCTTGGCAACGCGACAAGCGCCCGCTCGTGTCGCTTATTTCAGTCGGCTTTATCGCCACCTGCCAGGTTTTTCTTGCTGCCGGTCTTGAAATCCGTCTCGTACCAGCCGCTACCGCTGAGGCGGAAGCCTGGCATGGAGAGCATTTTCTTCAATTGCGGTGCCTGGCAGGCCGGGCAGTCGACCAGCGGTGCATCACTGATCTTTTGAATGGCTTCCAGCTGATGACCGCAGGAAGCGCATTGATAGTCGTACATGGGCATGGGGCGTCTCGGCAATCAGATAACGGCAACACTGCTGCCCGAGCCCGGGACGGGCCATGCAGCAAAGAGCGGGATTATATCCGTTAAATCGAGCCTTTGCAGCCGTGGACCGGTCAGCGCCCCAGCCCATGCCGTCTCGCCAATCCACCGAGACGTCCGGGCAAGCCTAGAGGGCCCGGGACAAACCGCCCAACGTCAGCAGATGGACGACACAGACCACGCGAATCAAACCACTGAAATTCTTCACCCCGCCGTAGCGCAGATGAACCTCCATGTCCACATTGGACAGCAAGGCATTGACTGTACATTCATGGGTATTGGCAATATCGGCCAGTACCTTCCAATAAACCTCCTCCAGACGCAAGCAGGTGGCAAAACCATTCAAACGCACCGAACGCGAAACGGGCTTCGCCAATCCAATATCGAAATCCAGCAACAGGGGATCCACCCGGGTCTTGCGCAAACAACCGGAACTCCCCACCTCATGCCCTACCCACTGAACCATTTTCATCGCACTCCGTCGCTGCACACCTTTGAATAAAGGCGCTCCTGGCAAACCTCCTGACATAAAACATTAAGTAAAAAACCCTATCCAGCAGACTGCACCACAGCCTCCGTAGGAAGAGTCCATTAATAAGGAAGAACAACGAAAAGCCTGGGGCCGCGACCAGGCGAAGGCCTGCGCCTTCGCGAAGATGCCGAGCTCGCCGACAGGCAGCGCGAATGAAGCGACGGCTTCATTCGCGCCGGCGCGGGCTCAGCCTTCCAGCAGGGCGCGCAGCATCCAGGCGGTCTTCTCATGCACCTGCATGCGCTGGGTCAACAGGTCGGCGGTCGGTTCGTCACTGACCTTGTCCAGCAACGGAAAGAGGCCCCGCGCCGTGCGGGTGACCGCTTCCTGGCCTTGCACCAGTTGCTTGATCATCTCCTCGGCACTCGGCACCCCTTCTTCTTCCTTGATGGAGGACAGACGGGCGTAGGTGGAATAGGTCCCCGGCGCGGGAAAACCCAGGGCGCGGATACGTTCGGCGATCAGGTCCACGGCCAGGGCCAGTTCGTTGTATTGCTCTTCGAACATCAAATGCAGCGTGCGGAACATCGGCCCGCTGACATTCCAGTGAAAGTTGTGGGTTTTCAGGTACAGCACGTAGGTGTCCGACAACAGACGGGAAAGACCTTCAACAATGGATTTACGGTCTGCTTCGCTGATACCGATATCAATAGCCATATGTATCCCCTTGGTCAGAATGGATCATCGTCTTCGTAGGTGCAGGACCACTCTAGCAAGCGCCCACGACTCGCGCAGCCGCGACGACTGCGACAAATCCGCCACGACGACCACCGGCAGGCGTCTGGCCCGCGGGCTGTGTCGGCGCAGGCCCTGCCCCGCCGCAAGTTCTCCGACAGCGGCCCGGCGCCGAAGTTTGAGAAGGCATGGGCTTTGCTGTTAAATAGAGACTGTGTCGTGGCTGTCGATTCTCTGGCAGCGGCGCATAGGCGGATGCCCACACGTGCCCAACGCCTCACCTTTTTTCCAGAAGCGAACCGTGTGCCACCCGCTCTTCCTTGTGATCCGTCTTGAGTGAGTCAATCAAAATGTTGAAAATCGTCCACCTGCTAACGGGCGCCGTTGCCCTGCTGCTGTCCTTTATCCCCAGCCTGCGATCCGAAGCCCTGCCTTACCTGCAACAACCCGATGCGCTGTACCTGGCATTCTTCGGCTTGCTCAACCTGACCCTCGCGCCAGTCATTCCTTACTGGAACAAGGGCCCACGGCATCAACTGCAAATCCTGGTCAGCATCCTGCTGATCATCGCCGTGGCACTGCAAATCCTCACCCTGCTCGCCCCCCTGACCCTGATCGGCGGCCAACCCGCCGTGCTTCCGAGTCTGCTGGCCGCCGTGCTTGCCGTATTGCTGCACCTGGCGGTGAGTTTCTACAAGAAATCTTCCCCGGCGGCGGCTTCCCACAACTACGACATGAGCAATCGCGATACCGGTACCGTGAAGTGGTTCAACACTTCCAAGGGTTTCGGCTTTATCTCGCGGGATTCCGGCGATGATATTTTCGTGCACTTCCGCGCCATCCGTGGCGAAGGTCACCGCGTCCTGGTCGAAGGCCAGCGCGTGGAGTTCTCGGTGATGAACCGGGACAAGGGCTTGCAAGCCGAGGACGTGATCGCGGCCCTGCCGCGCCGCTGATCGGCCACAAAAAAACGCGAGGCAGCCAGGCTGCCTCGCGTTTTTTTATATCTATCGATTGCTGTCAATAATGCGGCGGCGGTGCTTCCTCCTCAAAGGAATCGAACTGCCCCATCATTTCTTCATGACGCTTGAGCAAAGCGGCCATCTGCAGTTGCAGGCGCTCGACCACCCGTTGCTGCGCCACCAGCACATCATTGAGCGCCTGGATGGTGTCATCCTGAAACGCCTGGCGACTTTCCAGTTCGGTCACGCGATCTTCAAGGTTCATACGCCCACCTGCACAAAACGCGGGTCATGCTGGAACGCCACGCGCAACTGCTCGCGAATCACCATGACCTCCTCCTCGGTATAAGGCCGGGCCGGCTGCTTGCCCCAGACCGGTGCCGGCCAGGCCACATCGTCACGGCGACGAACGATCACATGCATATGTAACTGACTGACCACATTGCCCAGGGCCGCGACATTCATCTTGTCCGCCTTGAAGGTGACCTCGAGCAGCTGCGCCAGCTCCGTGGTCTCCCGCCACAACTGCTGCTGATCGGCGGCCTCCAGCTGGAACACTTCACTGATATCCGCGCGCCGTGGCACCAGGATGAACCAGGGATAGTTCGCATCATTGGACAGCAGCACGCGGCACAGCGGCAGGTCGCCCATCGGCAAGGTGTCTTGTTGAAGGCGCGAATCGAGAACGAACACCGTGAATACTCCTGCGTGACGGATAGGTTTGCACCCGGCAAAAGCCAGGCGACAGGCCGTCAGGATACCCGTGATCGGCCACCGATTCACGGCCCTCGGCCGCGATGGCGGCAAATGGGCGAATACGGGGCACCGCCTGCTCCAGAATGGAACAGTGCGCACTTTTTCAGGACAACAAACACCACAAAATTACACAGCGGCCAGAAAAAAACCCAGCCGGCCATAAAAATGTCACTTTTTTCTGAAATCCTCTGCCTACGTCATGGAGGGTGAGAGCTGACTCCAGGGACAAAAAAGCCGCCTTGCCTGCAGCCAATGTCCGCATCGAAACTGTAAATCGGCTTTTTGCACCAAAACCGCACACTACGACTACTATCAGTGCACGCTTCAGTCACCGACTACCCAGTCGGAGTGTGGACCGGTAACGTTTTTGGCTTTCCATGGATTTTCAAAGGATTAGCAGCACAAGGAAAAGCACTACGTCAAGCGCTGGCGTAAACGCCAACCGCCCTAGGTTCCATAAGGGTTTCAGCGTGATGACGGTGCCAGGTAAATTTTTTCTCACGATTTTTTCACTTTGTGCATGCTTGTTGCATTGGTAAGTGAATAGTCGCGACAGAGGGTCGGCCCGGACGCTGAAGCCCCTGCGACACCGAGACAACGCAGTACAGTGCGCCCATGGAGAATTCAGGGCTTGAACATAGACCATTTGCTTCTATGCTCATGCCGCTGAAAACAGCGCTGAAGTTGTGCAGCCGTTGTACAAAGGCTGTGAATTTGCGACATGGAGCTAGCTTTTTGCGACAGGCTCGTAAAGAAGCCGCAAGGATAGGTGTGCAAGTATCGCCAAGTTTGTCAGCGTGATATAAGTTTGCGCCGACACAAAAAAGAAAGAGCCGCCCAGACAAAAATACAGGTGGGACGGCAGTACTCTTCCTAAAACCAAAGGAGCAAATCACGATGCGCGTGATGAAGTGGAGCATGATCGCCCTGGCTGTTACCGCAGCAGGTTCCCAAGTGGCTATGGCCGACCCGTTCGTAACCCCTCAGTCTGACGCCAAGGGTTTCGTTGAAGGTGCTTCGGCTGGTGTGGTTCTTGAGAACTACTACTTCAACCGGACCAAGCAACCTCTCGGCAAAGCAGACCAGAAAGACTGGAGCCAAGGTGTACTGGGCAAATTCAGCTCTGGCTTTACCCAAGGCACTGTCGGCGTAGGCGTCGATGTCTTTGGTGATGCTGGTTTCAAGCTTGACGGTACCGATGACCATACCGGCACAGGCAACCTGAGCCATGGCAGCGATGGCGTCAATGACAGCTTCGGTAAAGCTGGCGCGGACGTCCGCGTTCGCATCTCCAAGACCCAGCTGACATTCGGCGATTTCACCCCTACCACGGCGCCAGTATTCGCTGTTGGCGGCAGCCGTCTGTTCCAGCAAACCGCTCGCGGTTTCCAACTGCAGAGCAGTGAAGTCAAAGACCTCGATCTGGAAGCCGGTCACTTTTACGGCGGCAGCAGCTCTGACTACACCTCGCTTCAGGGCTCCCTGGGGACTGCCTACACTAACGTTCGTGCGAGCAGCATCGACTACGTGGGTGGCAAGTACCTGATCAATGAAAACCTCACTGCTTCCCTGTACGGTGGCAAGCTCGAGGATGTCTGGAACCAGTACTACACCAACGTCAACTACACCCTGCCACTGACTACCGACCAGAGCCTGAACTTCGACTTCAACCTCTATCGCACTACCGATACTGGTAAAGCACTGGCTGGTGATATCAGCAACACGACTTACTCGCTGGCAGCTGCCTACTCGTTCCTCAAGGCACACACCGTTACCCTGGCCTTCCAGCAGGTACACGGCGACACACCATTCGACTACGTTGGTATCGAACGCGGCAAAAGCGGCGCGGGGATTGGTACCCAAGGTGCCGACTCGATCTTCCTGGCTAACTCGATCCAGTACTCCGACTTTAACGGCCCAGGCGAGAAATCCCTCCAGGCTCGTTACGACCTGAAAATGGCTGAGTACGGCGTTCCAGGCCTGAGCTTCATGGCTCGTTATGTCCACGGTACAGGCATCGACGGTACCCACGCAGATCCTAACGGTGCGTATGCTGGCGCTTACGGCAAAGATGGTCGTCACTTCGAAACCAACTTGGAAGCCAAGTACGTTGTACAGACCGGTCCTCTGAAAGATCTGTCCTTCCGTGCTCGCCAAGCCTGGCACCGTGGCAACGCCGACGATGGCGATATCAACATCAACGAGTTCCGCCTGATCACTTCGTACCCAATCACCATCCTGTAATCGTCTGATTACTTGTTTGATGATGTGACACTCGTTTGAAGAAAGGCCCATCCTGGTGATGGGCCTTTTTTTTGTGCGCTCAATATGGGCGCATATCTTGTAAGTCGTTAAGTTTCGACTGTCCATAACTACCGCGCCTCCTGCCAACTTAACCTTACCGAATCACAAAGGTGGCTTTGCGCTGTGTAGCTTTTATCAAATCACGTGGCCTATACCTGAGCCTGGAGCCAGGCAAGAACTAAAACATCCGTTCAAGTCCACCTGCAAAAAAAGGATTCTAAAAGGAATCCAACAACCTCTGTCTCTGCCTCGAGCAACAGTGAAGTTCTATCTGGAACACCTGTAATCTCGGAGCCTATGCTGGGCGCCGGGTTTCACACCTCTTTCGGCCCATACATTGCCAATTACGACCAATTTGTCGCGAAAAAGTCATAAATCACCACTACGATTGCGCAGGCACAGCGCCGACAGTAGTATGCAATTGAAGCTCTGAAAGTTACCTTTCTTCCCTGTACTGCCGCCCAGGCCAGGTGTCGGCTGATTGTTTACATAATAGATGTCATACCTTGCCATTGCGCCAAGTTGGTTCGCTGTGCCTGATCTTCCGCCGTCAAACTCCCCTCTACCGGATACCGAAAAGGAAGTGATATGCCACGTCAAACATTCAAAGTCCTTGCTCTAACAGCAGCCATCTCCACGGCTCTAGTCTGCGCACAAAATGCATCGGCCGCCTCGGCCGAACTTGTCGCAGCGGCCAAGGCAGAGGGCGAACTGACGGTGATCGCCCTGGCGAACTCCTGGTGCGGATATGGCGACCAGATCAAGAACTTCAAAGCCAAGTATGGCCTCAAGGTCAACGAACTGAACCCTGACGCCGGTTCGGGCGACGAACTCGAAGCCATCAAGGCCAACAAGGACAACAAGGGGCCGCAAGCGCCTGACACCATCGACGTCGGCTTGTCTTTCGGCCCCCAGGCCAAGGCTGCCGGTTTGCTGCAGCCCTACAAGGTCGCCAGCTGGGCGACCATCCCTGACTCGGTGAAAGATCCGGAAGGCTACTGGTATGGCGACTACTACGGCGTGCTGGCTTTTGAAGTCAACACCGACCTGATCAGCTCGATCCCGGCCGACTGGAGCGACCTGCTCAAGGCCGATTACAAGAACTCCGTGGCCTTGGCGGGCGACCCGCGCTCCGCCAACCAGGCCATCCAGGGCATCTATGCGGCCGGTATTGCCGCCGCGGGTGGGGATCCCACCAAGGCCGCCGCTGCCGGCCTGAAGTTCTTCGGCGATCTGAACAAAGCCGGCAATTTTGTGCCGGTGATCGGCAAGGCCGCCTCCCTGGCACAAGGCACCACCCCGATCATCATCCGCTGGGACTACAACGCCCTGGCCGACCGCGATGCACTCAAGGGCAACCCCAATGTGCAAGTGGTCGTGCCCAAGTCGGGCGTGGTCGCGGGCGTGTATGTGCAGGCCATCAGCGCTTATGCCCCGCACCCGAATGCCGCCAAGCTGTGGCTGGAATACCTGTATTCGGACGAAGGCCAGGTGGGCTGGCTGAATGGCTACTGCCACCCGATCCGTTTCAACGACCTGGTGACCAACAACAAGCTGCCCAAGGCCATGCTCGACAAGCTGCCACCCGCGGAAGGCTATGCCAAGGCCGTGTTCCCTACTCTGGACCAGCAGAACTCGAGCAAAGAAGCCATCACCAAGCAGTGGGACACCCTGGTCGGCGCCAGTGTGAAGTAACCGGCCTTCGATGGCTTTTTGTACTGGCATGGCCTTCACCGGCCATGCCAGTCATTTCATGGGCTGGATGGCTGCTTGAAAGGCGGGCTTCACTTGACTGATACCTTGAGTTCTGCAAAACCCGCGACACCGTCCATACCGGGCAGGTCGCTCAATTGGCACTGGCTGGGTGTGCTGCCCTTTCTGGTATTCGCCATCCTGTTTTTGATCTTGCCCACCGGCTATCTGATGATAGGTGCGTTCCAGGACGCATCAGGCCATTTCACCCTGGCCAATATCGCCGGCCTGGCCGACCCGAACGTGGTCAGCGCCTACTGGATCAGCTTTCGCATCAGTGCCGCGTCGGCCCTGGGCGGCGGAATCATCGGCTTCCTGCTGGCCTGGGCGGCCGTCCAGGGCAAACTGCCCGAGTGGATTCGCCCGACCCTCATGACGTTTTCGGGCGTGGCCTCCAACTTCGCCGGCGTGCCGCTGGCCTTCGCGTTCCTGGCCACGCTGGGGCGGGTGGGTCTGGTGACCGCGCTGATGAACAAGTACCTGGGCTTCAACCTCTATTCCACCGGTTTCAACATCCTCAGCTTCACCGGGCTGACACTGACCTATCTGTATTTCCAGATCCCCTTGATGGTGCTGATCGTGTCCCCGGCACTGGAAGGCCTCAGACGCGAGTGGCGCGAAGCCTGCGATTGCCTGGGTGGCACCGCCTACCACTACTGGCGCTATATTGCGTTGCCGGTGCTGTGGCCGAGCATCATGGGCGCCATGCTGCTGCTGTTTGCGAACGCCTTTGGCGCGGTGGCCACCGCCTATGCGCTGACCGGCAGCTCGTTGAACATCGTGCCCATCCTGCTCTATGCGCAGATCCGCGGTGACGTGCTGCACAACCCGAACCTGGGCTACGCCCTGGCGCTGGGTATGGTGGTGATTACCGGGGTATCCAACGCGGGCTATATCTGGCTGCGCAGCAAATCGGAAAAGGGCCGCAAATGAAATCCACCTCTCGCTTGGGTGCCTGGATCGCCATCGGCCTGGGCACCAGTTATTTCCTGATTCCACTGCTGGCCACCTTTGAATTCAGCCTGCGCATGCTGCGCGGCGAATACAGCTTCGAAGCCTACCGGGTGGTGTTTAGCGACCCTCAGTTCCAGGCCACGTTTGGCTATTCGATCCTGATGGCGCTCATCACCATTGTGGTCGGCGTGCTGCTGGTCGTACCTACCGCCTACTGGGTGCAATTGCGTCTGCCCAAACTGCGCCCGCTGGTGGAGTTCATCACCTTGCTGCCCCTGGTAATCCCAGCCATCGTCATCGTATTCGGCTATCTGCGCATCTTCGGCAGCAACTCGTGGATACCGCTGACCGGCAACGAGCGGTCCACCGACTTCCTGCTGGTGTGCAGCTACGTCACCTTGTCGCTGCCCTATATGTACCGCTCGATCGATACCGGCTTGCGCACCATCGATGTGCGCACCCTGACAGAGGCCGCCGAGGCGCTGGGCGCGGGCACTTTCACCATTCTGTTCAAGGTGATCTTCCCGAATCTGCGTTCAGCGATTCTGTCCGGTGCGTTCCTGACTTTTGCCGTGGTGATCGGCGAGTTCACCATGGCCAGCCTGCTGAACCGTCCCGCGTTCGGGCCTTACCTGCAACTGGTGGGCGCCAACAAGGCGTACGAGCCGTCCGCGCTGGCGGTAATGGCCTTCATGATTACCTGGGCCTCCATGGGCTTGATCCAGGTGTTCGGGCGCAATGCCAAGAACGCAAAGCCTTAAGCACATCCCCGGGTGGCATGCGTTCTGGCTACTGAGCCGAGTAGTAACCCCTACATTGACGGAAAAAACATCCCATGGCTTTCCTTGAAATATCCCACCTGAAAAAAGCCTTCGGCGCTCAGACCGCGGTGCATGACTTCACGATGGACATCGCCCGTGGCGAGTTCATCACCTTTCTGGGCCCATCGGGTTGCGGCAAGACCACGATTTTGCGCATGCTGGCCGGGTTCGAGGGCCCCTCGGGTGGCACCATCAAATTCGATGGCAAGGATGTGACCCACACGCCGACCAACCAGCGCAATATCGGCATGGTGTTCCAGTCGTACGCGCTGTTCCCCAACATGACGGTGGCCGAGAACATCGGCTTCGGCCTGAAGGTGGCCAAGATGCCAGCGGAGCAGATCCATGAGCGCGTCACCGAAATGCTCAAGCTTATCGGCCTTGCGGCCCTGGGCGCGCGCTATCCCTCGCAGCTGTCGGGCGGCCAGCAACAGCGCGTGGCCCTGGCCCGCGCGCTCGCCGGCAAGCCCCAGGTGCTGTTGCTGGACGAGCCCTTGTCCGCGCTGGACGCCAAGATCCGCGTGTCGCTGCGCGAAGAGATCCGTGCCGTACAACGCGAACTGGGCATCACCTCGGTCTTCGTGACCCATGACCAGGAAGAAGCCTTGTCGATCTCGGACCGCATCGTTGTACTGAGTGAAGGCCGGGTTGAACAAATCGGCACGCCGAGCGAGGTCTACAACTTTCCGCGCACCCGTTTTGTAGCCTCCTTTGTCGGGACGCTGAATCTGCTGTCCGGCGTGGTGGTGGATGCCGCGACGGGCCAGATCTCCGTGGGCGGTCAGTCTTTGGTGACATCGAACCCTATCGTTGATGCCTTCGTAGGCCAAACCCGCGCGCTGGCGATCCGACCCGAGGCCATTGTGCTGGAGCCGCCGACCCCGGGGCGCAACTCGCTGGCGGCGACGGTGGAAGACGTTGATTTTCTGGGCGCAGTAGTGCGTATCCGGGTACGCATGGATACGGTGGTCATCTCACTCGACGTGTTCAACGATCCACACCGTGCGCTGCCCCAGCGCGGCGAGAACATCACCCTGGGTTTCTCATTCGATAATCTTTTGGTACTGGAAGAAACGGCCTGAGCATGACGACCGACAACTTTGTATTGCCCGCGCAACCCGCGGGCTGGTCTGCGGCCAACCGCCGGGCCATCAACCAACTGCTGCAAACCTGGGGTTGCCGCAGTGCCGACTACAACCCGGCCAAAAGACCCTATGCGGTATTCGACTGGGACAATACCTGCATCATGAACGACACCGAGGAATCGCTGTTGTTGTACCAGGCCGAAAACCTGCTGTTCAAACTGACGCCGAGCGAGTTTGCCGAAGTCCTGTGCCAGGATGTGCCAGGTGGCTGGTTCCATGCCGATTACACCAATCTGGACGGCCAGCGTATCTCGATGGAAGACCTGGCGGCCGACATCAACGACGCCTACCAATGGTTGTACACCCACTGCGCGGTACTGGCTGGCAGCCAGCCCCTGGAGGAAATCCGCGCCAGCGCGCAGTTCCAGAACTTCCGCGCCAAGTTCTACTTTTTATACGGTGCGTTGTGCGATACCTACCCGATGGAAGTGGGTTACAAGTGGATCATTTATTTCTACAAGAACTTCACCACGGCCGAACTGCAGGCGATGGTGTCCGACTCCATTGAACACAACCTGGGCGAGGCATTGCGCCAGGCGCCTATCCACAGCAGCACAGAGATGCCTGGCCGCGCGGGCCGGGTTGCGCCGGTGCACTTCCACGGCATGCGCGTGCATGCCGAAATTGTGGCCTTGATGGCAACTTTGCGGACCAACGGTTTCGATGTCTACATCTCCACGGCATCAATCGACGACGTGGTGCGGGTTTTTGCCTGCGATCCGAAATACGGCTACGGGCTGCCGCCGGAAAATGTCCTCGGCCTGAAGCTGGAAATGGTCGATGGCAAATACACCAATGTGTATAAAAAGGACTGGCACTTCAACTGGGGACCGGGCAAGACCGTCGGTATCCAGAATGTGTTTGTCGCGCAAAAAGGCTATGGCCCGACCCTGGTGTTCGGCGACAGCGATGGCGACGCCTGGATGATGAAGGACTTTGCCGATACACGCCTGGGGGTGATCATCAACCGCCAGCAAAAAGGCCTGATTGGGGAGAACAGCCAGCAGGCGGCCGCCACCCTGGGCCGTTCGGACGCCCGCTTTGTGCTGCAAGGCCGGGACGAGCACACCGGCTGCTTCAACGCCGATGAAAAAACCTTGCGCTACGGCCACACCGAGGCTCGCTTACTCGCCTGAGCTCCGGCTGATTTGATGCCCGGCCCTGCGGCCAGGCATCAAGACCTCGATTACTTCGCCTGCTCCTCCGAAAACATCCGCACAACCTGCTGCGGAAACGGAATATCGATCCCCTTGGCCTTCAGACGGTCGCGCACCTGCTCATTGAACATGAACATGACATCCCAGTAATCCGGGGTATTGACCCACAACCGCAGGGACACCGTAATCGAGTGCGCTCCCAGCGTAGCGACCACCACCACCGGCGCCGGATCGGCCAACACCCGCCCATCCTTCGCCATCTCCAGCAGCACCTCGCGGGCCTCCTGCAGATTCGCCTGGAAGTCCACGCCGACATCGAACACCACCTTGCGGGTGGCCTGACGGTTGATGTTGGTGATGATGCCGTTCGACAGATTGCCGTTGGGCACGATCACCGTCTGGTTGTCACCGGTGCGCAGGATGGTGTGGAAAATCTGGATACTGTCGACCGTCCCGGTAATCCCTTGCGCGGTAATGGTGTCACCGATACGAAACGGCCGGAACAGCAGGATCAACACCCCACCGGCAAAGTTCGCCAGGCTGCCCTGCAAGGCCAAACCGATGGCCAGACCCGCGGCACCGATGGCCGCGACAAAGGAAGTAGTCTCCACACCGATCATCGAGGCCACGCTGACAATCAGCAGCACCTTGAGAATGATGTTCGCCAGGCTGCTGATAAACCCCTGCAACGTCTGGTCGGCATTGCGCAGCGCCAGCAACCGGCCCACACGGTGGGTCAGGTTGTTGATCAACCACCAACCGATGCACAGGGTGACGATGGCCAGCAGCACACGGCTGCCGTATTGCATGATCATCGGGATCCAGGCCTCGGAGGCCTTCACCAGGTGATCCACTTGTGCGTTCAAATCCATTGTTCTCTCCGGTTACCATGCGATGAGCCGGCGAAACGATGCCTGCCGCGCAGGGCGACCCACCGTTTCACCGTGGCTGGGCCCTCCGACGCCGATAACTCCCAGAGGTTCCCTGACAGCCTAGATCAGTCGCGGAAATTGTTGAATTGCAGCGGCACATCGAATTCCTTGGCCCGCAGGTTGGCAATCGCCTCCTGCAGATCGTCACGCTTCTTGCCGGTAACCCGTACCTGCTCGCCCTGGATGGCGGCCTGGACCTTGAGCTTGGCGTCCTTGATGTGCGCGACGATTTTCTTCGCGGTGTCCTTGTCGATACCTTCCTTGAAGGTCGCTTCCTGCTTCATCAGCTTGCCGGAGGCGTAGGCGTCCTTGATTTCCAGGCATTTGACGTCGATCTTGCGCTTGACCAGGGACATGCGCAGGATCTCCAGCATGGCTTCGAGCTGGAACTCGGCTTCGGCGGTCAAGGTGATGGTCTGCTCCTTGTCCTTGAACTCGAAGGAGCCTTTGCCCTTGAGGTCATAACGACGGTCCAGTTCCTTGACGGCGTTCTCGACGGCGTTGGTGACTTCGTGCTTGTCCAGTTCGGATACCACGTCGAACGACGGCATCGTATTTCTCCAAAATAAAATCGGCGCCGCTCAATACCGATGGAGCGCGCCTGGTTTGACGGTTAAAATCCGCGAGCATTATAGCGGTTCTTCCCACTCATTCACTTGTGAGTCACCCATGCCGAACCCGGATCTGAGCATTTTGCTGGTGAGTGATGAGAATCTGGCCAGCAGTACGCTGGGCAGCAGCCTCCAGCGCGCGGGTTATCAGGACATCCGTCAGGCCAATGACGGCGTCCTGGCACTGGAGCAACTCGACCAGCGGGCCGCCGGCCTGCTGATCTGCGCGGGAAGCGCAGGTCTGGCGCTTGCCGCCAAGGTCCGACAAAGGGACGAGATGAACGATCACAACACCTACGTGATCCTTATCAGCGACCAATCGCCCTCGATCCTGCTGGACGAGACCTCGGACAACGACATCGACGACCTGCTCGCCCCGGCCGATGTCGAGCGCCATCTGCTGACCCGGGTGCTCGCCGCCGACCGCCTGTGCAACACCTTGCAGCGTCTGCGCCAGGAAAACCGCCTG
Source organism: Pseudomonas sp. MWU12-2319 (assembly GCF_023242525.1). Classification (NCBI taxonomy): domain Bacteria; kingdom Pseudomonadati; phylum Pseudomonadota; class Gammaproteobacteria; order Pseudomonadales; family Pseudomonadaceae; genus Pseudomonas; species Pseudomonas sp. MWU12-2319. Next base: position 227,265 of record NZ_JALJES010000005.1, read on the forward strand.
TTGCGCCAGAACATCGCCAGCCTCGAACAGCGCAATCTGGTGGACTCCCTGACCGGCCTGGGCAATGCCCGCTACCTGCGCCAGAAGCTCAGCGACAGCCTGCGCCAGGTCCAGGCCCGCGGCGGAGCCATCTGCTACCTGCTGATCGGGATCGAACAGGCCGAGTCGCTGCAACGCCAATATGGCAACGACCTCTACGACGAGCTGCTGCAAGCCATCGCCCGCCGCCTGCAACAACTGGTGCGGCCACTGGATGTACTGGCGCGCCTGGACGAGCGGCATTTCGTCCTGATGACCTTGCCGGCCGACCTGCAGGAATGCGCCCCGAGCAGCTTCAAGCGCCTGCATGAAGGCCTGAACCTCAAGACCTTCATGACCAACGCAGGTCCCATCGAGCTCAAGGCCGGCATCAGCCTGATCGGCCTGGACAGCAAGTGCTTCCCGCTGGACCCGCAAACCCTGTTCGATGAGTCCGAGCACCTGTTGCTCGAGTCCTATGCCGGCGGCGTGGTCAGCGCCAAACGCCTGCCGGCGCGTAGCTGATGAGCACCCACTGGCATGTACTGGGCGCCGGTAGCCTGGGTAGCCTGTGGGCCACCCGGTTGGCCAGGGCCGGCCTGCCGGTGACATTGATTCTGCGCGATGCGGCGCGGCTGGCGGCGTACGAAGCGGCAGGCGGCCTGACCCTGGTCGAACAGGGTCGGGAACAACGTTTTGCGATTCCGGCCGAAACCCTCGACAGCCCTGCGCCCATCCAGCGCCTGCTGGTCGCGTGCAAGGCCTACGATGCCGAGGCCGCAGTCACCCGCCTCGCGCCGCGAATCGCCCCCGGCGCAGAGCTGGTGTTGTTGCAAAACGGCCTCGGCAGCCAGGACGCGGTCGCGGCCCGCGCACCCCACGCCCGCTGTCTGTTCGCCTCCAGCACCGAGGGCGCCTTTCGCGACGGCGACTGGCGCGTGGTGTTCGCCGGTCACGGTTTCACCTGGCTGGGGGACGTTGCCCATCCGCAACCACCGTACTGGCTCGATGACCTGACACTGGCCGGCATTCCCCACGAATGGAACACCCAGATCCTCACCCGACTCTGGCGCAAGCTGGCGCTCAACTGCGCCATCAATCCGCTGACGGTGCTCTACGATTGCCGCAACGGCGGCTTGCTGGAACACCATTGTGAAGTCGCCACCCTCTGCGCCGAACTGACCGAACTGCTCGAATGCTGCGGCCAGCCGGCCGCCGCCCTGGACCTGCAGAGCGAAGTGGAACGGGTGATCCAGGCCACCGCGGCGAACTACTCCTCCATGCATCAGGACGTCACCCAGGGGCGGCGTACCGAGATCGGCTACCTGCTGGGTTATGCCTGCGCGGCGGCGGCCCGCCATCACCGCAGCCTGCCGCACCTGAGCCGCCTGTATAACCGGCTGGTGGCCCACCTGATGGCAAAGGGCGTGCCCAGCACCTGAGACATAAGCCGTCCCGCGCAAAAGACCGGGCCCAAGCGACGGTTTGATACACTTATGGACGGCACGGCAGTCGAACCCCGCCCGCCGCCATTCGCCTCTCGAAACAGGACAACCGATGCCTCTGCGCCAGCGCCTCGAAAACCTGCCGGTCGGCCAAAAACTTCTCGCCGCCCTACTGGTCCTGCTGACCACCGTATTACTGGTCGCCAACCTGACGTTCATCAGCGCCGCCTACTGGATCTCCCAGGAGAGCATGGCACCCCAGGCCTTGCAGACCATCGGCCGACTGATATCGAGCCCGAACCTGATCAGCCAGGCCCTCGACTCGCCGGAAGCCGCCGAAGCCCTGCTCAAGGAACTCGACAGTTACTCGCCGCTGCGCGCCGCCGCGATCTATGACGGTCCGGGCAATCGCATGGCGCAGCTGCAACACGGCGATCACCTGAAACTGCCGGAGCGCTTTCGCCATATCGAAGCCTGGCGCCTGACCGAGTTTCGCAGCAACCAGGTCATCGAGATGCCGCGCCCGGGCTCGGCGCCCGGACACCTGTTGCTGGTGGCCAGCAGCGAACTGCCGGTGGCGTTCTACACCGGCACCCTGACCGCCAGCCTCGGCATCCTGACCTTCAGTATCCTGCTGTGGCTGATCATCGCCCGCCAGATCAAGCGCCTGATTACCCGACCGATCCACGAACTCGAAGAGCTGTCGCGCCAGGTCACCCGGGAAGAGAACTACTCATTGCGGGCCTCGCGCGGCAACCACGACGAAATCGGCAGCCTGGCCGAAGCCTTCAATACCATGCTGTCGCGCATCGAGGCCCGGGAGCAGCAGCTCAAGCGCGCCCGCGATGACGCCCAGGGCGCCTACGACCAGGCCCAGGGTCTGGCCGAGGAAACCCGCCACACCAACCGCAAGCTGGAACTCGAAGTCCAGGTGCGCAGCAAGATCGAGAAAAAGCTCACGGGCTTCCAGAACTACCTCAACAGCATCATCGACTCCATGCCCTCGGCCCTGATCGCCCTGGACGAGCAACTCTATGTCACCCAGTGGAACCAGGAAGCCAGCGCCCTCTCCGGCACGCCGCTGGACGAAGCGCTGAACCAGCCGATCTTCCTCGCCTTCGAACCGCTCAAGCCGTTCCTGCCGCAGCTCAAGGAAACCGTCGAGCAACACAGCGTGGCGAAGATCGAGCGGGTGACCTGGATCAAGGACGACGAAGCCCGCCACTATGCCCTGACCTTCTACCCGCTGATGGGCGGCGCCGGACGAGGCGTGGTGATTCGCATCGACGATATCTCCCAGCGCCTGTCGCTGGAGGAAATGATGGTGCAATCGGAAAAAATGCTCTCGGTCGGCGGTTTGGCCGCGGGCATGGCCCACGAAATCAACAACCCCCTGGGGGCCATCCTGCACAACGTGCAGAACATCCGCCGACGCCTGTCCAAGGAGCTGCCGAAGAACCTCGAATACGCGCAACAGGCCGGCATCGACCTGGACACCGTCAACCGCTACCTGCAAAGCCGCGAAGTGCCGCAACTGCTCGACGGCATCCAGCAGGCCGGCGCGCGGGCGGCGAAGATCGTTACCCATATGCTCAGCTTCAGCCGGCGCAGCAACCGTGAAATGGCCCCTTGCGACCTGCCGGCGCTGATCGACCAGGCGGTGGAAATCGCCGGCAACGACTTCGACCTGACCATCGGCTTCGACTTCAAGGGCCAGGCGATCATCCGCCAGTTCGACCCGCAACTGGGCCCGGTCCCGGGCACCGCCAACGAGTTGGAGCAGGTGCTGTTGAACCTGCTGAAAAACGCTGCCCAGGCCATCCACCAACGCGAGGACGAACGCGAACCCGGGCGTATTACCCTGCGCACCCGCCTGAATCCACCCTGGGCAGAGATCCAGGTCGAGGACAACGGTGTCGGCATGCCGGAGCATATCCGCAAACGCACCTTCGAACCCTTCTTCACCACCAAGGAAATCGGCCAGGGCACCGGGTTGGGTCTGTCGGTGTCCTACTTCATCATCACCAATAACCATAAAGGCCAGATGGAAGTGCAATCGGCGCCGGGCGCGGGCACCTGCGTGACCCTGCGCCTGCCGTTGGCCGGTAGCCAGGCGGCGCTTCCCGAACTGAGCAAAGCGGAGTCTTGAGCATGGGTTTTCGTCTGTCGAAGATTTACACACGCACCGGCGATGCCGGGGAAACGGGACTGGGCGATGGACGTCGGGTGCCGAAGGACCATCCGCGGATCGAAGCCATCGGCGAGGTCGATATGCTCAACAGCCAGCTGGGACTGCTATTGGCCGGGTTGGCGGAGCTGGTGGTGATTCATCCGGAGTTGAATGAGCTGATCGAAGTGCTGGCACCGGTTCAACATCGGTTGTTCGATCTGGGCGGTGAACTGGCGATGCCGACCTACCAGGCCCTCGATGCGGCCGAGATCCAGCGCCTGGAAACCGCCATTGATCGCTGGAACGAAGAATTGGGCCCACTGGAAAACTTCATCCTGCCGGGTGGCTCGATGCTGATTGCCCAGGCCCATATCTGCCGCAGCCAGGCCCGTAGCGCCGAGCGGCGTTGCCAGCAGTTGAATGCCGTTGAACCTTTGGGAGGGGTTGGCCTGGCTTACATCAATCGGCTGTCGGACTTGCTGTTTGTGGCGGCAAGGGTAATTGCACGGCGCGAGAAGATTGCCGAGATATTGTGGGAGGCGGCGAAGAAGCCGGTCTCCCACTGATCTAGAGCCGTGCTTATTGCGGCCAGAACGCCCGAATACCGGCCACGCCCTGTGCGCCGGTTTCCCAGGCACGCTGCAATTCGCTCGGCCCAACCCCGCCCAGCAGATACACCGGCTTGTTGAAGCCCGAGATCAACTGCCCGGCCTGCTCCCAGCCCAGCGGCTGCGCCTCCGGATGGGTCTGCGTCGGTTGCACCGGCGACAGCGTGACAAAGTCCACGCCCATCTGTTCGGCCAAGGCCAGCTCTTCAGCGTTATGGCACGAAGCGGCCAACCAGCGATCCGCCGGCAACGGCCGCCCGGCACTGGCGTACTTGCGCAACTGCGCGGACGTCATATGCCAGCCCGCCGACGGGAAATCCCCCAGCCACTCGAAAGGCCCCTTGAGCATCAGCTGTGCCTTGCCCGCACACAACCCCACCGCGTCCACCGCCAGGTCGCGGTACTTCGGGTCATAACCGTTGGGCGCCCGCAGTTGAACCAGCTTGATCCCACCGGCAATCGCCTTCTGGATCCCCTTGAGCAACTGCGGAGTCTCCAGGCCATCGGGAGTAATCAGATACTCCGCCGACAAACGGGCGGCGGCGACAATCGGCTGGTTGGCCGCCGGAAACTCGTAGTCCGCCAGCTCCCGCGCACTGACCCAGGCCAGCGGCTGGCCCTCGGCACCGTGGGGGTCGCCGGTAAAAGCCGAAACCTCCCAGACATCCAGCAAGACCTGCTTGTCCGGATAATCGTGCCGCACCTTGATCAACGGTCGGGCAGCACTGACCACGATGCCCAGCTCTTCCTGAAGCTCGCGGGCCAGGGCCACCTGGACGGCTTCGCCGTCCTCGACCTTGCCGCCGGGAAACTCCCAGAGACCGCCCTGGTGCTGGGTATCCGCCCGACGGGCAATCAGGATGCGACCGTCAACACCCCGGATGACCGCCGCCGCCACATGAACGCGTTTCACGTTGAAACCTCCTGCTCGAACCTGTGGATCAGGTGCGGTATTCCGCGTTGATCTTCACGTACTCGTGGGACAGGTCGGTGGTCCAGATGGTTTCACTGCACTGGCCGCGACCCAATTCGATACGAATGGTGATTTCTTCCCGAGCCATGACCGCCGAGCCCTGCTCTTCGGTGTAGCTCGCCGCACGAGCGCCACGGCTGGCGATGCAGACTTCGCCGAGGAACACGTCGATCTTGCTCACATCCAGGTCCGGCACACCGGCGCGGCCGACGGCGGCGAGGATACGGCCCCAGTTCGGATCGGAGGCGAACAGCGCCGTCTTGATCAGCGGCGAATGCGCCACGGTGTAACCGACATCCAGGCATTCCTGGTGATTGCCGCCGCCGTTGACTTCGACGGTGACGAACTTGGTGGCGCCTTCGCCGTCACGAACAATGGCCTGGGCCACATCCATGCACACCTCGAACACGGCCTTTTTCAGCGCGTCGAACAACGGCCCGCGGGCCTCGGTGATTTCCGGCAGCCCGGCCTGGCCGGTGGCGATCAGCATGCAGCAGTCGTTGGTCGAGGTGTCGCCGTCGATGGTGATGCGGTTGAACGACTTGTTCGCACCGTCCAGCATCAGGCTGTGCAGGACCTCACGGGAGACCTTGGCGTCGGTGGCGATGTAGCCGAGCATGGTCGCCATGTTCGGACGGATCATCCCCGCCCCCTTGCTGATCCCGGTGACGGTAATGGTCACGCCGTCATGCTGGAACTGGCGGCTCGCGCCCTTGGGCAGGGTGTCGGTGGTCATGATGCCGGTGGCGGCAGCAGCCCAGTTATCCACGGACAGGTCATCCAGGGCCGCCTGCAAGGCGCCTTCGATTTTCTCTACCGGCAACGGCTCGCCGATCACCCCGGTGGAGTACGGCAGCACGGCGCTTTCATCGACACCGGTCAGCTCGGCCAGCTTGGCGCAGGTCCGCGCGGCGGCGGCCAGGCCCGGCTCACCGGTTCCGGCGTTGGCATTGCCGGTGTTGGTCAACAGATAACGCACGTTGCCCTGGACGCGCTGCTTGGCCAGGATCACGGGTGCCGCGCAAAACGCGTTGAGGGTAAACACCCCCGCCACCGTGGAACCTTCGGCGCAGCGCATCACCACCACATCCTTGCGCCCGGGGCGCTTGATACCGGCCGAGGCGATACCGAGTTCAAAACCGGCAACCGGGTGCAACGTAGGCAAAGGACCAAGACCAACAGCCATGAATGCGCTCCTTTTAATGTGATATCTGCACTGCCGTCACAAGGGCAGTGTTTCAAATGGAAAAACGCCGCGACGGCTAATGCCGGTCGCGGCGCAGGTATTTCAGTATCCGGTAAAGACCTTAGCTGATCTGACCGTGGCAGTGCTTGTACTTCTTGCCCGAACCGCAGTAGCACAGTTCGTTACGGCCCAGCTTCTGCTCGTTGCGCACCGGCGCGGTGGCCAGGGCGACATCGACTTCTTCACCGAGGATTTCCGGCGCGTCCAGGCCTGGGGCTTCAGCGTGCTCGAACTGCATGCGCTGGGCCAGGGCTTCGGCTTCCTGACGCAGGCGCGCTTCTTCTTCGATCGGATCTTCGCGACGCACCTGGACGTGGGAGAGGACACGAATCGAATCGCGCTTGATCGAGTCCAGCAGCTCGGAGAACAGGGTGAACGACTCGCGCTTGTATTCCTGCTTCGGGTTCTTCTGCGCATAACCACGCAGGTGGATGCCGTGGCGCAGGTGATCCATGGTCGACAGGTGGTCTTTCCAAAGGTCGTCGAGCACACGCAGCACGATCTGCTTCTCGAAGGTGCGCAGCGCTTCGGCACTGGCCTGCTCTTCTTTTTCGTTGTACGCCAGCAGCAGCTCGCTGAGCAGCTTCTCGCGCAGGGTCTCTTCGTACAGGTGATCGTCTTCGTCGAGCCACTGCTGGATTGGCAGTTGCACGCCGAAATCGTTCTGCAGGGCCGCTTCCAGACCCGCCACGTCCCACTGTTCTGGCAGCGACTGTGGAGGAATATGGGCGCTGACAGTGGCGTTGAGCACGTCCTGACGGAAGTCGGCGATGGTTTCACCGATATTGTCGGCGGCCAGCAACGTGTTACGCATGTGATAGATCACTTTACGCTGTTCGTTGTTGACGTCGTCGAACTCGAGCAGTTGCTTGCGAATGTCGAAGTTGCGGCCTTCGACCTTGCGCTGGGCCTTTTCGATGGCGTTGGTCACCATGCGGTGCTCGATCGCCTCGCCTGGCTGCATGCCCAGGGCCTTCATGAAGTTCTTCACCCGGTCCGAGGCGAAGATACGCATCAGGCTGTCTTCCAGGGACAGGTAGAAACGGCTGGAACCGGCGTCGCCCTGACGACCGGCGCGACCGCGCAGCTGGTTGTCGATACGACGGGATTCGTGACGCTCGGAAGCGATCACCTGCAAGCCGCCCGACTCGAGCACCTGCTGGTGGCGTTTCTGCCAGTCGGCCTTGATCTGGGCGATCTGCTCAGGCGTCGGGTTTTCCAGGGCCGCCACTTCGACTTCCCAGTTACCGCCCAACAGGATGTCGGTACCGCGACCGGCCATGTTGGTGGCGATGGTCAGGGCGCCAGGGCGACCGGCCTGGGCGATGATTTCCGCTTCCTTCTCGTGGAACTTGGCGTTCAGGACCTTGTGCTCGATGTTCTCCTTATTGAGCAGGCTGGACATGTGCTCGGAGGTCTCGATGGTCGCCGTACCCACCAGCACCGGACGGCCCTGGGCCAGGGACTCCTTGATGTCGGTGATGATCGCCGCGTACTTCTCTTCGGCAGTGAGGAACACCAGGTCGTTGTAGTCCTTGCGCGCCAATGGCTTGTTCGGCGGGATGACCGTCACTTGCAGGCCGTAGATCTGGTGGAACTCGAATGCTTCGGTGTCCGCGGTACCGGTCATGCCGGACAGCTTGGTGTACAGGCGGAAGTAGTTCTGGAAGGTGGTCGAGGCCAAGGTCTGGCTTTCAGCCTGGATATTCAGGTTTTCCTTGGCCTCGATGGCCTGGTGCAGGCCCTCGGACAGGCGACGGCCGGGCATGGTCCGGCCGGTGTGTTCGTCCACCAGGACAACCTGGCCTTCCTGGACGATGTATTCGACGTTGCGGTTGAACAGCTTGTGGGCACGCAGGCCGGCATACACGTGGGTCAACAGGCCCAGGTTGTGCGCCGAATAGAGGCTCTCGCCCTCGGCCAGCAGGCCGACCTGGGTCAGCATCTCTTCGATGAACTGGTGACCGGCTTCGTTGAGCTCGACCTGACGGGTCTTCTCGTCGACGGTGAAGTGGCCTTCCTTGGTCACCACGCCTTCCACTTCCTCGACGTGCAGCTGGAGGCGCGGGATCAGCTTGTTGATCTCGGTGTACAACCGCGAGCTGTCTTCGGCCTGGCCGGAGATGATCAGCGGGGTGCGGGCTTCGTCGATCAGGATGGAGTCGACTTCGTCGATCACGGCAAAGTTCAGCTCGCGCTGGAACTTCTCTTCCATGCTGAACGCCATGTTGTCGCGCAGGTAGTCGAAACCGAATTCGTTGTTGGTGCCATAGGTGATGTCGGCGGCATAGGCGGCACGCTTCTCTTCCGGCGGCTGGAACGGCGTGACCACGCCGACCGTCAGGCCGAGGAATTCATAAAGCGGGCGCATCCAGTTGGCGTCGCGGCGGGCCAGGTAGTCGTTCACCGTGACCACGTGCACACCTTTGCCGGACAGCGCGTTGAGGTAAACGCCCAGGGTCGCCACCAGGGTTTTACCCTCGCCGGTGCGCATTTCCGCGATCATGCCTTCGTGCAAGGTCATGCCGCCGATCAACTGCACGTCGAAGTGGCGCATGCCCATGACCCGCTTGCCGGCTTCGCGGGCGACCGCAAAGGCTTCGGGCAGGAGTGTGTCGAGGGTCTCACCTTGGGCTATGCGGGCCTTGAACTCTCCGGTCTTGGCACGCAACTGCTCGTCCGAAAGGGCCACCATTTGCTCTTCGAAGGCATTGACGATCTGTACCGTCTTGAGCATGCGTTTGACTTCACGCTCGTTCTTGCTTCCAAAAAGTTTCTTTAACAAAGGCGCAAACATATCGGCAGGTTCTTCCACACATAGGGATGGAGGGCGGCCCCGTGAGTCGCCCGAGCAGCCCTCATGGCCGCATGCGAACGAGTATTCTACCCGGAAACGATGGTGAGGAAAGTGGCGTTAATCCACGATGCTGGCACAGCGCTGTGACGGGGCCACTCTAAAATAAGGTCTTTTTCCCGAACTTCAAGCCATCGAGTGCAGACGTTAACCGCGGACTTTAGGGCCAAAGACGATTCACATCAATGGCCGCGGGCAGAGCGGGCGCTTCTGCTACCATGGCGACTCTGTTTCTTCAGGTGTCTGAACCATGGCATTTCGCCCCCTCACGGCCCGGGCTCCCGCCGCCCTGCTTCGCGAAGCCAAGCCGCTGAAAGCCATTTTCGGCCATGCCCAACGCCTTGCGCATTTGCAGCGCCTGGTGGAAAGCCAACTGCAACCCGCCGCCCGCGAGCACTGCCACGTGGCGTCGTGGCGCGAAGGCAGCCTGTTGCTGATCGTCACCGACGGGCACTGGGCGACCCGCCTGCGCTACCAGCAAAAACGCCTGCAACGGCAATTACAGGCGTTCGAGGTGTTCGAGAGCCTGACCCGCATCCTGTTCAAGGTGCAGCCGCCGACCGTGCCCCAGGGCGCGGTGGGCCACACCATGGATTTGTCGGTGAGCGCAGCGCAAACCATCCAGGACACCGCCGACGGCATCAGCGACCCGAACCTGCGCGCCGCCCTGGAGCGCCTGGCCAGCCACGCCAAGCCCAAGACCTGAACCGGCGGCCTCGCCGCCTCCCCGACGACCTGATCGCCTGTTCCTGGAGGGCTTCAGCGCGCTCCATCCCGAGAAACCCGCCAGGGCTATCCGTCCGGCGGGACGCAGTTGCCCTGGTTAATCTTTGCGCCGACTCAGTCGATAGCAAGAGGACAACCCAGAAAACAATCAAAACAACAATCCGGCTTTCCCCCAAGAAGAGCCCCCAAGGAGCAGAGGAACAGCTTAGGTTCAACGCTGCCCAGCGCGCACCACCGGCCATCGCCTACCTGGACACCCAAAACTTCAGCGGACCTTGAACGCCATGAACAAAAACCTCAAATTCAGTCACAAGATCCTGCTGGCCGCGTCGCTGATCGTACTCGCGGCCTTTGCGCTCTTCACGCTGTACAACGATTACCTGCAACGCAATGCAATCCGCGATGACCTCAACAGTTATCTACATGAGATGGGGGGCGTCACCGCCAACAATATCCAGACCTGGCTGACCGGCCGCAGCCTGCTGATCGAAAACCTGTCCCAGTCGGTCGCCCTCAATGCCGACCCGGCCAACGTCTCCAACCTGCTGGAACAGAAGGCCATCACCTCGACCTTCATGGGCGCCTACCTGGGCAACAAGGACGGCAGCTTCATGATCCGTCCGGACAGCAAGATGCCCGACGGCTACGACCCCCGCGCCCGCCCCTGGTACAAGAGTGCCGAGAACAGCAGCGGCTCGGCCCTGACCGAACCCTATATCGACCTGGCGTCCGGGCAGTTGGTGATTTCCATCGTCAACACCGTGCGCAAGGCCGGCCAGAGCATCGGCGTGGTGGGCGGCGACCTGAGCCTGCAAGCCATTGCCGACAGCCTCAACGCCTTGAGTTTCGACGGTAACGGCTACGCCTTCCTGGTCAGCGCCGATGGCAAGATCCTGGTGCACCCGGACAAGGCCCTGGTGATGAAAAGCCTCAGCGACGCCTATCCCCAGGACACCCCGCGCATCGGCAACGAGATCAGCGAAACCGTGGCCAACGGCAAGACGCGCATCGTCGCCTTCGCCCCGATCAAGGGTTTATCTTCGGTAAGCTGGTATGTCGGCGTGTCCGTGGACAAGGACAAGGCCTTTGCGATGCTGAGCAATTTCCGCAGCTCGGCCGTGATCGCCACCACCATCGCCGTACTGATCATCATCGCCCTGCTCGGCCTGTTGATCCGTGCGCTGATGCAACCGCTGCACGTGATGACCCGTGCCATGCAGGATATCGCCGACGGCGAAGGCGACCTGACCCGGCGCCTGACGATCGAGTCCCAGGACGAGTTCGGGATCCTCGGTAGCGCCTTCAACCGTTTCGTCGAACGCATCCACACCTCGATCAGCGAAGTCTCCTCGGCAACCCAACAGGTCAACGAAGTGGCCCTGCGGGTGGTCAGCGCCTCGAACTCGTCGATGCTCAACTCCGATGAACAGGCCAGTCGCACCAACAGCGTCGCCGCGGCCATCAACCAGCTGGGTGCCGCCGCCCAGGAAATTGCCCGCAATGCCGCCCAGGCCTCGAATCAGGCCAGCGACGCCCGTGGCCTGGCCACGGACGGTCAGCAGGTGGTGGAGCGCAGCATCAAGGCCATGCACCAGTTGTCGGAAATGCTTGCCACATCAAGCACCAACATCGAGTCGCTGAACAGCAAGACGGTGAATATCGGGCAGATTCTCGAAGTGATCACCAGTATTTCCCAGCAAACCAACCTGCTGGCCCTCAACGCCGCCATCGAGGCGGCCCGGGCCGGTGAGGCCGGACGCGGCTTTGCGGTGGTCGCGGACGAGGTGCGCAACCTGGCTCATCGCACCCAGGAATCGGCGCAGCAGATCCAGACCATGATCGAAGAATTGCAGGTTGGCGCCCGAGAATCGGTCGGCACCATGGGCCATAGCCAGCGCCACAGCCTGGAAAGTGTGGAAATCGCCAACCTGGCCGGCGAACGCCTGAGCAGCGTGACCCAGCGGATCAGCGAGATAGACGGCATGAACCAATCCGTCGCCACGGCCACCGAAGAGCAAACCTCGGTGGTCGAGTCGATCAACGTGGACATCACCGAGATCAACACCCTCAATCAGCAAGGTGTGGAGAACCTGCAGTCAACCCTGCGGGCCTGTACCGACCTGGAACAGCAGGCTGCGCGATTGAAGCAGCTGGTGGGCAGTTTCAGGATTTAAGCGACGCAGAAGAGTCTGCGGGCTTGTCTGCTTCGGACTCTTCCTGCAACTGCTGCCAGAGTTCGGCGGCACCGGGAAACTCGGTGCCGTCTTCAGGAGTCATTGCGTCGGTGTCGTAACGGCTCAGACAGCCCTCACCCACGGTCGGCGGCGCCTTGGAGGTTGCCTTGTCGAGTGGATCGCTCATCGCCACAACTCCAGGCCCGTCAACGGGCTGTCAGAACACCACGGTCTTGTTGCCATGCACCAGCACACGATCTTCCAGGTGATAACGCAGGCCACGGGCCAGCACCATCTTCTCGACATCGCGACCGAAACGCACCATGTCTTCGATGCTATCACTGTGGCTGACACGGACCACATCCTGTTCGATGATCGGCCCCGCATCCAGCTCTTCGGTTACATAGTGGCAAGTTGCCCCAATCAACTTCACGCCACGCAGGGACGCCTGATGATAAGGCTTGGCACCGACGAACGATGGCAGGAAGCTGTGATGGATATTGATGACCTTATGCGCATACTCGCGGCACAGTGCCGGCGGCAGGATCTGCATGTAGCGCGCCAGTACCACCACATCGGCTTCGTGATGTTTGACCAGGCGTGAGACTTCGGCAAACGCCGGCTCTTTGTCCTGCGGGTTCACCGGCACGTGGTAGTAGGGAATACCGTGCCACTCAACCATGCTGCGCAGGTCATCGTGGTTGGAAATCACGCAGGCGATCTGGCAATCCAGTTCGTCACTGTGCCAACGGTGCAACAGGTCCGCCAGGCAATGGGACTCACGGCTGGCCATCAACACCACGCGCTTCTTCTGCTCGGTGTCGGTGATGCGCCAGGTCATGGAAAATTCTTCGGCGATCGGGGCAAATGCCTCACGAAAGGCCTCCAGACCAAACGGCAGGCTGTCAGCACGAATCTCGTGGCGCATGAAGAACCAGCCACTGAGGTTGTCGGAGTGGTGACTCGCTTCGGTGATCCAACCGTTGTAAGACGCTAAAAAGTTACTGACTTTGGCAACGATGCCAACGCGGTCGGGGCAGGCAATCACCAGCCGGAAAGTGCGCATGGGGGGAGAACTCCAGAACTTCGCAAAGGTCGCCATTCTAGCCAGTACGGGAAAAAACTGCAGTATTCGTTGCACCGCCGGCCCACTCCTGTCCCGGCACCCGTTTCTCCCCTCGCTTGTAGTGGGCTTTCTCCGAGTGACGCGACGCAGCGCGCCGATAATTCAAACATCGTCACAACAAGACGGCTCTTGGCTCGCGCAGCAAAAACATCTAAGTCGGCGACAAGGACACACCTAAGTTTCAAATTAAATGCAATAAACCACCTATTAAATGTTTACTTGCTCAAATACTCTGACTACTATTGCGTCACTGTACCCCTGTCGTCCTGACTCAACATAAGGTAGTGTCCATGTCCCTGATCCAGAAATACCACGCCACCCAGGAAGCCATCAAAGAACTGCAAGCCCAAATGGCCGCCATGGAAAAAGACGGTGCCCTGAAAAAAGAAATGGAATTCGAAAGCAAACTGCGCACTCTGCTGGGCGAGTACAACAAGGCGCTGCCAGATGTCATCAACATCCTGGACCCACAGGCCAAAGCTGGCAAAGCCGTACGTGGCGCCGTGAAAACCACCGGCACCAAGCGCGCACGCAAGGTCAAGCAATACAAAAACCCGCACAACGGTGAAGTGATCGAAACCAAAGGCGGCAACCACAAGACTCTGAAAGAGTGGAAAGCCAAGTGGGGCGGCGACGTGGTTGAAGGCTGGGCTACCCTGCTGGGCTAAGCCAGGCCGGTCACGGACGCTATTCGCGACCTACAAAAAACGCCAGTTCACTGGCGTTTTTTTATTGTCCGCAATTTAATCGTCGGCGTGTTTAACCGACCGTCACGTTAAAGCGTGCGCACAAAGAGTGTGCATAGTCCTGCCACTGCTCCAGTACCTGACGCTGCGCTGGTGTTGCATTCGGCAAACACTTCATGAGGTGCTCGGTAAAATCCGCCAGGGTATTCGGCGCGCCCCACGCCGCCTCGGTCAGACGCTGTCGGCAGAATGTCCGCCAACGTTGTTGCTCTTCTTCACTCAGGCTGGTGGGAAAGTTGCGTGCCCGGTAACGAAATAATAATTCCGGCAACCGCTCATCATCGAAAGGCCATTGCCCGCGCGCCAACTGCTCGGGCTCCGCACTGCGAACTTGCTCACACAAACGCCGGTCGCGGTCGCCGATAAAGCCATCGTATAACTGCTGCTCCGGATCCTCGCTGGGGGCAAAATCTTCGCCGGCATAAAGGGCCTGGACTTTATCCCGCCAAACTTCCTGGGCCTCACTCAGTTGCTGGCGGCGCGCCTCATAAAGCGCCATGTCCAACTGCAAACGTTTCTGGTCTTCGCCACGCAATACCTTTAGCGGCGCCACCACCGGGCAACGATTGACATGAATCAACTTGAGCGGCACCGGCAGTTGTCCTTCGGCACGCGCCTCATGACGGATGTACAGCTGCTGGCGCAAGGTTTCGGCATCCAGATCGAATAACGGCTGCGGATCCTGGGATAGATCACAGACAATCAAGGCATTGCGGTTACGCGGGTGCCAGGCCAACGGCAGGACCACCCCCAGGTAATGACGCGCGGCCGAGAAGCGTCCGGAAATATGCACCATCGGCTGTAACAGACGAATCTGATCCATGACCCGCTGTTTGCTGCGCAACTGAAACAGCCAGTCATATAACTTCGGCTGTTTCTCGCGGATCAACCGCGCCAGAGCAATGGTGGCACGCACATCGGACAAGGCTTCATGGGCGTGACCATGATCAATGCCATTGGCCGCGGTCAGGCGCTCGAGCTTGAGGGTCACCCGTCCGTCCTCCTCGGGCCAGACGATGCCTTGCGGACGCAGTGCATAGGCCGCCCGCACCACATCGATCAGGTCCCAACGGCTGTTGCCACCCTGCCACTCCCTGGCATAGGGATCGAAAAAGTTTCGATACAGGCTGTAACGGGTGACTTCGTCGTCAAAACGCAAGGTGTTGTAGCCAGCACCGCAGGTCCCCGGAAGGGACAACTGGGCGTGCACGCGGGTCATGAAGTCGGCCTCGACCAAGCCCTGCGTGGCAAGTTGCCGCGGAGTGATGCCGGTAATCATGCAAGCCGCCGGGTGCGGCAGGATATCCTCGCTGGGCCGGCAATACAGGTTGACCGGCTCATCGATCTCGTTGAGCTCGGCATCGGTACGGATGCCCGCCACCTGCAAGGCGCGATCAGAGCGCGGGTTGATCCCGGTGGTTTCGTAGTCGTACCAGAAGATGGAGGTCACGGCGGGTTCCTGAACAGAAGACCGACGCAGTCTAGGCGCTCAGCGCCCCCTCGGACCAGCATCCCGTAACAACTGGGCGCAGCAACTTCGATACCGTTCATTACAGAGTTAAGTTGCTTAGCCAGGCGCCGCTGGCTAGGATCGGGCCTCTGTCCGCAAGGACCGGCCATCTTGTCGTCGATTTCAGCACCGAAAAGGAAGACTGCGCTGCAAACACCCCTGGACACCCACTATCGCGTCGAAACCCCGGAAGGTATCGACCTGCCCCTGCGTCCGGCCGGCCTGCCCGTGCGGGCAGTGGCGTTCGCCATCGACCTGGGCGTGCGCGGCGTGCTGCTCGGCGTGCTGCTGAGCAGCCTGATGCTGCTGGGCAAGCTGGGCCTGGGTCTCGGCTCGATCGTGCTGTTCCTGGTCAGTTGGTGGTACATGGTGCTGTTCGAAGTGCTGAACCAAGGCCGCTCGCCGGGCAAGCAGATGATGGGCCTGCGGGTCGTGCATGATGACGGCACGCCGATCGGCTGGGCCGCTTCCTTGACCCGTAACCTGCTGCGTTTTGTCGACATGCTGCCGTTCGGTTATTTCCTCGGCGCAGTCAGTTGCCTGCAACACCCGACTTTCAAGCGCCTCGGCGACCTGGCCGGCGGCACGCTGGTGGTCTATCGCGAACAGCCGTTGCCGCGTCCCAGCCTGCCCCAGGCGACACCCCGTAGCGCGCCCTTCATCCTGCATCTGGCGGAACAACGCGCCGTGCTGAGTTTCGCCGAACGCCAGGGCGACCTCAGCGCCGAACGCACCCGCGAACTCGCGGCGCTGCTGGCCACGCCCCTGGGCGTGCCGGCCTCCCGGGCCGCGGCTGAATTGAACGGCATTGCCCACGGACTGCTGGGCCCGCTATGAAACAGAGCCTCTTTGAAAGCCGCCATCAGCCCGAGTGGCAACGTTTTGCCCAATGGCTCGAGCAGATGGAGCGCGGCAAGGCGAAAGCCACCGACTTGCGCGAATTCCCAGCCCATTACCGCCGCCTGTGCCAACAACTGGCCCTGACCCAGGAACGCGGCTACAGCAGCCATCTGGTCGATGCCCTGCAACAGCTGGCCTTGCGTGGGCACCAGCAGCTCTATCGGCATCGCAGCCACCTCGGCGCCTCGGTGCTGGGGTTCGTCTTCGCCGGTTTCCCCCGCCTGGTGCGCGAACAATGGCCGTTCGTCCTGGTCGCCGGCGTGCTGTTCTTCGCCAGCCTGGGGCTGACCGGCCTGCTGATCTATCTGTTTCCGGACCTGGTCTACAGCATCGTCAGCCCGCAGCAGGTCGCCGATATGCAAGCCATGTACGACCCCGCCGCCAGTCGCCTGGGGCGCACCGTCGCGCGAGCCTCCAGTGAAAACTGGGTGATGTTCGGCTACTACATCATGAACAACATCGGCATTGCCTTTCAGACCTTCGCCGGTGGCCTGCTGTTTGGCCTCGGCAGCCTGTTCTTCCTGCTGTTCAACGGCCTGACCATCGGCGCGGTGGCCGGTCACCTGACCCAGATCGGCTACGGGCAGACCTTCTGGTCCTTTGTCATCGGCCACGGCGCCTTCGAACTCACCGCCATCGTCCTGTCCGGGGCCGCCGGCCTGCAACTGGGCTGGGCTCTGGTGGCGCCGGGACGCCTGTCCCGTGGCGAGGCCCTGCGCCTGAACGCGCAGAAAAGTATCCAGATGGTCGGCGGGGTGATCCTGTTCTTGCTGATCGCCGCCTTTATCGAAGCCTACTGGTCGTCCATGAGCCATCTCGCGCCACGGCTCAAATACACGGTGGGCGCGGGGCTCTGGCTGCTGGTGGGCGCCTATCTGCTGTTGGCCGGACGGAGCCAGCATGCGCCTGACTGACGCCAGCGTTGCCATTCGCCCCCGCAGCACCTGGGAAGCCATGGACCTCGGCGTGCTGCTGGCCCAGCAACATCGCGGCTTGTTGATGGGTTCCTGGGCACTGGTCACCTTGCCGGTCTTCGCCCTCCTGAGCCTGCTGCTCTGGGAACATCCCTCCATCGCCCTGTTGCTGTTCTGGTGGCTGAAACCGGCATTCGAGCGCTTGCCGCTGTACATCCTGTCCACGGCCCTGTTCGGCGATACACCCACCCTGAAACAGACAATCAAGGCCTGGCCGCGCCTGCTCAAGCCACAACTGCTGGCGAGCCTGACCTGGCGGCGCCTGAGCCTGAGCCGCAGCTTCACCTTGCCGGTGCAACAACTCGAAGGCCTCGACGGCCAGGCCCGCCAGCAGCGCCTGCGAGTACTCCTGCCCCAGAGCCTGAGCGCGGCGCGCTGGCTGACACTGATCGGCGCGCATCTGGAATATGTCCTGTGGATCGGCCTGATGGCGGTGTTCTATCTATTGTTGCCCCGGCAGATCGATATCGACTGGCACTGGCAGAAACTGCTGTTCGCCGCCCAGCACCAGTGGCTCTGGCTGGAACACCTGAGCAACGCCTTCTACGCGCTGATCCTGATCCTCTGGGAGCCGATTTATATCGCCTGCGGCTTCAGCCTCTACCTCAACCGCAGGACCGTGCTGGAAGCCTGGGATATCGAACTGATTTTCCGCCAGTTGCGCCAGCGCCTGCTGCCGGTGGTCGCCGCACTGCTGCTCGGCGTCGGCCTGTTGTCGATGCCCTTCGCGTCACCGGTCATGGCCGCCGAACCACCGGCACCAGACACACCAAGGCTGCTCAAGCAACCGCTGACCAGCCAGGCCTCCCAGGACGCGATCAAGGCACAGTTGCAGGCACCGCCGTTCAAGAACCCGGAAACCGTCACCCGCTGGCGACTGGGCGAAGCGTCCGCCAAGACTGGCGACAAAGCCTCTTCCGGCTGGCTGAAGGCCCTGCTGGAGCGTTTTGACAGCCGTATCGTCGGCACACTCGCCCAAAGCCTGGAGATTCTGCTCTGGGCGGCGCTGTTCGGCTTGCTGGCCTGGTTGGCCTGGCGCTATCGGAATGGCTTGCAAACCTTTGTCGGCCGGCGCCCGAAGCCACGGGCCAAAGCCGTCCCGAGCGCCACGCCGCAACTGTTCGGCCTGGCGCTGGACATCGACAGCTTGCCCGGTGATATCGCCGCCAGCGCCGAGGCCCTCTGGCCCCAGCAGCCGCGCGAAGCCATGAGCCTGCTCTACCGTGGCCTGCTCAGCCGCCTGCTGCATGACTACCAACTGCCCTTGAAAAGCGCCGATACCGAAGGCCAGGTCCTCGAACGGCTCGGTCAGTTACCGGAACCCGCTCTGCTGGCCTTCAGCCAGGAACTGACCCGCCACTGGCAGAACCTCGCCTACGGCCATCGCCTGCCAACAGCCCACCAGCAACAGGCGCTGTGCGAAAACTGGCGACAGTTGTTCGGTCCGGGAGCCGTCCGATGAACCGGCGCCTGTCCTGGCTGATCGGCCTGGCACTGCTGGTGGTACTCGCAGGCGTCGGCCTCTACCTCTATCACAAGGCCACACCCTACACAGAGGTCATCGATCACGGCCCTTCGCCCGAAGCCCGCGCCAACCCTTACCTGGCCGCCGAGCAGTTTCTGCGCCAGCGTGGCCTGAAAGTCACCCATGCCAACAGCCTGGATATCCTGCCCGGCCTCGACCCGCGCGGGCAGAACCTGATGCTGCTGGGCGAGCGCTCGAACATGACCCCGCGCCAGGCCGACCAGTTGCTCAACTGGGCCCGGGCCGGCGGACGGCTGCTGTTCGTCGCCGAGGCCCTGTGGAATCCCAAGACCGGCAGCAGTGGCGACCTGCTGCTCGACCGCGTGCAGTTGCACCAGTTGCTGAGCAAGGACCTCAAGGGCGACGGCCCGGAACCGGAAGACGAGCGTTACCCGCTGTTGACCCGCATGTACCTGGAAGACGAAGACGCTCCGGCCTACTTCAGTTTCGACACCGCGTTCCACTTGTCCGACCCGAAGAACCTGGCGCAATCCTGGGCCAACAGCGCCACCTCCACCCACTTGATGCAACTGGAGTACGGCGCCGGTACGGTCACCGTGCTGACCGACGCCGACCTCTGGACCAACCACGCCATCGGCCGTTACGACAACGCCTGGCTGCTCTGGTACCTGGCCCAGGACAGCGACGTGACCCTGCTGTTCAATACCGACCACGACAACCTGCTCACCCTGTTGTGGCGCTACTTCCCCCAGGCCCTGGTCGCCCTCGCCACCCTCCTCGGCCTGTGGTTGTGGCATGTCGGCCTGCGCCAGGGACCGCTGCAGGCCCCGGCGTCCCGGGCGCGCCGACAATTGCAGGAACACCTGCGGGCCAGCGCCGACTTCCTGCTCCGTCGCAGCGGCCATGAAGCCCTGCTCCAGGCCTTGCAACAGGACATCCTGCGCCGGGCCCGCAAGCGTCACCCCGGTTTCGAACGACTCGGCGTTGCCGAACAATGGCAGGTGCTCGCGCGCCTGACCCGCCAACCCACCAGCGCCATCAGCCAGGCCTTGCGCCCGCGACCCAGGCAACGCCTTTCCAGCGTCGACTTCAGTCGCCAGGTCGCCCACCTGCAAACCCTCAGGAATGCCCTATGAGCGAACAACAAGCCGAACCGACCAGCCCGGTTGACGCCGAGGCCCATGCCCAGCAGCAGCGCCATCGCGCCAGCCAGTTGGCCCAGGCGGTGCGCCACGAACTGCAAAAGGTGCTGATCGGCCAGGACAGGGTGATCGACGACGTGCTCACCGCACTGATCGCCGGTGGCCATGTGCTGCTCGAAGGCGTCCCCGGGCTGGGCAAGACCCTGCTGGTGCGGGCCCTGGCGCGCTGCTTCGGCGGCGACTTCGCCCGTATCCAGTTCACCCCCGACCTGATGCCCAGCGATGTCACCGGCCATGCGGTCTACGACCTGCAGACCGAACAGTTCAAACTGCGCAAGGGCCCGCTGTTTACCAACCTGCTGCTGGCGGACGAAATCAACCGCGCCCCGGCGAAAACCCAGGCGGCGCTGCTCGAAGCCATGCAGGAACGCCAGGTCACTCTCGAAGGTCGCGCCCTGCCCATCGCCCAGCCGTTCATGGTGCTCGCCACCCAGAACCCGATCGAACAGGAAGGCACCTATCCGCTGCCCGAGGCCGAACTGGACCGTTTCATGCTCAAGCTGCGCATGGACTACCCCGATGCCCAGCAGGAGCTGGAGATGGTCCGCCAAGTGACCCGCTCGACCAAGGCCGACATGCTCGAAGTACAACCCCTGCGCACTCTGTTGCAGGCCAAGGATGTATTGGCCTTGCAGCGGATCGCCAGCGAGTTGCCGCTGGACGAGCAGGTCCTCGACTACGCCGTGCGCCTGGCCCGGGCCACCCGCAGTTGGCCGGGCTTGACCCTCGGTGCCGGACCGCGGGCCTCCATTGCCCTGGTTCGCGGCGCCCGGGCCCGAGCCTTGCTGCGCGGCGGTGAATTCGTGATCCCGGACGATATCAAGGGCTGCGCCCTGGCCGTACTGCGGCATCGGGTACGAATCGCCCCCGAGCTGGATATCGAAGGGCTGTCGGTCGACCAGGTGCTCAAGCAACTGCTTGACCAGGTCCCGGCACCGCGCCAGTGAGGCCCGCGCGTCCATGAGACCTTCACGGCTGCTGTTGATCTGGCTGGGCGTCCTGCTGGTGCTGGGCATTGGCCTGGGCACCCTCGGGGCCCTGGGCGTCGAGCTGCCCGAGCGCCTTGGCTCGATTGGCTGGGGCTTGCTGCTGGCCTTGCTGCTGTTGAGCCTGCTGGATGGGGCTCGACTCAGGCGCTTGCCCTCGCCGCACGTGAAACGCAAGCTGCCCGGCAGCCTGGCATTGGGACGCTGGGGCGAAGTGCACCTCGAACTCAGTCACGACCACCCCACGCCCCTGCGAGTGCAGCTCTTCGATCACGTTCCCGATGGCCTGGCGTTCGCCAACCTGCCCCAAGCCATCACCTTGCAACCGGGCGAAGGCAGCGAGCTGACCTATCGCGTGCGGCCCTTGAGCCGTGGCCATTTTCGCTACGCGCGTTGCGAAGTCAGCCTGCCCAGCCCGTTGGGCCTGTGGTCCGAGCGACGCTACCTGGCGCTGGCCGATGCGACCCGTGTCTACCCGGATTTCGCCCGCCTTTATGGCGCCCAGTTATTGGCCGTCGACAACTGGCTCAGCCAACTCGGCGTACGCCAACGCCAGCGTCGCGGCCTGGGCCTGGAATTCAACCAGTTGCGCGAATTTCGCGAAGGCGACAGCCTGCGTCAGATCGACTGGAAAGCCACCGCCCGGCAACGCACGCCGATTGCCCGGGAATACCAGGATGAGCGCGACCAGCAGATCGTCTTCCTGCTCGATTGCGGGCGGCGGATGCGCAGCCAGGACGGTGAGCTGGCGCACTTCGACCATGCCCTCAACGCCTGCCTGTTGCTCAGCTATGTGGCCTTGCGCCAGGGCGACGCGGTGGGCCTGTGCACCTTTGCCGGCGAGCAGCCGCGCTTTCTCGCCCCGGTCAAGGGCCAGGGTCAGCTCAATGTGTTGCTCAACAGTGTCTACGACCTGAACAGCACCCAGCGCCCGGCGGACTACCAGGCCGCGGCCAGCCAACTGCTGGCCCGACAGAAACGCCGGGCCCTGGTGGTACTGGTGACCAATCTGCGCGATGACGACGATGAGGCACTGCTGACCGCCGTCAAACGTCTTGGCCGCCAACATCGGGTGCTGGTGGCCAGCCTGAGGGAAGAAGTGCTCGACCAATTGCGCCAGGCGCCGGTACAGACCCTGCCCGAAGCCCTGGCCTACTGCGGCGCCGTGGATTACCTGAATGCCCGGGCCACTCTTCATGAACGACTGGCCGCCCACGGCGTACCGGTACTCGACGCCCGCCCGAGTGAACTCGGGGCGGATCTGGTCAGCCGCTACCTGAGTTGGAAAAGAGCCGGAACCCTTTAGGACCCCAGCCCTGAAGTCCCGCGCTAAGCGGAAGCCTCCAACGGATGGAAGCTGAAGTAGTGCTGCAACGCCGCCACCAGTTGCAGATACTCCGGGGATGACTCACCCAGCGTAAACCCCGAGTCGTAATAACCGGGAGTGGTCTCCTCATGGCACCACAGACAGCGGCCGGTCAGATCAATCATTTGCTGGGTGCCATCGCTGAGTGGCAGCTTCAGTTGCAGCTCGAACTCAGCGTCGACCAGCAAGGGTAACTGACTGATCAACATCAGCCCCTCTTCGCAGACATTGCCCAGGTAGCCAATGGGCTTGCCGGTATAGCGATTGAACACTTGCAGAAAATAAGGCAGTTGATGCCGCTCGATTCGACGGTCAGTAGGCATGGCAATGATCGCTGTATAGGCCATTCAGCATGGCTGCGCTAATGCTTCGGAGCAGACGAACGGTCCTGCTCTCCCTTGGCCTCGGCGCGATAACGGCAAATCGCCTTGTCGCAAACATCTACCGAGCCATGGTTTTCAATTCAAAAGAATTGATAAAACTGAAACCATACACTCAAAGACTAGCGCAAAGCTGGCAGAGAGCCAGCTGATATTTCAACCATCATGACAAAGCGGCGAACTACAAAGCGGCGGGACTCGGCTGAGCCGGCATTGCACCCTCAGCGTGTCCCAGCTGGCGCAAGGTTTCCAGGCGCGCCCGAGCGCGGTATGCATACTCGCTGTAAGGGTATTGGGTGAGGATGAACTGATAGGTCTGTATCGCGTCGACGAACAGCTTCTGGCGCTCCAGGCACTGGCCGCGCAGCATCGACACTTCCGGCTGGATGTACTGCCGGGTACGGCTCTCACGGTCAACCTTGGACAACTGCAGCATGACGTCTTCACAGTTGCCGCGATCATAGGACCGATAGGCATTGTTCAGATGGCTGTCCATCGACCAGCGGGTGCAACCGACCACACTGGCCGCCAGGGCTAAAACGAGCAAAATTCGCATGGGGGGTCTCCTGTTCTTGCTAGTGTATCGACCCGCTGGCGAAAATCTCCAGAGTGTTCGCCAAACAACCTATTCGAAAAAAATCATTCGCTGAAAAGTAGTGCAAATGAACAATGACTACAGCAGAGGAGCATAGTAGCCTTTCGCTGCGCTTGAACTCAGGAGTCTCTGCATGTCCGTTCGTCGTACTAAAATCGTCGCCACACTGGGCCCGGCCAGCAACTCGCCGGAAGTTCTCGAACAGCTGATCCTCGCTGGCCTGGACGTTGCCCGTCTGAACTTCTCCCACGGTACTCCCGACGAGCACAAGGCTCGTGCCAAGCTGGTGCGCGACCTCGCGGCCAAGCACGGGCGCTTCGTCGCGCTGCTGGGTGACCTGCAGGGCCCGAAGATCCGTATCGCCAAGTTCGCCAACAAACGTATCGAACTCAAGGTCGGTGATCACTTCACCTTCTCCACCGGCCATCCGCTGACCGAGGGCAACCAGCAGGTCGTCGGTATCGACTACCCGGACCTGGTCAAGGATTGCGGCGTCGGCGACGAACTGCTGCTCGACGACGGCCGCGTGGTCATGCGCGTTGAAACCGCGACCGACACCGAGCTGCACTGCGTGGTGTTGATCGGTGGCCCGCTGTCGGACCACAAAGGTATCAACCGTCGCGGTGGCGGCCTGACCGCCCCGGCCCTGACCGAAAAAGACAAGGCCGACATCAAGCTCGCCGCAGAAATGGAAGTGGACTACCTCGCGGTATCCTTCCCACGCGACGCCGCCGACATGGAATACGCCCGTAAGCTGCGCGACGAGGCCGGCGGTACCGCCTGGCTGGTGGCGAAGATCGAACGCGCCGAAGCCGTGGCCGACGACGAAACCCTCGACGGCCTGATCATGGCCAGCGACGCGGTGATGGTTGCCCGTGGTGACCTCGGTGTGGAAATCGGCGACGCCGAACTGGTGGGCATCCAGAAGAAAATCATTCTGCATGCGCGTCGCCACAACAAGGCGGTGATCGTTGCGACCCAGATGATGGAGTCGATGATCCTCAACCCGATGCCAACCCGCGCCGAAGTGTCCGACGTAGCCAACGCCGTACTGGACTACACCGACGCCGTGATGCTCTCGGCCGAAAGTGCCGCCGGTGCCTACCCGCTGGAAGCGGTGCAGGCCATGGCGCGTATCTGCGTCGGCGCTGAAAAGCACCCGACCAGCAAGACCTCCAGCCACCGTATCGGCAAGGTCTTCGAAAGCTGCGACCAGAGCATCGCGCTGGCGGCCATGTACACCGCCAACCACTTCCCGGGCGTCAAGGCGATCATTGCCCTGACCGAAAGCGGCTACACGCCGTTGATCATGTCGCGGATCCGTTCCTCGGTACCGATCTACGCGTTTTCCCCGCACCGTGAAACCCAGGCCCGCGCGGCCATGTTCCGTGGCGTCTACACCGTACCGTTCGACCCGGCCTCGCTGCCGCCCGAGCAAGTCAGCCAGGCTGCCGTGGACGAGTTGCTCAAGCGCGGCGTGGTCGAGCAAGGCGACTGGGTCATCCTGACCAAGGGCGACAGCTACCACACCATCGGCGGCACCAACGGCATGAAGATCCTGCACGTGGGCGACCCACTGGTTTGATCCTCGCAACCCAGCCGTAAAAAAGCCCCGCCTCTCGCAAGAGGACGGGGCTTTTTCATGCCTGGGAGAAAAACCGCCGCGGAGGCCGTGTAGGCTTTTTCTTTTTTCACTGTAGTGTCGGCACATAGATCAGCTGACAGGCTAGCCTTGTCACTTGACCGCCGGATGCACACCAAAGCCTCGGCAAGGAGAAGCGCTATGAAAGACCGAAACTGTCCTCCCATCACCCGCCCCCCCTTCAGCCGGATGATGGACATCCAGATGATCGCCACAACACTGGGGGGCGCCAGCCTGGCCGGCATGCTCTTCCCCAACATGGGAGGTGCACTGCTGGCAGGCTTGCTGCTGGGCGCCCTGGCCGGATTATGGGTCACAACACCCACCTGACACTACCGACCCAAGGAAGGGTGCCATGACACTGGAACAGACCTCTTATTCGATTATCGCCGGCCTGATTCTTATCGCCCTCTATCTGGGACGATCCCTGTATTACCGAAAACCCGCGGAACTGATCCACGCGGTGATTATCATCACCGCCTGCCAGGGAGTCGTGGCGGCCATCGCGCTGGGTTCACTGACCTATTTTTCCAGCGCCCACGAACTGGGGATTTTGCGAGAACAGAAGGACAGTATCCTGGTCGGCGCACTGGCGCTGACGTGGGTGTCGGTGATCTCTGCCTATTCGAGTCTCATGCAACCCGGGCATCGAGCAAAGTCGTCCGGGAAACCTTGACGCTCAACGCCGGGTCATGAAACCCGAAAGCGCCGTAATCGCCTCGGGCGAGCGCAGCCGCTGGATAAACAACACAGCTTCAGCCTCGACCACCTGGCGCAGTTGCTCGCGATCCGGGTCCTTCATCAATTGCTTGCTGACCTGCACCGCCGCCGAGGCCAGTTGATCGAAGCGCAGCGCCACTTCCCGCGCCTTGGCCAGCGCCAACTCGCCACTGGGCAAGGCCTCGGTGGCCAGGCCCCAGGTCGCCGCCTGCTCGCCGCTGAAGCCCTCGCCCAGCAGCAGCAACTGCGCCGCCCGGGCATGACCGAGCAGACGCGGCAGCAACAGGCTGGAGCCGAATTCAGGGCATAACCCCAGATTGACGAACGGCATGCGCAGACGGGCATCGGCGCTGACATACACCAGGTCGCAATGCAGCAGCAACGTCGTACCGATCCCCACGGCCGGGCCCGCAACAGCCGCAATCACCGGCTTGCGGCAATCGAGCAGACTACGCATGAAGGCAAAAACCGGGCTGTCGAGAGCACTCGGCGGCTCTTCGAGAAAGTCGGCGATATCGTTGCCGCTGGTGAAACACTCACTGCTGCCGCAGATCAACACTGCATTGATCTCGGGATCAGAATCCGCCTCCCGCAGCGCCTCGCCCAACTGGCTGTACATGGCGCGGGTCAGGGCGTTTTTCTTGTCAGCACGGTTCAGGCGCAAGGTCAGCAGGCTGCCTTGGCGCTCCAGCACAATCGCGTCAGTCATTGGAACTCTCTTGTTGTGGGGACCCGGCGCTCAGGCGTGCGGCGCGAACACATCGGCCAACAGTTGATTGCGCGGCAGCCCGGACAGGTACAGACGTTTGGCAAACGCCTCGACACTCGCCGGGGCACCACAGAGTAGAGCTTGGGTTTGCCGGGAGACAAGACGCAGTTTGGCCAGAAAGTCCGGCAGTTCGGCCCCCGTCACATAGTCGACGCTCAGGTTGGGAACCTGCACGGCCAGTTCATTCAGCGCCGAAGCCAGATAATGCTCGGCACCTTCGTGAGCCAGGTGAACCAGACGGATCGGCCCCTCATGGCCTTGGCGCAGCGCCTCGCGCAACACTCCCCATAACGGCGCCAGCCCTGTACCAGCCGCCAGCAACCAGAGCGGCCGGGTATGCCAGTCCGGGTCGTAATGCAAGGCTCCGCCACGCAATTCGCCCAGGCGAATCGGCGCGCCGAGTTGAAGCTGTCGCGCCGCATCGCTGAAGGCGCCGGGCTGCCGGCAATCAAGATGAAACTCCAGGTAGCGGTCCTCTTCAGGCAAGCTGGCCAGGGAATAAGGCCGGGCGACGCCCTGTTCCGTCCACAGCACCAGATGCTGGCCAGCGCTGTAGCGCAAGGGCCGCTCGGGCAGCAGGCGCAGACGCAGGACCGTCGGGCTCAGCCATTCCAGCTCAGCCACCGTTGCCGACAAACCGTCACGACGCGGGTCGAAGACCTCGACCTGGAGGTCTTCGCGCACCTGGCACTGACAGGCCAGCCGCCAGCCGCGCTCGCGCTGGGCGAAAGCCAGGGCCTCCGGCCGGTTGTCCTGCGGCTCGCCGTATACGCAACGTACCAGGCAAGCATGGCAACTGCCCGCCCGGCAGCTGTAGGGCACCGCCACGCCTGCCTGGTTCAAGGCATCGAGCAGGTTGCTGCCGGCCGCCACCGACCAGCCCCGTTCGCCCACCCGCAGCTCAGGCATCGGTGTATTCCCAGGCCGCGCAGCAACGATTACGGCCGTCACGTTTGGCGCGGTAGAGCGCCTGGTCGGCGCGCTGCAAGGCATCGTCGAGGTCGTCTTCCACTCCCACCAGCGTCATGCCGACCGACAGGCTCAGGTTACTCACCGCCATCCCCATCAGTTCCACCTGGGTAAAGGCCAGACGCAAGCGCTCGCAACAGGAGGTCAGGCGCTCGGGATCGGCATTGGGCAACAGCAACACGAATTCTTCTCCACCGTAGCGCGCCAGCACATCGCCGTCGCGCACACAGGCCATGGCCACCGCGGCGAACGCCTGCAAGACCTGGTCGCCGGCGGCATGCCCGTGCATATCGTTGATCCGCTTGAAATGATCGAGGTCGATCAAGGCCAGGCCATGGACCACATCCGCGTCCATCAGCTCCAGTTCACGGGAAGCCAGGCGCAGGAAATGCCGTCTATTGTACAGCCCGGTCAGTTCATCGGTCGCCACCAGGTCTTCCAACTGGCGCATCATCCCGCGCAGGGTATCCTGGTGGGCCTGCAAGGCAAAGCGGCGCTGGCGCATACGCTGACGGGAGGCTTGCACATAGCTGGCGTAGAGACACAACCACAGCAACACGACGAACAGCACGCACACCTGCAGCAACGCCAGACCCGGGTCCGGCAACTGGAAGTGGTAACCCTCCCAGAGATTAAGCGCGGCAAACGAGAAGAACACCAGCGCCGCACAGCGCACGAACTTGCGTTGCGGCAGATGAAACATGCCGAACAGCAGCACCAACGGATAAAACACCAGGAAGGCGCCGCGGGCCTGTTCGAGGTTGGCCATCAGGTAGGTCTGCCAACCCAGGCCTATGAGCACCTGCAGCTCGGTCAGGCTGGGATCGCGAAAATGCCGGTTGCGGCCACTGATAAACAGCCAGCCGAGTACGCCCTGGCTGAGAATCACCAGGCCGCTGCCTATCAGGCCCGTGGTTACGCTGGCCTCATAGTTATCGGTGAAAATCGCTACCCACAACAGCGACAACAGCAGTAGATAGGTGCCGGCAGCCAGGGCAAAGCGTTTGCGTAACAGAGTCTGTATGGCTTTATGGGTCAATCTTTGACTCACTTTGCGCTGAGGGCTCAAGGGGTTTCCTTCCCGTACAGGCCACTTGCCACTCTAGTGATCTGGATCAAAAATAACTATTCAATTTTTTGCCACTCGTACACTTTAATCTGGACGAGAGGACAAGATAAGGACGCAAGAAAAGTGCCGACGCTCCTGCGACCTTGGTTTGACCACTGACGGATGTGCCGGGCTCAAGGGCGGGTTATACTGCCGCGCCTTATTTTGTGCCGGTCATGCGTGCCCGGCCCGCCTCAAAAGATGTTTTCGACAGACCAGATGCAAACCGGTCGCAAACACCTTATTTCCATGTTCCCGTCTTTATAGAGGAGCGCGACCCATGACCGTGATCAAGCAAGACGACCTGATACAGAGCGTTGCCGACGCCCTGCAGTTCATTTCCTACTACCACCCCGTGGATTTCATCCAGGCCATGCACGAGGCCTACCTGCGGGAAGAGTCGCCGGCGGCCCGCGACTCCATGGCCCAGATCCTGATCAACTCGCGCATGTGCGCCACCGGCCACCGGCCGATCTGCCAGGACACCGGGATTGTCACCGTGTTCGTGCGCGTGGGCATGGATGTGCGCTGGGACGGTGCCACCATGGGCCTGGACGACATGATCAACGAAGGCGTGCGTCGCGCCTACAACCTGCCGGAAAACGTCCTGCGCGCTTCGATCCTGGCCGACCCGGCCGGCGCGCGCAAGAACACCAAGGACAACACCCCGGCGGTCATCCATTACTCCATCGTTCCGGGTAACACCGTGGAAGTGGACGTCGCGGCCAAGGGCGGCGGCTCCGAGAACAAGTCGAAAATGGCCATGCTCAACCCGTCCGACTCGATCGTCGACTGGGTGCTGAAGACGGTGCCGACCATGGGTGCCGGCTGGTGCCCACCGGGCATGCTCGGCATCGGCATCGGCGGCACCGCCGAGAAAGCCGCGGTCATGGCCAAGGAAGTGTTGATGGAGTCCATCGACATCCACGAGCTGAAGAAGCGTGGCCCGTCCAACCGCATCGAAGAAATGCGCCTGGAGCTGTTCGAGAAGGTCAACCAACTGGGTATCGGTGCCCAGGGCCTGGGTGGTTTGACCACCGTGCTCGACGTGAAAATCATGGATTACCCGACGCACGCGGCGTCCCTGCCGGTGTGCATGATCCCCAACTGCGCCGCCACCCGCCACGCGCACTTCGTGCTCGACGGCTCCGGCCCGGCCTCGCTGGAAGCGCCACCGTTGGACGCCTACCCGGAAATCGTCTGGGAAGCCGGTCCGTCGGCCCGTCGCGTCAACCTCGACACCCTGACCCCGGAAGACGTGCAGAGCTGGAAGCCGGGCGAAACCGTCCTGCTCAACGGCAAGATGCTCACCGGCCGCGACGCCGCGCACAAGCGCATGGTGGAAATGCTCAACAAGGGTGAAACCTTGCCGGTGGACCTCAAGGGTCGCTTTATCTACTACGTCGGCCCGGTTGATCCGGTGCGTGAAGAAGTGGTCGGGCCGGCCGGTCCGACCACGGCAACGCGCATGGACAAATTCACCCGGCAGATCCTCGACCAGACCGGCTTGCTGGGCATGATCGGCAAATCCGAGCGCGGCCCGACCGCCATCGAAGCGATCAAGGACTACAAGGCCGTGTACCTGATGGCCGTGGGTGGCGCTGCCTACCTGGTGGCCCAGGCGATCAAGAAATCCAAGGTCGTGGCCTTTGCCGAACTGGGCATGGAAGCGATCTACGAGTTCGAGGTCAAGGACATGCCGGTGACGGTTGCTGTCGACTCCAAGGGCGAGTCGGTGCACATCACCGGTCCGGCCATCTGGCAGAAGAAGATCCACGACAGCCTGGCGGTGGAAGTGCAGTAAGCGCTTTTGTTGCCGGAATAGAAGCGGCCCGGTTGATCCGGGCCGCTTTTTTATTGCCTGGAAAACAGCGTTGGAGCGGCGCACAGGCCTGTAAGACTCAAGGATGGTGGTGAAATTAGAACGCTATCGCCGGCAAGCCAGCTCCTACACTCAGACGTGGCTGGAGGTGGGCCAGACCTGCAAGGTGTCATCCACACGCTTGCGCGCCAGTTCGATCAGGCGCACGACTCCCAGCGCCAGTTTGCGTTTCGAACCGTCAAGTTGGTCGGCGGATTCATAAGCCGTCGCGGCAGCCGACTCAAGGATGTCACACACATCAATCAGCGCTTCTTCGACGCCGTTCGGATGATCCGGTTTACAAGCATTTCGGGGGGCCATCGGGTCATCGCTGATCGGCAGGTTGTAGTGGGCAAAAACCCGGTCGACAACCGCGTTGAGTTTCAGGTCTGCGCAAACAGGTGGGTTAGGTGTAACTTTGAACATGACGTCCTCCGGAGTAGTGGAATCGTCATCCATCGCTGCTAAACGAGGTGGGTGGCGACTGTACGCGGGTTAGCAGACCGGGACTCCAGGAACCCAGCGCGCCCGAAGGCGCCCCACGCACAGCCGCCATAACGCATGAAGCGGGCATGAAAAAAGCGCCCGCCAAATGGATATGGGCGCTTTCTGTGCGCCTGGAAGTCAATCGGGCTGCTAAACCCGATCACTGAAATAGCAGTGACGGACCAGAGACTAGTCCCGTGATTTTCCTGGCGCAAGCGATCTGGATTTTCTAGGAAACTTCAGTCAAGGGAAAGAGAAACGTCCTCCAATAGCCGAAAAACAGCCCCCCATTGCACCTCAATCTAGCGTGCCCACAGTCACCACCGCGCGCATGCACTCGCGCAACCACCCCAATGCCTGATCCCCATCCCGGCGCTGGTGCCAGACAAAAATAAAGTCGAACGAGGGGATTTCGAAAGGCGGCGGTACCACCACCAGCCGCTCATGATCGATATTACGCAAGTTGCGCGAAGCCACGGTCAAAATCAGGTCCGTACCGGCAATCAACTGCGGCGCCACCCCCCAATGCGGCAAGCTGATCGCCACTCGCCGACGCTGATGAATCGCACTCAGCGCCCGTTCGATTTCCGCCGTCCCGCTGCCACGCATTTCCAGCAACACATGCGGCCGCGACAGGTAGCCCGGCAGATCAAGCACGCCCTCTGCCGGCAAACTGTCCCGGTCCACCAGGCAGGCGTAGTGTTCGCTGAACAGATGGGTACTGCGCAACGCCGGCGAAAAATCCGGGAACACCCCGGTGGCCGCATCGATATCGCCATTGAGCAACAGCTCCAGCATGCCCTCGCGACTGGCCTGGGTGATCTGCAGGTCGATCCCCGGCGCATCCCGGCGCAACCCCCGAACCAGACCCGGCAACAACATCGCCGCGCCATAGTCGGACATCGCCAAGCGAAACGTGCGCTTGGCCGACGCAGGATCAAAACCTTGCGGAGCCAGCAGGTCCTGCACTCGCCCCAACGCATCGCTCAACGGTAACGCCAGTTCCAGTGCCCGCGCCGTCGGCACCAACCCGCCGCCGACTCGCACCAGCAGCGGATCACCCAGCAAGTCGCGCAGGCGCGCCAAGGCATGACTGACCGCCGGCTGGCTCAGGTGCAGGCGCTCGGCGGCACGGGTCACGTGCTGCTCGGCGAGCAAGGCGTCGAGGATCACCAGCAGGTTGAGGTCGATGCGACGAAGATCATTCATCCGATGCATGTTCTGGATATTTTCTTGGAATTTAAATTTGCCCCGCGAATACCTTAGAGTCCAGCAAAACCTGTTGGAGAATGATTATGAGTACCTTGAGCTGGGCTGGCCTGCTGGCCCTGGCCGCCATCGCCGGCGCAGTCGTGCCGTTTCAGAGCGCAATCAACGCGAACCTCGGCCGCGGCCTCGGTCACCCGTTATGGGCGACACTGGTCTCGCTGCTGGTGAGCATGGCGGTGTTGTTGCCGGTGATGCTCGCACTACGCTTGCCGTTCCCGAACCTGGAATTTGCCACCAGGGCGCCGACCTGGATCTGGCTCGGCGGCGTATTCGGTGTGTGTTTCGTGGCCTTGGCAGTGCTGCTGGTGCCCAAGCTAGGGGCAGGAGGATTTGTCGCCCTGGCGCTGGCCGGGCAAGTGGTCGCCTCTTTGGTGCTCGACCACTTCGGCCTGTTCGGGCTGGTGGAACGCCATATGAGCGTACCGAGAATGGTCGGTGCCGTGCTGCTGATCGCCGGCGTGACGATGATCCAGTTCACCGCCACCCCAAAAAACACTTCGCCAGCCGCCGCCACCCAGCCAAGCCTCAACCTCGCGAAGACAGTTGATTGATCGCCTTGGGATCGAGAATCGGCTGCGGCCCACCATTTCGGGCCACCGCCAGCATCGCCCGGCCAATGGTTTCGGTGGTCTGGATGGTGTCCGGCCACAACCGCCGCAACACACTCATCAACGGCCCGGCCAGCGTGTAGACCGCCTGGTAGAGCGCGGTCTTGGAGCGCACGCCATGCAACGGCTGGATCGCACCAGGACGCATCAGGTACACCGCCTTGAACGGCAAGCGTTGCAAGGCGTTTTCGGTACGGCCCTTGACCCGCGCCCACATGCTGCGGCCCTTTTCACTGCTGTCGGTGCCCGCCCCCGTGACATAGACAAAGGTCATGTTCGGATTGAGCCGCGCCAAGGTCTCGGCCGCGGCCAGCGTCAGGTCGTAGGTCACCCGGGTGTACTGCGCCTCGTCCAGGCCCACCACCGAGATACCCAGGCAGAAGAAGCAGGCATCGAAGCCCTGCAACTCGGCCTCGATACCCTGGTAGTTGAACAGGTCGGCGTGCACCACCTGGCTGAGCTTCGGATCGGTCTGGGTCACCGGCGTACGGCCAATGACCCGGACCTGCTGCACATCGCCCGCCAGCAGGCATTCACGTAATACACCCTGGCCGACCATGCCGGTGGCACCGAACAACAAGACGTTCATGGACGACCTCTCAATGGGTTGGAAATGCTGGCAGCTCGACAGGAGCACTGTAGTCGGCGGCGCGACTGACCTCCAGCCAACGCTCGCCCGCCTCGGCACGGGCGGTCTCGGCCTGCTCGCAGTACTGCAAGGCATCGTTGCCGATCAACAGGTGCAGCGGCAGTTGCTCGTGATAGGCCAGCTTCAGCAGGATCTGCGCAATCCGATCCGGATCGCTCGGCTCATTGCCGGCGTAGGTACCGAGCAATTCCTGGATCGCACCGACGCTAGGCAGGTAGTCGTCGATGATCGTGGGTGTGCCCTGGCCTGCACGCACCGCCCAGTTGGTACGCATGCCACCCGGCTCCACGGCACAGATCCTGATCCCCAACGGCGCCACTTCCTGCGCGACCACTTCGGTAAAACCACCCACCGCCCACTTCGCCGCCTGATAGGCGCTGAGCCCGGGCATGCCCAGACGCCCACCCACGGAGGAGATCTGCAGGATGTGCCCGCTGCGTTGCGCGCGCATCACCGGCAATGCGGCGCGGGTCACGTTGACCACGCCGAAGAAATTGGTCTCGACCTCGGCGCGGAACGCCTCTGCCTCCGTCTGCTCGAAAGGGGCGAGATGACCGTAACCGGCATTGTTGACCAGTACGTCGAGCCGACCAAAGGTATCGACCGCCACCTTCACCGCCGCTTCAGCCGCCGCTGCATCCGTGACATCCAGAGCCACCACCCGCACCTGATCGCCATAACGCGCCACCAGATCATCCAGCCGCCGTGGCTCCCGCGCCGTCGCCACCAGGCGTTCCCCCGCCGCCAGTACCGCCTCGGCGACATTGCGACCCAAACCGCTGGCACTGCCGGTAATCAACCAGACCTTAGACATGCTTGTACTCCTTATGACTACTGAGATTAATATTGAGTGAGCACTCACTCATTTTCAACGCAAAGCTTCAATACAAGAAACAGCCTCGCCTACTCCTTGGCGGTAGCACTCCAGAACGCCTGGAAACCGGCTTCGGCATAACGCTCGGCCTGGTCGGGTTCGCGGCGGATAAAGTCGATGGTGGTATCGGCCAGGGCGCCCATGATCGCCGAGACAAACGCCGCCGGCTGGTCGCGGAACAGGCCGCTGGCAATGCTTTCCTGCATCATCTCGTTGACCTCGCAGAAGTCCTGCATCCCCAGCAACTTGCTCTGTTCGGTAACCTGCGCGGACATTCCGAGCAAAGCCACCACCTTGCGTTTCTGCGGTTCGGCCACGCCCCAGTCGACATAACTCTGCCAGGCGTGCCGGGCGCGCTTCTTCACCGTTTCCGTGCGCGGGTAACCGGGCATCATCACATCGCGCAACTCGGCCTTGATATGCAGGTAGAGTTCGTTGAGCAACACGTCCTTGGAACTGAAGTAGTTGAACAAGGTGCCCTCGGCGACCCCGGCGAGCCGGGCGATCTTCAGCGTCGGACAACCCAGGCCCTGCTCGGCGAACACCTCGATGGCGGCACTGAGGATGGCGTTGCGTTTGTCTTCACTTTTGGGACGGGCCATGGGGAGCAGCGTTCAACTTATAAATGAGTAATCACTCAATTAAACCTGTCTGAACGCGGGTTTGCAAGCCCGCTGGTCGTGACAGCGCCCTCCCCGACCGGGGAAGGCGCTGGGTGATGGGGTTTTGCCTCAGAACGCGCTGCGGAAAATCTCTTCGATCTGCCGCTGATCCGCCGCCCGTGGATTGGTCAGGCCGCAAGCGTCCTTCAGGGCATTGGTGGCGAGGATCGGGATGTCCTGCAACTTGGCGCCCAACTCCCGCAGACCGGCCGGAATCTCGACATCCTTGACCAGACTGCGAATCGCCGCAATGGCCGCCTGGGCACCCTCCTCGGCACTCATGCCACGAATGTCGGCACCCAGCGCCTTGGCCACATCACTCAGGCGTTGCGGGCAGACCAGCGCATTGAAACTCTGCACATGGGGCAGCAGCACCGCATTGCACACGCCATGGGGCAAGTCGTAGAAGCCGCCCAACTGGTGCGCCATGGCATGCACGAAACCCAGCGAGGCATTGTTGAACGCCATGCCCGCGAGGAACTGCGCGTAGGCCATGCTTTCCCGGGCCTGCAGGTCGGCGCCATCAAACACGGCCTGGCGCAGGTTGGCGCTGATCAGTTCAATGGCTTTGATCGCGCAGGCGTCGGTGATCGGCGTCGCCGCCGTCGACACATAAGCTTCGATGGCATGGGTCAGGGCATCCATGCCGGTAGCGGCGGTCAGTCCCTTGGGCATGGCGACCATCAGCGCCGGGTCGTTGACCGACAGCAACGGCGTGACGTTACGGTCGACAATCGCCATTTTCACGTGGCGCGATTCATCGGTGATGATGCAGAAACGGGTCATCTCGCTGGCGGTACCGGCGGTGGTATTGATGGCCACCAGCGGCAGTTGCGGCTTGGCTGAGCGGTCGACGCCTTCATAGTCGCGGATATGCCCGCCATTGGTGGCGCACAGGGCGATGCCCTTGGCACAGTCATGGGGCGAGCCGCCGCCCAGGGACACAATGAAATCGCATTGGCCAGCCTTGAGTGCCACCAAGCCCTTCTCGACGTTGTCGATGCTCGGATTCGGTTTGGCGCCATCGAACACGACCGAATCGATATCCTGCATCGCCAACAACCCGGCAATCCGTGCGGCGACGCCGGCCTTGGCCAGCCCGACGTCGGTAACGATCAGCGCTTTGCGAAAGCCATGCTTGCGGATCGCGCCCATGGCTTCGTCCAGGCAATCAATGCCCATGATATTCACGGCGGGAATAAAAAATGTGCTGCTCACAGTAGGTCTTCCTTTAGCTGACGGACTCCCGTCAGCTTCAGTCGAAGACCCACCCCTGACCTTGACCTGACGCAAGGAAAACCTGGATCCACAACACCGTTTGTCAGGCGCCGTTTATCTGGATCAGCCCACGTCGGCGATAAGCCTCGATATCAACGCCAAAGGCCCCGGACGAACAGACCTGGCGAATCGCATAGGGCCGGCCCATGGCATCGAAGGTGCTGTCGGCCAGATCGATAAGCTTCTCCGGGCAGCGCCGCTTGTCGGCTCCGAGAACACGCAACAGACGCGGCTTGAGTCGATTGCAGGGCGGCGCGCCGAGGATGATCGCGACTTCGTCATTGGTCATCTCGACGATTTCGCCGCTGGGATACAGGCCGATCAGGCGAATGAACGCGCTGACAATCTGCTCGTCGAAATGGCTGTTGGCCGCTTTGAACAGGATGCGCAGGGACTCGAGGGTCGAACGCCCCTTGCTGTAGACCCGGTCACTGCTGATGGCATCATAGGCGTCAGTCACCGCGACGATCCGCGCATAAAAGGGAATCCCTTCGGCGCTCAAGCCACGGGGATAGCCCATGCCGTCCAACCGCTCATGGTGCGACAGCGCCACCTCGAGCGCCGCCACCGGCACACCGGCTTGGCTGGCGAGCAAGGTATAACCTTCCATGGCGTGGCTTTTCATGATGGCGTACTCCTGATCCGTCAACGCCGACGGTTTATTCAGGATTTCGCTTGGCACCTTGAGCTTGCCGACATCGTGGAGCATGGCACCGACCCCGATCTCCTCCAATTCCACAGCCGGCAGGCCCAACTCGCGACCCAGGGCAATGGACAGCATTGCCACCCGCAGCGAATGCTCGGCGGTGTAATCGTCCTGGAACTTGATGCGGGTCAGCCAGAGCAAGGCCGAGGGGTTGCGCAGGATACTGTCGACGCAATCCTTGACCACGGCTTTCACCGCGTCGACCTGAATCGGCTCGCCCATATCCACCGCCTCGAGGATGCGCCAGGACTGCGCCCGGGCCGAGCCCCAGGAGAGCTCGGCCCGGGCCATTTCAACGTTGAAGTCGACCGGCTCCGCGAGTGCCGCGCATGCAGTCGCGCATTCAATCGGGGTTTCGACCGACAGCCCATGGGCTCCGGCGGCACTGGCGATATCCACCCAGGCATACTCGCAGTTCTCGCGCAGCAGTCGCAGTTCCTCCTCGCGGCGTATACGGAACTCGCGAAAGGAAAAGGTGGTTTCCTCCCACGGCCGATCCAGCGCTTCGATCTGCATGCCGATGGCCAGCCGGGCCACCTCGATCTTGATACAGCCTTTACAGATATCCGGGTCCATTTCACGTCTCCGAACGGATGCGTCAAATAAAGAGTCAGGGGCGACCGCCAGGGACTCAAATCGAGAACTGCGTGACCACCTTGTTCAATTCCACCGCGAGCTTGGACAGCTCATGACTGGCCGCCAGGGTCTGGCTCGCCGCCGATGAGCTCTGGATCGACAGATCGCGGATACTGATCAGGTTCTGGTCCACCGACCGGGCGACCTGGGCCTGCTCCTCGGAAGCGGTCGCGATCATCAGGTTGCGGTCGTTGATCTCGCTGATGGCCTGGGCAATTTCGGACAAGGCCGAACCGGCTTCATGGGCAATCAACAGCGTCTTGTCCGCCTCTTCATTACTACGTTGCATCGAGACCACCGCCTGCCCGGTCCCGTTCTGGATGGCACCGATCATCTGTTCGATTTCCTGGGTTGAAACCTGGGTACGGTGCGCCAGGGCCCGCACCTCATCAGCAACCACGGCAAAGCCACGGCCCTGTTCACCGGCCCGGGCGGCTTCGATGGCGGCGTTGAGCGCCAGCAGGTTGGTCTGTTCGGCGATGGCCCGGATCACATCCAGCACCTTGCTGATGTTCTGGGCCTGCTGCGCCAGGGATTCGACTTCCTGCCCGGTGGCCTTGACGGTCGAACTCAGGGTTTCGATGGAGGCAATCGTGCGATGCACACGGTCCGCCCCGGTACGGGTCGAGACTTCGGAACGCTGGGTGGACTGCGAGGCCGCCACGGCATTGCGGGCCACTTCCTCGACCGCCGCGGTCATTTCATTGACCGCCGTGGCGGCCTGGTCGGTCTCCAGGCTCTGGCGTTGAATACCGCGATTGGACTCGCCGGTCACCGCGCTCATTTCTTCCGCGGCCGACGCCAACTGCGTGGAGGAGTTACTGATATGCCGCAGGGTATTTTTCAGGCTGGCCTGCATGGCCGCGGTCGAGGCCTGCAGCTCGGCCAATTCGTCCTTGCCGTCCACCTGTACTTCGGTGCGCAGGTCGCCCTCGGCGATCTTCCGGGTCGAGCCGAGCAACAAGCGCAACGGGCCGGTCAGGCTGCGGGTAAAGATAATCGCCAGCAATACCGTCAAGACGCAAGAAACGACAATGATGGCGATAGTCAGATAAAAACCGCCGTCGAACTGCTGCTGGGCCGTGATACCGGACTGCACGGCACCATCGTCATTGATTTTTTCCAGCGCCTCGATGTTGGTTTGCAGCTCATTGACCAAAGGCGGGATCACGTTATTGAGCAGAACAAGCGCCGCTTCGGCTCCCTTCTCGCTGGCGATCTGCAACGTCTCGGCGAGTTTCTGCTCATAGAGGTTGGCATTACGCTGTACCGCCTCGTAGACCGCTTGCTCCTCGGGGCTCGAGACCAGCGGTGCATAGGCCTTGATCTGCTGATCGAGTGTGGCCTTAAGTTCCTGGATACGGGCGGCTTCGGTCTGTTTCATCTGGGCATCGGTGGCCGTGACCAACCGAAAGCTCTCCAGGCGTATCCGATAGAAGGTCAACTCGACCCGCCCGGCCTGTCGCAGGCTGGCCATCCAGTTGTCCTGCAAGTCGACCGCCGCCTCGCGAATCAGATGCATTTTCCATAACGCCAGCACGCCCAGGGCAATCAACAGCAGTGTGACAAAGGCAAAACTCAGAAAAGCGCGTGTGGCTATTTTCAGGTTTCTGACTGACATATCGATCACCCTTTATGTGGCATTCCATTGCACTGGAAAAAACACCCAAAAGAGATATCACTACGATATCACCGGAAAAGACACCCCGTGGAAAAAATCTCCCGGCACGGAATGAGGAAATGACTCTAGAGGGCCCGTGTTAAAGTCCGCCGCTGATCCTCCTCAGATTTGGCAACCGACGAATGGCAACGATGGAACTCCAGGCATTTGATACAACGTTAGAAGACTGGAACGCCCTGCGCGCCGAAATCGCCTGCAGCGGCCTGTTGATCGGCAACGGCGCGAGCCGGGCAATGTGGCGGGCATTTGCCTACGACTCGCTGTTCGAGCTGGCCCAGACCACCCGTAACCGTCCGCTGGGGCTGAGCGAGCTGGCGGTGTTCAAGGCCCTGGAAACCAGCAACTTCGAACAGGTGCTCAGCGCCCTGAAAAGCACCATCCGGGTCAATGCGGCGCTGACCATCAGTTCGTCGTCGCCGCGCAATCGCTACTTCGCGGTCAAGGAAGCGCTGATCCATGCGATCCGCTCGGTGCATATCCCCTGGATGCGGGTGCAGCCCGAGAGCCTGGCGCTGATCAATGCCGAACTGAGTCGCTACCGCACCCTTTACTCGACCAACTACGACCTGCTCACCTACTGGGCGATCATGCAGGCACCCGAGCCGTTCGACGATCTGTTCCGCACGGACGACTCGACCTTCGACCTGGGCGACCTTGATGCCCGTGGCACCCGCGTCCTGTACCTGCACGGCGGCCTGCACCTGGTGAAGAACCTCGACGGCAGCACACGCAAGCTGACCTCCTCGGAAAGCACCCTGCTGGGCAGTTTCGCGATCAATACCCTGGGCGATGTGCCGTTGTTCGTCAGCGAGGGGAATGCGCAGGACAAGCTCAAGGCGATCCGTCATTCGGATTACCTGTCGTACTGCTACGGGCAACTGGCCGGGCATCAGGACGCCCTGTGCATCTTCGGCCACAACCTCGGCGCGCAGGACCGGCATATCGTCCAGGCCCTGCTGGATGCGCGAATCCAGACCCTGGCGATTTCGATCTACCCACGCAGCCAGGCCTTTATCCAGCATCAGAAGCGCCACTTCACCCAGCTGTTCGAGGGCCGGGAAGTGACGCTGCGGTTTTTCGATGCCAAGAGCCATCCGCTGGGTAACCCGCAACTGCTGGTCCCTCCCGAGGCCTGAGATACCCGCCCGATGAACAGCAGGAAGTCGTCAGAATGAGCCGCGTCATCGACATCACACTCGATGGAAACAGCATCGATGCCCAGGCCGCGAGCTGGTTCGCCCGTCACCGCGACACGCCCGAACAGTCACCGGACAGGGCGTTCGAAGAATGGCGGGCAAAGCCGGAGCATGCCCGGGCCTATGCCGAGTTCGAAGCACTCTGGGCGGACCTGGCGCAACTGCGCCAACTGAACCAGCCGGCGTTGCCGGCCCCCCGGCGCAAGAACCTCTGGCGACCGGCCCTGGCCACGGCGGCCGCGCTGTTGTGTGCATTGCTGAGCGCCAATCTCGGCGCACCAAACACCCCGTACCGGCATCAGGTCGCCGCCCATGCCCAGGGCACCCGTACCCTGAAGCTGCCGGACGGCAGCACCCTGTACATCAACGCCAATACCCGACTGCGCATCAACTTCCGCTCCCGGCAACGGGATATCTACCTGGATCAGGGCCAGCTCTACCTGGAAGTGGCCGCCGACAAGGAACGCCCATTGTGGGTGCATGCCGGCAACGCCCGGGTGCGAGTGGTGGGCACCGCTTTCGATGTGCGCCGCGGCCAGCGCCAGTTGGTGGTCAGCGTCGCCCACGGCCAGGTGGCTTTCGAGCCGGAAGGCGATCCGAGCAGCGCCACCCTGCTCGAAGCCAGGCAACGGGCGATCTTCGACTACGCCAAAGGTACGCTGCAACAGCAAACCCTGAGCAGCGAGGAAGTCGCCGATTGGCGCAGCGGCCACCTGACCTTTCGCAACCGCGAACTGGCCAGTCTGCTCGATGAACTGAGCCTCTACCGCAGCAAACCGGTGCAACTGGCGGACGGCCCGCTGGCGCACTTCAAGGTCTCCGGCAACCTCGACGTGACAGACCCGGACGCTCTGCTCAATGCCCTGCCCGCCTTGATCCCGGTGAAAACCGTGGCCCTGGACGATGGTCAGGTCAGGATCGAAAGCCGCAAATAGCCGCCGGCCGGGATCGTGTTATTTTTCACCCCGCGTTCGAACGGACCACACTGAGCTCCGTTACCTGGGCCCGACGCTGGCTCAGGTAGCGGGTGCAACTGACTCGCAGGAAGGAGGCGAAATTCAGCACCTCCCCGCGAAAGTCCATCACTTCTTCGTAGAGCCGGGTGATCAACTGGTTGGTGGTCATGCCGTCGGCCTCGGCGATCTCGCCGAGGATGTCCCAGAACTGGTTTTCCAGGCGCAAGGTGGTCACCACGCCACGGATGCGCAGCGAGCGGGAACGCGATTCGTAGAGAATCGGATCGGCCTTGACGTAGAGCTCACACATGACCCAACCCTCCCTTACAAGGTGATCCTGGTACCCAGCAACCCGAGGAACGCCGCCAACCAGCTCGGATGCGCCGGCCACGCCGGGGCGGTGGCGAGGTTGCCCTGGACGTGGGCCTGGGTCACTTCGATATCGATATAACGACCACCGGCCAGCCGCACTTCCGGAGCACAGGCAGGATAGGCGCTGCACTCACGACCGTCGAGAATCCCCGCCGCCGCCAGCAACTGCGCGCCATGACAAACCGCGGCAATCGGCTTGCCGGCATGGTCGAAGGCCTGTACCAGTTGCAGGACTTTGTCGTTCAGCCGCAGGTATTCCGGCGCACGGCCACCGGGAATCAGCAACGCATCGTAGTCGGCGGCATCGACCTTGGCGAAATCAAAGTTCAGGGCGAACAGATGCCCCGGCTTTTCACTGTAGGTCTGGTCGCCCTCGAAGTCATGGATCGCGGTGCGCACGGTCTGGCCGGCGCTTTTGTCCGGGCACACCGCATGTACCTGGTGACCGACCATCAGCAGGGCCTGGAACGGCACCATCACTTCGTAGTCTTCGACGTAATCGCCAACCAGCATCAGAATCTTTTTCGCGGCCATGGGGTGAACTCCTCTGGTTAAACACTTGGGCAGACAAGAGTAGTCAAGGTAGACCCTATACACGCAGGCGGGTAATCACCGGCTACTACGCAGGCGGTCCCACGAAAAACTGTATGGACAACTCTCTACCCAGCTGTAGCGGCGAGCCGTCGGAGCTTTATGGCTAGATGACAGTCCCTGTTTCCCTGATGACTGGCCAACGTTTATGTCCTCCCGTGAAAACACCGGCATGCTGCTCGGCCTGCTGGGTGTAGTGATCTTCAGCCTGACCCTGCCCTTCACCCGCGTCGTGGTGCAGGAAATCCATCCGCTGCTCAACGGCCTCGGTCGCGCCCTGATCGCCGCCATTCCCGCGGCGGCGCT
Source organism: Pseudomonas sp. MWU12-2319 (assembly GCF_023242525.1). Taxonomy (NCBI): domain Bacteria; kingdom Pseudomonadati; phylum Pseudomonadota; class Gammaproteobacteria; order Pseudomonadales; family Pseudomonadaceae; genus Pseudomonas; species Pseudomonas sp. MWU12-2319. Next base: position 270,089 of record NZ_JALJES010000005.1, read on the forward strand.
GCTGCTGTGGCGCCGGGAAAAGTGGCCGACCTGGCGCCAGGTCAAAGGCCTGTCACTGGTGATCATCGGGGTCATCCTGGGTTTTCCGGTACTCTCGGCCTGGGCCATGCAGACCCTGCCGGCCTCCCACGGCGCCCTGGTCAATGGCCTGCAACCCTTGTGCGTGGCGTTGTACGCGGCCTGGTTGTCCCACGAGCGGCCATCAAAGGCCTTCTGGGCCTGCGCGGCCCTGGGCAGTGCGCTGGTGCTGGGTTATGCGCTGATCAGCGGGGCCGGGAGTATCCAGCCCGGAGACCTGTTGATGATCGGCGCCATCGCCCTCGGCGGCCTGGGCTATGCCGAGGGTGGACGCCTGGCCCGGGAGATGGGCGGCTGGCAGGTGATCTGTTGGGCGCTGGTGCTGTCGGTGCCGATCCTGATCGGCCCGGTGCTGTACCTGGCCTGGCAGCACCAGGGCGCGATTTCCGGCAAGACCTGGTGGGCCTTCGGTTATGTGGCGTTGTTCTCGCAGTTTCTCGGCTTTTTTGCCTGGTACGCCGGGCTCGCCCTGGGCGGTATCGCCCGGGTCAGCCAGATCCAGCTGTTGCAGATTTTCTTCACCATTGCCTTTTCGGCGCTGTTCTTCGGCGAACACGTCGAGCCGATTACCTGGCTGTTTGCCGGTGGCGTGATCATCACCGTGATGCTCGGGCGCAAGACCAGCGTCCGCCCGGCGCAACCGGGCGGTTTGCCGGCGGGGGTTCAGCTCAAGTAGCCGTCGGCCCGCAGCAGGGTTTCCAGGCAGTGCTCGTGGATGTGATAGAACGCCTTCAACTCCCCGATCTTCACCAACAATTGCGCCGGGTCCACAGGCTCGGCGCGCTTGACCGCGAGGATCATCTTGTTCTTGTTGGTGTGTTCCAGGGAAATGAACTCGAAGACCTTGGTCTCGTAGCCGCAGGCTTCCAGGAACAGTGCGCGCAAGCTGTCGGTGACCATCTCCGCCTGCTGCCCCAGGTGCAGGCCATATTGCAGCATCGGCTTGAGCAACACCGGACTCTGGATCTGCAAGCGGATCTGCTTGTGGCAGCACGGCGAGCACATGATGATCGCCGCGCCGGAGCGGATACCGGTGTGGATCGCATAGTCGGTGGCGATATCGCAGGCATGCAAGGCGATCATCACCTCCAGCTCGCTCGGCGCCACGCTGCGCACATCGCCGCATTTGAACACCAGCCCAGGATGCTCCAGGCGCGCCGCCGCCGTATTGCACAGGTTGACCATGTCTTCGCGCAACTCGACCCCGGTCACCTGGCCTTCGACCTGCAAGGTATTGCGCAGGTAATCGTGGATGGCAAAGGTCAGGTAGCCCTTGCCCGAACCGAAGTCCGCGACCCGCACCGGCTGGTCGAGCTTGATCGGCGAGTGGCTCAGGGCATGGGAAAACACTTCGATAAATTTGTTGATCTGCTTCCACTTGCGCGACATCGCTGGAATCAGCTCGTGCTGCGGGTTGGTCACCCCCAGGTCGGTAAGAAATGGCCGGCTGAGTTCCAGATAGCGATTCTTCTCGCGATTGTGCTCGGCGGACGGCACTTCCCGCGTCTGCTGGGCCTTGCCCTTGAACAGGGTGCTCTTGCCCTTCTTGCTGTACTCCAGTTGCACTTCGTCGGTGAGTGACAGCAGGTGGGCGTTCTTGAAGGACGCCGGCAGCAGCCCGGCGATGATCGCCTGGCCTTCGGCGAGGGCGAAGTTCTTGGTGATATCACGGGTCTTGTAGCGATAGACAAAGGACAGGCACGCCTGCTCCTTGACCGTCACCTGCTTGATGATCAGCCGTTGCAGGTCCGCTTCGTCGCCCACGTACTTGGCCAGCACCAGCTTGATAAAAGCGTTCTGCGCCAGACCGGTCTCGAGCAACTCGAGAAACTGTGCGTGATGGTCCGGCACGGACTGGGCGGGGGTTGCAGTAGCTGACATGTAAAGGGCGCCTCGGGCGTGCGGGAGTCGGATCAGGGAATAGCGGCTATTGTATCAGCCCAACAGGACCAACCGGTTAGGCAACTCGTTGCGTGCCTGGGTCACCGGCACATGAGACTTGAGCAGTTCGCCGCAGGACTCGATGCAGCTGATAAAGCCCTGCAAGGTCTGCCCCTGTTTGACCCGCTCGGTGAAGGCCTTGACGATGGGCTCCCAGGCGCTGTTGTCGAGCCGTTTGGAAATGCCCTTGTCCACCAGGATTTCGACATACCGCTCGGCCTCGCAGACAAAAATCAGGACACCGGTACCGCCAACGGTATGGTGCAGGTTCTGTTCGAGAAACTGCCGCCGGGCCAGGTTCGATGCCCGCCAGTGCCGCACCGAACGCGGAATCAGCCGGCTGGTGATCGACGGGATGCGGAATACCAGGCACAACACGATAAAGCTGCTCCACTGCACTGCCAGCAGGCTGTGGCTGTTCAGCCAGCCGAAGACGAAGTTGAGCAGCCCGGGGACCAGCAGCGCCGCCAGGCTGGCCCACAGCAACGGGATATAGGCATAGTCGTCGGCACGCCGCGCCAGCACCGTCACCAGTTCCGCATCGGTCTGCTGCTCGACCCGGGTAATCGCTTCGGCAACCTGCCGTTGTTCGTATTCAGTCAGTAAGGCCATGGTTGTGCACGCTCTCTAATAATGATGGATTACCAACTGCCCGATGATCCGCCGCCACCGAAACCGCCACCGCCACCGCTGAAGCCACCGCCGGAACGTCCGCCACCGCCGCCGCCAAAACCTCCCGAGCCGCCCCTCGGGCCATAGCCCATCAGTTGCATCATCGCGCAGATCAGCACGAAGAGAACCATGAGGAAGCCGATCAGTACCGGGTGCCGCGATCCGAAATCCCCTTCGGGCTCGGTTTTCTCCACCATCGGACTGCCCAGGACCTTGAGCATCGCGTCGACCCCGGAACTGATGCCGCTGGAAACATGGTCGCGTTTGAACTGCGGCACGATCAACTGGTTGATGATCAAGGATGACTGGGCGTCGGTCAGGCGGTCTTCCAGGCCATAACCCACTTCAATGCGCACCTTGCGCTCGTCCCGGGCGACGATCAGCAGCGCGCCGTTGTTCTTGTCCTTCTGGCCGATGCCCCAGTGACGCCCCAACTGGTAACCGTAATCCTCGATGGTCGCGCCTTGCAGGTTCGCCACGGTGACCACCACGATCTGCTCGCCGGTGGCCTTCTCATGGGCCTGCAACTGCTGATTCAAGGCCTCGCGCACCGGCGCGTCGATCATCTGGGCGCTGTCCACCACCCGCCCGCTCAATTCGGGAAACTGCAAATCGGCCCTGGCCGTCAGCGCCAGCGTGCAGAGCAACAGCCACAGGGCACCTTGGAAAATACGCATGCCTACCTCGTTCGTGATGAAGCAGGATCCAGCGCTGCCACAATTCAGCACGGCAACGCCCATCGGGTTACTGGAACTTCACCTGCGGTGCTTTATCGGCGTCCTGGGCGGTCGCCTCGAACGTCGGGCGCAACGGCAGGTTGCTGTACATCAGGCTATGCCAGAGGCGGCCGGGAAAGGTGCGGATCTCGGTGTTGTACTTTTCCACACTGAGGATGAAGTCACGTCGCGCCACACTGATACGGTTTTCCGTGCCTTCGAGTTGGGACTGCAGGGCCAGGAAGTTCTGGTTTGACTTCAGATCCGGGTATCGCTCCGAGACCACCATCAGACGACTGAGGGCGCCGGTCAACTGGCCCTGGGCGTCCTGGTACTGCTTGAGCTTCTCGGGATTGTCCAGGGTGCTGGCATCGACCTGGATCGAGGTGGCCTTGGCCCGCGCCTCGACCACCGCGGTCAGGGTTTCCTGCTCCTGCCTGGCATAACCCTTGACCGTTTCCACCAGGTTCGGGATCAGGTCCGCGCGCCGCTGGTACTGGTTCTGCACCTGAGCCCAGTTGGCCTTCACCTGTTCGTCATAAGTGGGAATATTGTTGATGCCGCAGCCAGCCAACAACGTCGCCAGCAATGCCAGTACGGCAAATCTGCAACTCGAACGTAAGCCCTGTTGTGCCTGCATGCTCGAAACCCTCCTTGAAACGTTAAAAAGAGAAAAATCCCAGGATTTTTCGTACGCGGGACTCAGGCATAATCCGCCACCGCCACTGGAATGTGTGAAGCCAATCAGCTAAAAGATGCCCAGCGCGAAAAACAGTTCACAACTGTGCTGGATTATTAGCACAACAAGAGTCGCTCCCTATAACTAAACAGCCCGGCCAGTGCGCAACGATTGATCGCCGGACCGGGCCCCCGAGATAATCATTCATGAAGAAGCTGTGTTTGCTGGGCCTCGCTATTGGCCTGGCCAGTCTCCCGGTAGTGGCTGACACAAAGCCCGCCTCCCTGGAAAACAAGGACGCTTTCATCGCCCAGTTGATGAAGCAGATGACCCTCGAGGAAAAGATCGGCCAATTGCGTCTGATCAGTATTGGCCCGGAAATGCCCCGGGAACTGATCCGCAAGGAAATCGCCGCGGGCAACATCGGCGGCACCTTCAACTCCATCTCCCGCCCGGAAAACCGTCCGATGCAGGACGCTGCCATGCGCAGCCGGTTGAAGATCCCGATGTTCTTCGCCTATGACGTCATCCACGGCCACCGGACCATTTTCCCCATCAGCCTGGGCCTGGCGTCGAGCTGGGACATGGACGCCATCGGCCATTCCGGACGCATCGCCGCCCAGGAAGCCAGCGCCGACAGCCTGGACATCACCTTCGCGCCGATGGTCGATATTTCCCGCGACCCGCGCTGGGGCCGGACCTCCGAGGGCTTCGGCGAGGACACCTACCTGGTCTCGCGCATCGCCCAGGTGATGGTCCACGCCTACCAGGGCAAGAGCCCGAGCGAACCGGACAGCATCATGGCCAGCGTCAAGCACTTCGCCCTCTATGGCGCGGTGGAAGGCGGTCGCGACTACAACGTGGTCGACATGAGCCCGGTGAAAATGTACCAGACCTACCTGCCGCCTTATCGCGCCGCGATCGACGCCGGCGCCGGCGGGGTGATGGTTGCCCTGAACTCGATCAACGGCGTGCCCGCCACTTCCAACACCTGGCTGATGCAGGACCTGCTGCGCAAGGACTGGGGTTTCAAGGGCCTGGCGGTGAGCGACCACGGGGCGATTTTCGAACTGCTCAAGCATGGCGTTGCCAAGGACGGGCGCGAAGCGGCCAAGCTGGCGATCAAGGCCGGCATCGACATGAGCATGAACGACTCGCTGTATGGCAAGGAGCTGCCGGGGCTGATCAAGTCTGGCGAAGTGCCGCAGAGCGACCTGGACAACGCCGTGCGTGAAGTGCTCGGCGCCAAGTACGACATGGGCCTGTTCAAGGACCCGTACCTGCGTATCGGCAAGGCCGAGGATGATCCGGCCGACACCAATGCCGAAAGCCGCCTGCACCGCAGCGATGCCCGCGACATGGCACGCCGCAGCCTGGTCCTGCTGAAGAACCAGGGCCAGACCCTGCCACTGAAGAAGTCGGCGAAGATCGCCCTGGTTGGCCCGCTGGCCAAGGCCCCGATCGACATGATGGGCAGCTGGGCCGCCGCCGGCCTGCCGGCGCAATCGGTCACCCTGTATGACGGCATGAGCCGTGCCCTGGGCGACAAGGGCCAACTGGTCTATGCCCGCGGCTCGAACATCACCGCCGACAAGAAGGTCGTGGATTACCTGAACTTCCTCAACTTCGCGGCTCCGGAAATCGTCGATGACCCGCGCCCGGCGCAGCAGATGATCGACGAAGCAGTCAAGGCCGCGGAGCAGGCCGACGTGGTGATCGCCGCGGTGGGCGAGTCGCGGGGCATGTCCCACGAGTCGTCGAGCCGTACCGACCTGAACATCCCGGCCAGCCAGCGTGAACTGATCAAGGCCCTCAAGGCCACCGGCAAGCCGTTGGTACTGGTGCTGATGAACGGCCGTCCGCTGACCATCGGCCACGAGCAGGACCAGGCCGCTGCCGTGCTGGAAACCTGGTTCAGCGGCACCGAAGGCGGCAACGCCATTGCCGACGTACTGTTCGGCGACTACAACCCGTCGGGCAAGCTGCCGATCACCTTCCCGCGCTCGGTCGGCCAGGTGCCGATGTACTACAACCACCTGACCATCGGTCGTCCGTACACCCCGGGCAAGCCAGGCAACTACACCTCGCAGTATTTCGACGAGGAAAACACCCCGCTGTACCCCTTCGGCTACGGCCTGAGCTACACCGACTTCAGCCTGAGCGGCATGGCGCTGTCTTCGAGCACGCTGAACAAGAGCGGCAAGCTCGATGCCAGCATCACGGTGAAGAACACCGGCAAGCGTGACGGCGAGACGGTGGTGCAGCTGTATATCCAGCAGGTCGCCGGTTCCATGATCCGTCCGGTCAAGGAACTGAAAAACTTCCAGAAGGTGATGCTCAAGGCGGGCGAGCAGAAGGTCCTTCACTTCAGCATCGACGAGGAAGACCTGAAGTTCTACAACACCCAGTTGAAGTACGCCTCGGAGCCGGGCAAGTTCAACGTGCAGATCGGCCTGGACTCCCAGGATGTGACGCAGCAGAGTTTCGAGTTGTTGTAAGCCCTGCCACTGACCGCTCTTGTGGGAGCGGTGCTTGCCCGCGAAGCTTTTGGCGACCTCAAGGTCCCTTTCGCGGGCAAGCTCCGCTCCCACAAGTCAGCGCCTAGCTGATTCGACATGCTATCTTTCCCGCCCCTCCCCAGCCTGTCGTTGCCCGTATGTCGCCGCTTCCTCGTCCCCTGCGTCTGGCGTTCTACACTCTGCTGATTGTCGCCGGTACCGTCCTGGCCGCCGGCTGGGCCGTGCATCGCGCCGAACAACAGGCCCTGGTCGACGACGCCTCGCGGGGCAAGATGCAACTGACGCTTTACGCCAACGCCCTGCACACCCTGATCGAACGCTACCGCGCCCTGCCTGCCGTGCTCGCCCTCGACCCGCAATTGCGCGCGGCCCTGGCCGGCCCCATCGATGCGGCAGAACAGGACGCCCTGAACCGCAAACTGGAACGGATCAATGGCGCGGCGCGCTCTTCCACCCTGCAACTGCTGGATCGCAATGGCCTGTCGGTGGCTGCCAGCAACTGGAGCCTGCCGAGCAGCTACGTCGGTCACAACTACGGCTTTCGCCCTTACTTCAACCAGACCCGTGTCGAAGGCAGCGGGCACTTCTATGCCGTGGGCGTGACCAGTGGCATTCCCGGTTATTTTCTCGCCAGCGCGGTAACCGGCGACAACGGCGAATTCCTCGGCGCCATGGTGGTGAAACTGGAGTTCCCGGAACTCGAGCGTGAGTGGAGCAAGGGCAACGACACCCTGCTGGTCAGCGATGCCCGGGACATCGTGTTTATCGCCAACCAGCCCGGCTGGCGCTATCGCCTGCTGCGCCCGCTGCGTGACAATGACCGCAGTGAAATCGGCAGCACCCGGCAATATGACAAGCAATCCCTCAGCCCCCTCGAATACCGCCCCTTGCGAATGTTCGGCGACAACAGTTACCTGACCCGGGTCGACGGCCCGGACGGCAGTGCCGACTACCTCTGGGAGTCGCAGCCACTGCCTCCGGAAGACTGGACCCTGCACCTGCTGCGCAAACCGCAGATGGCCGCCGAGGAACGACGCAATGCCGCACTCGCCGGTGCCGGCCTGTGGCTGGCCCTGGTGTTTCTGCTGCTGTTCCTCAGCCAGCGCTGGCGCCTGGCGCGCCTGCGCCAACGCAGTCGCGAAGAGCTGGAGCGTCTGGTGGAGGAACGCACCCGCGACCTGCGCACCGCCCAGGACGGTCTGGTGCAATCGGCCAAACTGGCGGCGCTGGGGCAGATGTCCGCCGCCCTGGCCCATGAAATCAACCAGCCGCTGACCGCCCAGCGCATGCAATTGGCGACCTTGCGCCTGCTGCTCGACCATGGCCGGATCGAGGACGCCTACCAGGCCCTCGCCCCCCTGGATCAGATGCTGACCCGCATGGCGGCCCTCACCAGTCACTTGAAGACCTACGCCCGACAAAGCCCCAGCGGCCTGCGTGAGCCCCTCGACCTGGCCGGCGTGGTCGATCAGGCGTTGCAACTGCTCGACCCGCGTCTGCGTGAAGACGCGGTCAGCACGGTGCTGCACCTGACCCGCCCGGCCTGGGTCCGGGGTGACGCGATTCGTCTGGAGCAGGTGCTGATCAACCTGTTGCGCAATGCCCTGGATGCCATGCACGACAAACCGCTCAAGCGCCTGGAAATCCGTATCGAAGCCCGCCCACCGGTATGGCTGCTGACCGTGGGCGACAGCGGCGGTGGGATTGCCGAGGAACACCTGGGCAAGGTCTTCGACCCGTTCTTCACCACCAAACCGGTAGGCGATGGCCTCGGCCTGGGCCTGGCGGTGTCCTACGCCATCGTCCATGAACTGGACGGTCGCCTGAGCGTCGACAATCGCCACGGCGGCGCCCACTTCAGCCTGACCCTGCCCATTGCCCCGGAGATGGACACTCGATGAACGCCGTGATCGTGGTCGATGACGAAGCCAGCATCCGCACAGCTGTCGAGCAATGGCTGAGCCTGTCGGGTTTCCAGGTGCAGACCTTCAGCCGCGCCGAAGAGTGCCTGGCGCAACTGCCCCGGGATTTCCCCGGGGTGATCCTCAGCGACGTGCGCATGCCCGGCATGGGCGGCCTGGAATTGCTGGCGCGTTTGCAGGCACACGACAGCGACCTGCCGGTGATCCTGCTGACCGGTCACGGCGACGTGCCCATGGCGGTGGAAGCCATGCGCGACGGTGCCTACGACTTCCTGGAAAAACCCTTCAGCCCGCAGACCCTGCTCGCCAGCCTCGCCCGGGCCATGGAGAAACGCCGCCTGGTGCTGGAGAACCGCCAGTTGCATCAACAGTCCGATCACCGCTCCCGACTCGAGCGCAGCCTGCTGGGGGTTTCCCGCAGCCTGCAAACCCTGCGCCGGCAGGTGCTGGAGCTGGCGGCGCTACCGGTCAACGTGCTGATCCGTGGTGAAACCGGCAGCGGCAAGGAACTGGTTGCCCGTTGCCTGCATGATTTCGGGCCGAGGGCCGCCAAGCCGTTTGTCGCCCTCAACTGCGCGGCGATTCCCGAGGCCTTGTTTGAAGCCGAGTTGTTCGGTCACGAGAGCGGGGCTTTCACCGGGGCCCAGGGCAAGCGTATCGGCAAGCTGGAATACGCCGATGGCGGCACCTTGTTTCTCGACGAGATCGAAAGCATGCCGCTGGCCCAGCAGGTGAAGCTGCTGCGGGTGTTGCAGGAGCAGAAGCTGGAGCGGCTGGGTTCGAACCAGAGCATCACGGTGGACCTGCGTATCGTCGCGGCGACCAAACCCGACTTGCTGGACGAGGCCCGGGCCGGGCGCTTTCGCGAGGACCTGGCCTATCGGCTGACGGTGGCGCAGTTGCGCCTGCCGCCGTTGCGCGAGCGTCGCGAAGATATCCCGTTGTTGTTCGAGCACTTCGCCTACGGTGCGGCCGAGCGAATGGGGCGGCCCTCGACGCCGCTGAGCGGGCCGCAGTTGAGCCGCCTGTTGAGCCATGACTGGCCGGGCAATGTGCGGGAACTGGCGAATGCCGCCGAACGTTCGGTACTCGGCCTGGGTGAGTCGGAGCCTGACGCAATCGATCCGGGTCAATCCCTGGCGGCGCAGCAGGAGGCCTTTGAAGCGCAATGCCTGCGTTCGGCCCTGACCCGGCACAAGGGCGATGTCAAAGCGGTACTCGAAGAGCTGCAACTGCCACGCCGCACCTTCAATGAAAAGATGCAGCGTCATGGCCTGGCGCGCGAGATGTTCCTCAAGGACGACTGAACCCCTGCCTGGAAAACACCGCCTATCAACCTGTGGGAGCGGAGCTTGCCCGCGAAGCTTTTAGCGTTCTCAAGGGCCTATTCGCGGGCAAGCTCCGCTCCCACAGGTTGTGCCGTGTTTGTCTGGTTCATGTTTCATCCAGCACATCCCGCATCGGCGATTTTCCGCTTATTGATTTATCACCCATGAGCGGATTTCCGCTCACCAAAACCCGCCAGCCCCTCTAAACCGGGCCTTCCGCCGTTGGCACAGCTCCTGCTATAGCCCTGGCAGGCTGCGCTCGCGCGCGCTCCACAAAAACAATGACTCGAAGGTTCCCTGATGGAAAACTCCTCTACCCTGCCCCTGGGGTCGGCGGCCGCGCCGGCCAAAGAAAGAACCACCTCCAGCCGTCTGAAATCGATCTTCAGCGGTTCGGTCGGCAATATGGTCGAATGGTACGACTGGTACGTCTACGCCGCGTTCTCGCTGTACTTCGCCAAGGTCTTCTTCCCCAAGGGCGACACCACCGCCCAGCTCCTCAACACCGCCGCGATCTTCGCCGTGGGCTTCCTGATGCGCCCGATCGGCGGCTGGCTCATGGGCCTCTACGCCGACCGCAAGGGCCGCAAGGCCGCGCTGATGGCCTCGGTCCTGCTGATGTGCTTCGGCTCCCTGATCATCGCCCTCACCCCGGGCTATGAAACCATCGGCGTCGGCGCCCCGATCCTGCTGGTGGTCGCCCGCCTGATGCAGGGCCTGTCGGTCGGCGGCGAATACGGCACCTCGGCCACCTACCTCAGCGAGATGGCGACCAAGGAACGTCGCGGCTTCTTCTCCAGCTTCCAGTACGTGACCCTGATCTCCGGCCAGCTCATCGCCCTGGCGGTGCTGATCGTGCTGCAACAGACCCTGACCACCGAACAGCTGCAAGCCTGGGGCTGGCGGATTCCGTTCGCCATCGGTGCCCTGTGTGCCGTGGTCGCGCTCTATCTGCGTCGCGGCATGGAAGAAACCGAATCCTTCACCAAGAAGAAAGAAGAACCTAAAGAAAGCCTGATGCGCACCCTGATGCGTCATCCCAAAGAGCTGATGACCGTGGTCGGCCTGACCATGGGCGGCACCCTGGCGTTCTACACCTACACCACCTACATGCAGAAATATCTGGTGAACACGGTCGGCATGAGCATTTCCGACTCCACCACCATTTCGGCGGCGACGCTGTTCCTGTTCATGTGCCTGCAACCGCTGGTCGGTGCGCTGTCGGACAAGATCGGCCGGCGGCCGATCCTGATTGCCTTCGGTATCCTCGGTACGCTGTTTACCGTGCCGATCCTCAGCACCCTGCACACCATCCAGACCTGGTGGGGCGCGTTCTTCCTGATCATGGCGGCGCTGATCATCGTCAGCGGCTACACCTCGATCAACGCGGTGGTGAAGGCCGAGCTGTTCCCCACTGAAATCCGTGCGTTGGGCGTCGGCCTGCCGTATGCCCTGACCGTCTCGATCTTCGGCGGTACGGCGGAATACATTGCGCTGTGGTTCAAGAGCGTCGGCATGGAAACCGGCTACTACTGGTACGTGACGGCCTGCATCACCTGTTCATTGCTGGTATATGTGACCATGAAGGACACCCGCAAGCATTCGCGGATCGAGACCGACTGAGTAACCTGGAAACCGGCGATATACCCCGGTCTATTGCCGTACTCAAAACCTTGTAGGAGCAGGGCTTGCCCGCGAAGCTTTTGGCGCTCTTGAGGCCCCTTTCGCTGGCAAGCCAGGCTCCTACAAGGTTCGGCGTTGTTTGCAAGACCGCGTTCCCCCGTTCACTCACGTCCTTACAGGGCGATCCCGGCGCATTTCTGCGCAATCGCAAAAGAATTATCGGCATTAATAGCCAGTTAATTTCCAAGCGACATTCTGAACCTACGTTAAATCGACCTGGCCCCGGCCCCTTGGCATCACGTTGAATGCCGACCTTTTCTGGCGCCACACATATCGATTTATACGATTGATTTAAGCGTTTATTTGCGCTTTTTAATCAAATTTACAAGCGTAAAATCACTTCCACACCCACTGAACAAAACGAACACCTTCAGGAGCAACCACCATGAAAACCAAACTGATCCTCGCCCTGGCCCTCTCGGTACTGGCTGCCAACACCTTCGCCGCCGATGGTTATGACAAAACCCCAGGCGGTGCCTACACCGTAGCGGCCGATGGTTACGACAAGACTCCGGGCGCCAACGCTGTTGCCGCTGACGGCTACGACAAGACCCCAGGCGCCAACGCTGTTGCCGCTGACGGTTACGACAAGACCCCAGGTGCCAACGCTGTTGCCGCTGACGGCTACGACAAGACCCCAGGTGCCAACGCTGTTGCTGCCGACGGCTACGACAAGACCCCAGGCGCCAACGCTGTTGCTGCCGACGGCTACGACAAGACCCCAGGCGCCAACGCTGTTGCCGCTGATGGTTACGACAAGACCCCAGGTGCCAACGCTGTTGCCGCTGACGGCTACGACAAGACTCCAGGTGCCAACGCTGTTGCCGCTGACGGCTACGACAAGACCCCAGGCGCCAACGCTGTTGCCGCTGATGGCTACGACAAGACTCCAGGCGCCAACGCTGTTGCCGCTGACGGCTACGACAAAACCCCTGGCGCTGCCGCCATCAGCTAATCCGTGCGTTAGCCTTGCAGCCCGGCTTCGGCCGGGCTTAGTTGTTTCTGGGGATCCTGAAAATGCCACGACCCCTTGTAGGAGCCGGCTTGCTGGCGATGACGGCCGATCAGACGACGCAAGACTCCCTGGCCTCATCGTCAGCAAGCAGGTGCCTGCAAGGGCCAACACCTATCGCATTTCCCCGCGACGCATCGCACACTGTCGCCTTCCCTTGATGATCCGATCCCTGGAAACCCTCGAACCATGTCCGACGCCATCCACTACTACGAACCCGCCAACGGCCACGGCCTGCCCCACGACCCGTTCAATGCCATCGTCGGCCCACGGCCCATCGGCTGGATTTCCTCGCAGGATGCCCAGGGCCACCTGAACCTGGCGCCCTACAGCTTTTTCAACGCGTTCAACTACATTCCGCCGATCGTCGGTTTCGCCAGCGTCGGTCGCAAAGACAGCCTGAACAACATCGAACAAACCGGTGAGTTCGCCTGGAACCTCGCCACCCGGCCCCTGGCCGAAGCCATGAACCAGAGTTCCGCGGCCGCGCCCGCCGAGGTCGATGAATTCGAACTGTCCGGCCTCACCCCCTCCGCCTCGCGGATCATCAAGGTGCCACGGGTAGAGGAAAGCCCGGTGTCGTTCGAATGCAAAGTCACCCAGATCATTCAACTGCAACGGGCCGATCAGGCGTTGGTGCCCACCTGGCTGGTGCTCGGCGAAGTGGTCGCCGTGCATATCGCCAAGTGGCTGCTCAAGGATGGGGTCTACGACACCGCCGCCGCCGAACCGATTCTGCGCGGCGGTGGACCGGCGGACTACTTCCAGTTGGGCCCGGAAGCCTTGTTCAAGATGTACCGTCCACGATAGACCCGGTCGTTAAACCACCGACCAGGCCAACTCACCCTCTTCGTCGACATCAGCCAGTCGCGCAAGCTCTTGCGCGGCAGCCTCGTCGGCCTCGAAGGCGGTCTTGAACTTCTGTTCATCGAGTATTTTGTGAAACCGTGGTGCACCGGAACCGTCCAGGGCTTTCACGGCAATCGCCGCGCTATAACCGCCCTCACCGGGAACCACCGCCGAAACGGCTTCGAAGTGTGTGAATGCTTTACGTGCCATGCCTGTTATCCCGGCCAATTGATTGGCCGGCATTCTAAACCTTCAGCTGGCCAACTGCTGCAAGGCACCTGCGCTGGACAGATGAAAATCGCACTGGGCCCGGGCCGCGCTGACATCGCTGAAGGTATGGAAGTCGAAGCTGTCGACCACCAGGTCCTGGACCAGCTCGGCAAAGACCTGCATGGCCGGGGTATTGAAGTAGGCTGTCATGGCCGGTTGGTTGATCCAGAATCCGGACACCAACCACAGGTCGGCATCGGCCAGGGAGTGCTGCAGGGAAAATTGCAGGCAACCGGGGGCCTGGCGGGAGGGTTCGATCAGGCTGCTCAGCCGTGCGCCCAGCTCGGCGGAACGCCCAGGGCGTGCACGAACAAAGGCCATATGACTGACGGGGATAGGCTTGGACATGCGCGACGCTCCCGAAGAGAAGTTGTACTCGCTCAATCAGCCCGGGGACTGACTGCGACAGGAACAGAGATTAGAGCGTTTGACGAGGGGTCGTTAGTCGATTCCTGCCGGCTTATTGCACAATCCTGCCGCGACGCCGATTCCCGCCAGCGCCGAGCCCCCCGGACTGCCCTCTCCCTCCCCACCGCGTTTTGAGCAACTTCCCGGCGCCTGGCCGCCTGTAATATGACCGTCATATGAAAAGACTGCAGAATCAGGCAAGAATTGCGCAGTATTGTCCTGGCGTTGCGGATTGCCCAAACTTAAGCTTGCCCCATTCGCAATCACCTCCAGGGCCCGCCATGTCCTTGCTCGATCAACCCCAAGTCCCCCTGCCGGTAGAAATGGAAAAGTTGCGCGCGGAGCTGGCCGAGATCATCTACCGCAACACCGGTGAAGACGGCAGCTACGCCACCGCGGTGGGCTCGCTGCACCTGTCGCGCCATGGCCAGCCCCACGAATTCTCCCCGGTCCTGGCCCAGCCGGCCCTGTGTGTCATGGCCCAGGGTCGCAAGGAAGTACGCCTGGGGGATGAGAACTTTGTCTACGACCCGCTGAACTACATGGTGGTCTCGGTTTCCATGCCGATTTGCGGGCGGATCACCAGTGTCTCGCCGGAACACCCAATCCTCGCCTTGCGCGTGGATATCGATCCGGCCGAAATCAGTGCCTTGATTGCCGAGGCCGGTCCCATGGGCGTGCCCAGCCGGCCCACCGGGCGCGGCTTGTATGTCGAGCGCCTGGACACACAGATGTTCGATGCCCTGCTGCGCCTGACCCGCCTGCTCGACAGCCCGAAAGACATCAACATGCTCGCGCCGCTGATCCGTCGGGAAATTCTCTATCGACTGCTGCGCAGCCCGCAGGGCTACCGGCTGTATGAGATCGCCATCGCCAATAGCCAGAGCCACCGGGTCAGCCAGGCGATCAAGTGGTTGAACGGCAATTTCGAACAACCGCTGCGCATCGACAGCCTGGCCCGCGAGGCCAACCTCAGCGTGTCGACCCTGCACCACCGGTTCAAGGCGATGACCTCCATGAGCCCGTTGCAGTACCAGAAGCAGCTGCGCCTGCAGGAAGCGCGGCGGCTGATGCTGATCGAAGGCCTGGACGCCTCGGCGGCGGGCTACCGCGTGGGCTATGAAAGCCCCTCGCAGTTCAGCCGCGAATACAGCCGGCTGTTCGGCGCGCCACCGCTGCGCGACCTGGCGCGGTTGCGCCTGAGTGTCTAGGCGCTAGGCTGCCAGAACCCGGCACGCCTCGGCCGGAATGGTCACCGAGACCCTATGCCCCACCCCCAGGCCGATGCCCTGGCACGGCGTGCTCAGCGCCGTGAACGACACACCGGAACACTCGACGATGGTTTCAATGGTCGAGCCGATATCGCGGACGAAGATCACCGTGCCGAGCAGGCGATTGTGCCCCGCCGTCGACTCGGGCGCGGAGAGTTGCAGGTCTTCCGGGCGCACCAGCATCCGCACCTGCTTACCGGTCTCGACACCTGCACTGCTCGGTACCTCGATGCTCTCGCCCCCCGGTAGCCCGACCCTTCCGCCGCCCAGCACGGTGGCCGGAAAGATATTGCCCGAACCGATAAAGTCGGCGACGAACTCATTGGCCGGGTGCCGATAGATCTCGATCGGCGTGCCCACCTGCTGCACCCGATGCTCGCCCAGCACCACCACGATATCGGCCATGGTCATCGCCTCACGCTGGTCGTGGGTGACCATGATGGTGGTGATGTTCAGGCGCTGTTGCAGCTGGCGGATTTCCACCTGCATCGATTCGCGCAACTTGGCATCCAGCGCCGACAGCGGCTCATCCAGCAGCAGGAGCTTGGGCCGCGCGGCAATCGCCCGGGCAATCGCCACCCGCTGGCGCTGGCCACCAGAGAGCTTGGACACCGGCCGGTCGATCATCTCGCTCAGTTGAATCAGTTGCAGCAGTTCGACCACCCGCGCCTGCTGCTCGGCCTTGCCGACCCCGCGCAGCTTCAGCGGATAGGCGATGTTCTCGCCCACGGTCATATGGGGAAACAGCGCCAGGGACTGGAACACCATGCCGAAGTTGCGCAGGTGCGCCGGGGTCTGGCCGATGTCCTCGCCGTCCAGGCGGATCTCGCCACCGCTGAGGGTTTCCAGGCCGGCGATCATCCGCAGCAAGGTGGTCTTGCCGCACCCCGAAGGGCCGAGGAAGCACACCAGCTTGCCCTCGGGCAGGTGCAGATTGACGTCCTTCACCGCACAGGCCAGGCCGTAGTGTTTTTCGACGTTTTCCAGAATCAGTCCAGTCATGTTGCTTACCTCAAGAAATCAGAAGGAAACGCCGCCCTCGCCCACCAGCTTCTCCAACGCCCAGATCAGGACGAAGTCGATCAGCACGATCAGCACGGCAAAGGAGAAAACAGTCGGGTCCAGGGACGAGACGGTGCGGCTGTACATCCAGATCGGCACGGTCATCACGTCGATGGTGTAGAGGAAATAGGTCACGGTGAACTCGTTGAACGAGACGATGAACGCCAGCAGCATCCCGGCGAGAATCCCCGACTTCATCAACGGCACCACCACATCGAGGATCGCCCGCTGCGGCGAAGCACCAAGCATCTGCGCCGCCTCCTCGACCTCGCTGCCGATGGAGAGCATGGCCGCCGTGCAGTTCTTCACCACGAAGGGCAAGGCCAGGATCACGTGGGCAATCACCAACCGCGAGAAGCTCATCTGGAACGGCAGGCTGTCGAACACCAACAGCAACGCCAGGCCCAGCACCACCATCGGAAACACCAGGGGCAGGGACATCAACTGCAACGCCACGGCCTTGCCACGAAATTCGCAACGCACCAGCGCATAGGCAGCGGGCACCGCCACCAGGGTCGCAAACACCATGGTCAGGCAGGCCACCAGCAAACTGGTAGTCATCGCCTTGCCCAGGCTCAGTACATCGCTGCTATCGGGTGAGACGAAGGTCTGCCAGGCCGCGCGATACCATTGCAGGCTGTAGCTGCTGGGCGGGAAGTCGAGGTTCGAGGCACCGCTGAAGGACATGACGATCATGGTCAGGATCGGCAGCACCGCCAGCAGCAGGATGATCCCCGAAAGAATCCCGGCGAAGCGCCCGGTCTCCCCCGGCAGGATCGACAGGCGTTTGGACGACGACAGGCTCATTGGCAGGACTCCAGCATCCGGCGCCGACGGCCGGTGACGTATTCGGACAAGGTCATGATCGCCAGGGTGGTGATGATCAGGACCACGCCGGCCGCCGAAGCCGCCGGCCAGTTCATCAGCGGGGCAATCTGGTCATGGACCATCACCGCCAGCATCGGTACACGCCGACCGCCCAGCAGCAGGGGCACGACAAAGCTGCTGGCGTTGTAGGCAAACACCAGGGTCGCGCCGGTGATGATGCCCGGCAGGCTCATCGGCAGGACCACCTGGCGAAACACCTGGAAGCGGCTGGCGCCGAGGGTCGCGGCGGCCTCTTCGTAGGTGCGGGCGACACCGCGCATGGCGCTGGCGATCGGCAGGACCGCGAGGGGAAAAGCGGTCTGCACCAGGCCCATCAACACGCCGTTCTGGTTGTACAGCAGCATGATCGGGCGCTTGATCAGGCCCAGGCCCATCAGCGCCTGGTTGAGCATGCCGCCGGGACCGAGAATCACCAGCCAGCCGTAGCTTTGCAGCAGCAGGTTGACCAGCAGCGGCAGGAGCACCGCGGCGAGGAAGATTCGCCGCAGAAACGGCGAGGTCAGGCGCGACATGGTGTAGGCCACGGGGATCGCCAGCAGCACCGCGATCACGGCGCTGAACAGCGCCAGGCGCAGGGTCAGCAGCAACGACTTGAGGTAGTAGGGTTCAAGCAGTTGCGCATAGCTGGCGAGGCTGAAGCCGGTCCATTCGGCGCCCTTGGTGCCGACGCTCATCCGTAGCACCAGCAGGCTGGCGAGGATCAGCACGGCGAGAAACAGCATCGACGGCGAAAGGAAAAGCCAGGCCCGGGCGGTGGGCGAAATCCCCGTAGAGGGACGCGGCAAAACCACGCCGACCGGCCGGGTCAGAGGTTGGTGTTCCATAAAAAGAGTCTCGACTGAGAGAAATCATCAACAAGGCAGAAGCTGGCGGACACGCCTGATCGCCAGGATTGAACGCGGTCCCTTGTAGGAGCCTGGCTTGCCAGCGAAGGCGTCCTCAAGAACGCCAAAAGCTTCGCGGGCAAGCCGGGACGCCGGACCGCCTGCTCCCACAGGTTGCGCGGTGTCTTCGAATCCTGGCGCGACCTGAACCTCAGGACGAAAAGATTTCCGTATAGCGGCGAATCCACTGGTCATGCACCGTCGCCAGGAAAGCGTTGTCGTGCATGATGGCCTTATCGGCAATCTGCTCCGGCGTCAGGATGTACGGGCTCTTGCGCGCTTCGGCGGAGATGATCGCCTTGGCGTTGACCGGGCCGTTGAAGATGTCTTCGGCCATCTTGCCCTGCACCAGCGGGTCGAGCGAATGGTCGATAAAGGCGTAGGCCAGGTCGGTATCGCCAGGGCGATTCTTCGGCATCACCGAGAGCATCAGGTCGGTGTAGAAGCCTTCCTTCATACCGAATGTGGCACCCAGGCCGTAGGCCGGATCACGGATCTGTTTCGGAAAGAACGCCGGGGCATACAGGCCGCCCAGGTCCAGGGAGCCGGTACGGAACAGCTCGGCGATCTGGTTGGGGTTTTCCCCGAGGGTGACCACGCGGTCCTTGAGCTCGGCGAGCTTCTTGAAGCCCGGCTCGATATTGTGCTCGTCGCCACCGGCCAGCTTGGCGGCGATGATGATCAGGTCCATGGCCTCGGTCCAGTTCGGCGGCGGCAGGAACAGATTGCTGGCGAAGTCCTTGTCCCACAGCGCCGCATAACTGTCCGGCGCCTCTTTCACGGTGCGGGTGCTGTAGACCAGGCTGTTGCACCAGAGCAGGTAGCCGATGCCATGGCCGTTGGCGCCGGTACGGTATTTTTCCGGCACGTCGACCAGGTTGGGAATGCGGTTCAGATCGGGTTTTTCCAGGAGCCCGGCAGCGGCCAGGCCTTCGGCGCCGACACCGGCCAGGGTGATGATGTCGTACTGCGGACGATCACCGCCGGCCTTGAGCTTGGCGACCATTTCCGAGGTGCTGCCGGTGCGGTCGGCGATCACCTTGGCGCCGGTCTTGGCCTCGAAGGTCGCGGCGATATTGCGCAGGGCGGCAAGGCCGGTGTCATCGGACCAGGTCAGCAGCTTCAGGGTCTTGCCCTGGAAGCGGGTGTCGCTGGCATTGGCCCGGATAAACGGCATGCTCATGGCGGCGGCGGCCACCGAAGCGACGCCCACGGTCTTGATGAACTGCCTTCTGTTCAGGTCGTACTGGCCCATTTCGGACTCCCTTTATTCTTTTAGGTATGAGGTCGGTCGCAACGTCTGCGGCCGGTCTTCGATCTCGCTGGAGCCCCCGTGGACCGTGGGTCGTAGCTGAGTCGGCGGGTTCATCCTGAGGTCGCCTGGGACCGGCAACAATCGAAAGTTTGTCATTGAAGCCATGCACTCGGCGCATGCCTCATTTCGAGGCATGCACTGCCCTGTTTTACAGGGCGCGAATCACATGTTTGATTTCCTGGAAGGCCTGCAAGCCCCAAGGCCCCAGCTCACGGCCCAGGCTGCTCTGCTTGTAGCCGCCCCAGGCGGTTTGCGGGAAGATCACCTGCGGCGCGTTGATCCATACCAGCCCGGCCTGCAAGGCATTGGCGATACGTTGCGCGGTCTGGGCATTGCTGCTGACCACGCTGGCCACCAGGCCGAACTCGCTGTCGTTGGCCAGCGCCAATGCCTCGGCCTCGCTGGTAAAACTGCGCACACAGAGCACCGGGCCGAAAATTTCTTCACGCCATAACGCACTGTCCAGGGGCACTTCGGTGAAGATGGTCGGTCGCAAAAAATAACCGCGCGCGAGCTCCGGCGGACGTCCGCCGCCACAGACCAGTCGGGCACCGACACTCAGGCCACGGTCGATATGAGCGAGCACACGCTGGTATTGCGCCTGGTTGACCAGCGCGCCCATTTCCACCTCGGGGTCGAACGGGTCCGCCACACAAATGGCCTCGGCCCGCGCAGTGAGGCGCAGCAGGAATTCATCGGCGATCTCCTCCGCCACCAGCACCCGGCTGGTGGCCGAGCACATCTGCCCGGCATTGAAGAAACCGCCGCCACTGGCGAGCTCCACCGCCAGATCGAGGTCGGCATCGGCCATCACCAGCAGCGCCGATTTGCCCCCCAGTTCCAGGCTGACGCCCTTCACGGTTTCCGCTGCCCGCTGCATCACCTGGACTCCCACCGCATTGCTGCCGGTGAAGGAAATCTTCGCCACCCGAGGGTCGGCCGCCAAGGGCGCGCCGACGGCCAGGCCGGTGCCGCAGACCAGGTTGAAGACCCCGGCTGGCAAGCCGCTCTCAGCAATGATCGACGCCAGTTCCAGCTCCGGCAGCGGCGTGACTTCCGACGGTTTGAGCACCACGCAGCAACCGGCGGCCAGGGCCGGAGCCAGCTTCCAGGCAGTGGTGACCATCGGGAAATTCCACGGCACGATCAGCCCCACCACCCCGCACGGCTCGCGGCGGACATGGGCGGCGAAGGCGTCGCTGGGCAGCTCGACCGTTTTGTCCTGCTGCCCGTCGAGGGCCTCGGCCAGGCCCGCGTAATATTCGAAGGTGGCAATCACATCATCGACATCGATGCCCGCCTCGAACAGCGGTTTGCCGTTGTTGCTCGATTGCAGGTGCATCAGGGTTTCGCGGCGCTCGCGCACGCCCTCGGCAATCCTGCGCAGCACAGCGCCACGCTGTGCCCCGGTGGTCGCCGACCAACCGGCAAAAGCCCGGCTCGCCGCGCTCACCGCCTGTTCCACCGCCTGTCCATCGCCACCGGAAACGCTGCCGAGCAGAGCCTCAGTCGCCGGATTGATCACCCGCAGCTGTTCGCTGCCGGAACGCCATTGGCCGTCGATATAGAGGCCGTCCTGATTCATCTGCACTTTCATCACCAGGCCTCCCCTTCCATCCACAGGTGCTGGTCGATTTCGATCAGGGTCGGTCCCTGGCGATCCGCGGCGGCCTCCAGGGCGCTACGCAAGGTCTCAACACCGGAAACGGCCTCGGCCACGCAACCCAGGGCTCGGGCAACACCGATAAAGTCCGGGGTATAGATATCCACGCCAACCGGGGTGATAGCGCGATTGACCATGTATTTCTTGATCTCTTCGTAGCCCTGGTTGTTCCAAAGCAGCACGATGATCGGGGTCCGCGCTTCCACCGCGCTGGCCAGTTCCGACAGGGTGAACTGCAAGCCGCCGTCACCGATCAGGCAGACCACAGGAGGCCGCTGGCTGCGTTCGCTGGCGCCGCCCAACCAGGCACCGATGGCCGCCGGCAAGGCATAACCGAGGGTGCCGTAGCCGGTGGACGAGTTGAACCAGCGCCGTGGGTGCTCCGGGTTCAGGGTCAGGTTGCCGGTGTAGACCGGTTGGGTCGAGTCACCCACCAGCACCGCCTCCGGCAACACCTCGAGAACGGTGTTGAGGAATTGCGTCTGGGCACGGGTCGGAGCGTCCCAAAGCGCATCCAGTTCGGCGCGCAAGGCGGCGGCGCGTTGCGCTCCCCAATCGCCTTGGCGTGCAGCCAGCGCCTGGCCTTCGACGGCGGCGAGCAACGCCTCGGCGGCGGTCCGCGAATCGGACACCAGCGCGACCTTGGGCGGATAGTTGCGCACGGTCTGATCCGGGTCGATATCGACCCGCAGCAAGGTGCCGGGAATCTCGAAACCACCGGCAAAGGTGATGTCGTAGTCGGTTTCCGCCAGCTCCGTGCCGATGGCCAGGACCACGTCGGCATCCGCCACCAGGGCACGGGTCGCGACCATGGATTGGGTCGATCCGATCAGCAGCGGATGGCGCGACGGCAACATGCCCTTGGCGTTGATGGTCAGGGCCACCGGAGCCTCCAGCCGCTCTGCCAACCGGGTCAGCGCGGCGGCAGCATCGATGGCACCGCCACCGGCGAGGATCAGCGGATGGCGGGCCTTGGCCAGCAGTTCGGCCATTTGCGCGATCGCCGCGGGGGCGGCGCCGGCACGGGTAATCTGCACCGGCTGACTGTCGAGCAAGGCATCGGCGTTTTCCACCAGTACATCGAGAGGAATCTCGATATGCACCGGACGCGGCCGCCCGGCCTGGAACAGCGCGAAGGCCCGGGCCAGCACCGCCGGCAATTCGGCCGCCGACATCAGCGTATGGGAGAACGCCGCGACACCCGCGACCAGCGTGCCCTGGTTCGGCAACTCGTGCAGCTTGCCGCGCCCACCGCCCAGTTGACTGCGGGACTGGACGCTGGAGATCACCAGCATCGGGATCGAGTCGGCATAGGCCTGGCCCATCGCCGTGGTGATATTGGTCATGCCGGGGCCGGTGATGATAAAGCACACCCCCGGCTTGCCGCTGGTGCGGGCATAGCCGTCGGCCATAAAGCCGGCGCCCTGTTCATGGCGCGGCGTGACATGCTCGATGCTCGATGATGCCAGCCCGCGATAGAGCTCCACGGTATGCACGCCGGGAATGCCGAACACCTGCTCGACCCCGTAGCCTTCCAGTAACTTGACCAATACTTCGCCGCACGTCGCCATCTGTCCCGCCCTTCTTGTTCGTATAAGCCATGCTGCCGATGAGCACAGCGATAGGGTTATTGGAGCGTTTGGCCGATGGCGGGCACAAGGCAAAAATAGTCATACTAGGCATGTCCTGTCGTCATGCCTGAGCTGCCCCGCCATGAAACGTCCGCCACCGCTGCCCGCTCTGCATACCTTCCTGGTCACCGCCCAGTGCTGCAACTTCACCCGCGCGGCCGAGCTGCTGCACATCACCCAGGGTGCGGTGAGCCGGCAGATCGCCGGGTTGGAGAGCCACCTGGGTTATGCGCTGTTCCAGCGCCAGGCCCGTGGCCTGAGCCTGACGGCCCAGGGCCGCGAGTTGTTTCCGCGGATCCAGCAGGTGTTCAACCTGATCGACGAAGCGGTGGATCAGGTCGGCGCCCGGCGCGAGGCCCTGCAACTCAAGGCCCCGACCTGCATGATGCGCTGGCTGCTGCCACGCCTGTTGCAATGGCAGAAGGAACGCCCGGACGTGCCCGTGGAGCTGACCACCACGGTGCAGCACGCGGTGGATTTCCGCCGGGAAGAATTCGATGCCGCCGTGGTCTATGGCCCGGCGCCGGGGCCCTCGGTGGCGTCTCACCATCTGTTCGACGAGCAACTGACGCCGGTTTGCTCACCGCAACTGCTGGAAGGTCCGGTGCCGCTGAACAGCTTCGCCGACCTCGAGCAGCATATGCTCCTGCATCCCACCCGCGACCAGCGGGACTGGGAAGCCTGGCTCAAGGTAGCCGGCGCGCGGGTCAGCAATATTGGCAAGGGACAGCATTTCGACACCCTGGACCTGGCGATGAGCGTGGCGTCCCAGGGCACTGGCGTGGCAATTGGCGATTGGGCGTTGATCGGCGAGGACCTGAGTGCCGGAAGGTTGGTGATGCCGTTCGATTTGCGGGTGCGCACCGGGCAGGCGTATTACCTGGTCTACCCGGAACGGGCCGGGACGGCGCCAGAGTTGCGGGAGTTGATGGAGTGGCTGGTGGCGCAGGCGGCCACGCGGGTTTGATAAGACCTGCAGGAGCCGGCTTGCTGGCGATGCAGACGCCGCGGTGTCTCAGACAGACCGCGTTATCGTTCATCGCCAGCAAGCCGGCTCCCACGGGAGGCACGGCGTATCGCTAAAACTCAGTAGCCGACGGCGAAGCGCTGACGCGAGTGTGCCGGTTTCTCGACTTCATCCAGCAGGGCGATGGCGTAATCGGCAAAGGTGATCCAGCTGCGACCTTCGGCACTCACCAGCAGGTCATCCTTGCCCAGGCGGAAGTGCCCGGTACGCTCGCCTTCGACAAACTCCGCCGACGGCGACAGAAAGCTCCAATCAAGTTCCTTTTCCTGGCGCAAGCTCTCAAGGAACTCCGCCCCCGCACTGGCCTCAGCCTTGTACTCCGCCGGAAAGCCCGGGCTGTCGATCACCCGACCGCCACCTGGCAACAGCAGCGAACCGGCACCGCCGACCACCAGCAGGCGCTTGACCCCGGCCTTCTTCACCGGACCGATCACCGCCGCGGCCGGCAGGGTGGCGAAATGCGCGGCGCTGATCACCACATCGTGACCGGCAACCGCCGCTTCCAACGCCGCGGCATCCAGCGCATCGACCGCCTTTTTCACCACACCGGCACGCTCGGCGATCTTCGCCGGGTTACGGGCAATGGCGGTCACGCTGTGGCCGCGACGCAGGGCTTCTTCCAGCAACTGGCTACCGGCACGGCCGGTGGCACCAATGATTGCAATCTTGCTCATGACACTCTCCAGTTCCAATCGAATGACGCTGTGCGTCGAGGGGGCCTTCCCGCCCAGGGAGCAGGAAGGCTGATCTACAGATACGTCCAGTCCAATCAACAGGTGAGCGAACTCACCACTTCATCTCGCCCTTGGCGACCTTGGCGCTGAGCTCCAGGGAGGACTCCTCGCCGAGGCCCGGATAACGCTTCTTCATCGCCGCAATCAGTTCAGCGGAATCCTTGGCCTTGGCGGTCTCTTCGTCGAAGGCCTTGATGTAGTCCGCGGTAAATTGCACCGCCGCAAGGGAACGCGAGCTGTCGCCAAGGAAGTGACCGGGCACCAGGGTCTTGGGTTTCAGCGCCTGGATGTGTTGCAGCGTTGCCAACCAGGCCCGATGGGACTGCGCGGTCTGGGTGTCAGCCATCCACACATGGATGTTTTCCGCCACCACCACACCGCCCACGACCGCCTTGATCGACGGAATCCAGACAAAGGTGCGATCCGGTTGCTGGCTGTTCAAACCGATAACTTTCAGCTCACGCCCTTCCAGCGTCAGGCGATCGCCCTTGAGCACCTGGGGCACCACCGTGTGCGCCGGCACATCGGCGCCCATTTTCGGCCCCCAGAAAGCCAGCTTGCCGTCGACGGTGGCCTTGATATGCGCCACGGTCGGCGCCGATGCCAGCACCTTGGCCTGGGGGAACGCCTGGGTAAGGGTATCCAGGCCGAAGTAGTAGTCCGGGTCGCCATGGCTGATGTAGATGGTGGTCAGTTGCTTGCCGCTGGCGCGGATTTTTTCCACCAGTTGTTCGGCCTGGGATTTGCCGAACTGGGCATCCACCAGGATTGCCTCCTTCTCACCGCTGACCAGCACCGAACTCACCGGGAAAATCGCCGAGGTCCCAGGATTGTAGACATCCAGGGTCAAGGCCGGCTGGGCTGCCGCCGCGTGGGCGACAAAACCCAGGGTGGCGCTGGCGAGCAAGAGGCGACGAAACAAAGACAATCCGATCATGTGCAACTCCGAGATCTGTTGGCCGTGATGGCGATGAACAGAGCTTAGTTGCCCGAACCGATACAAAAAATGCGATGCTGGAACATAGTTTGTTTCTGAAAGTGGTCAAATCATGGATCGTCTTACAGCAATGCGGGTCTTCGTCACGGTGGTCGACCTGGGCAGCCAGTCGGCGGCGGCCGACCATCTGGACCTGTCGCGCCCGGTGGTATCGCGCTACCTCGCGGAGCTGGAGGACTGGGTCGGCGCCCGGCTGATGCACCGTACCACCCGAAAGCTGAGCCTGACCGCCGCCGGCAACGAAACCCTGCCACGCTGCCGCCAGATGCTGGAATTGTCGGCGGACCTGCAAGCCGCCGTCAGCGTACCGGACGAGGCGCCGCGCGGGCTGTTGCGGATCAGCGTCAGCACCTCATTCGGCCTGGCACAACTGGCCGATGCCATGGCCGAATACGTCAAGCATCATCCGGGTGTCAGCGTCGACCTGCAGATGCTCGACCGCACGGTGAACCTGGTGGACGAGCGCATCGACCTGGCGATTCGCACCAGCACCGAGCTGGACCCGAACCTGATCGCCCGCCGACTGACCGTCTGTCGCTCGGTGATCTGCGCTTCCCCGGCCTATCTGCGCGAACACCCAGCGCCGCAGCGGGTGGAAGACCTGAGCCGACACAACTGCCTGACCCACTCCTACTTCGGCAAAAGCCTCTGGCATTTCAAGCAGGACGGAGAACAGGTTTCAGTGCCGGTGCAGGGCAATATCAGCGCCAACGAGGCCAGCACCCTGATGCAGGCGGTGATCGCCGGGGCCGGTATCTCGATGCTGCCGACCTACCAGGCCGGGGCCTATATCAAACGTGGCGAATTGGTGCGCCTGCTGCCCCAGGCCGAACCGATACTGATGAACATCTATGCGGTGTACGCCTCACGCAAACACATGCCGGCGACGCTGCGCAGCATGCTCGACTTCCTGGTGCAGCGCTTTCCCGAAGTGCCACTCTGGGACGAGGGATTATAAAGACTGGCCGATCCAGCGGCTGAATAGCGCGCCTACGATACGCCGAGTGTGACTGGCAACTCCCGACAACTGACCTAGGCTTGAATCAGTGCCTTCTAGCGAACTGAGTCCGGCAGAGTCAGAGGTCAAGAGCATGAATATTCTAAAAACAAGAAAGTGTGCCGCCGTATTAGCTGTCACCGCCGTTGTAGCGCTCTACGCCACCGCGGCCTGGCGGGTAGAACAGATACGACAGACGCCACGGGGGTTATCCACCTGCCACCTGGATTTCTGCGTGCCCCATACGGCCAGCCTGAGTGCATTGAGATAATCTCGGCAGTTGTACTTACGAGGCTATCGAATAGCAGGCTATCGAGTACACTGGCAAGCATCCCCGCGCACTTGCCTGGTGAGCGGGTCAACCACTGCTTGCAGGTTCTACCGTGACCAATCTCAATCAGCCCGGCCAAACGAAGCCGGCGATTCGCAGTATCCTGATCGCCTTGATGCTGGCGATTTTCCTCGGTGCGCTGGACCAGACCATTGTCGCCGTCTCGATGCCCGCCATCTCCGCCCAATTCAAGGATGTCGGCCTGCTCGCCTGGGTGATTTCCGGCTACATGGTGGCCATGACCGTGGCCGTGCCGATCTACGGCAAGCTCGGCGATCTCTACGGTCGACGCCGGCTGATGCTGTTCGGCATGGGCCTGTTCACCCTTGCCTCGCTGTTCTGCGGCATGGCCCAGAGCATGGAGCAACTGGTGCTGGCGCGGATCATCCAGGGCATCGGCGCTGGCGGCATGATTTCGGTCAGCCAGGCGATTATCGGCGACATTATCCCGCCCCGCGAACGCGGCCGTTACCAGGGTTATTTCAGCAGCATGTACGCGGTGGCCAGCGTGGCCGGGCCGGTCCTCGGCGGCTATATGACCGAGTACCTGTCGTGGCGCTGGGTGTTCCTGATCAACCTGCCGCTGGGCCTGGGTGCCTGGCTGGTGGCCCACCGCACCCTGGTCGGCCTGCCGATACCGCAGCGCAAGCCGATCATCGATTATCTCGGCACCGTGCTGATGATCATCGGCCTGACCGCCCTGCTGCTGGGCATCACCTTCATCGGCCAGGGCCACCACTGGAATGACGGACAGGTCCTGGGCCTGCTGGTCACGGCGCTGATCGCCCTGCTGCTGTTTGTCCTGCATGAGCGACACACCGTGGAGCCCTTGCTGCCGATGCACCTGTTCCTCAACCGCAACGCCCTGCTGTGCTGGTGCACGATATTCTTCACCAGCTTCCAGGCGATCTCCCTCACCGTACTGATGCCCCTGCGCTTCCAGAGCGTGACCGGGGCCGGCGCCGACAGCGCGGCCCTGCACTTGCTGCCGCTGGCGATGGGGCTGCCCATGGGCGCCTACTTTGCCGGACGGCGGACCTCGGTGACCGGCTACTACAAACCGCTGATCCTGATCGGTGCGCTATTGATGCCGCTGAGCATCCTCGGCATGGCGTTTACCCCACCCCAGGCGGTGCTGCTCAGCAGCCTGTTCATGCTGCTCAGCGGGATCGCCGGCGGCCTGCAGTTCCCCACCTCGCTGGTGGGCACGCAGAACTCCGTGGCACAGCACGATATCGGCGTCGCCACCAGCACCACCAACCTGTTCCGCTCCCTCGGCGGCGCGATGGGCGTGGCACTGATGTCGGCGTTGTTGCTGGCGCTGTTGCAGGACTCCAGCCTGAGCCATTTGGCCGGCGCTTCGCTGGTCACCGAAGGCAGTTCGGGCAATGCCCTGCTCGAAGGCCTGAACAGCGCCGAAGGTCCGGCGCGCGACGCCTTGCGCGCCGAGCTGCTGTTGACCTTCCGGCACCTGCTGCTGATCAGCGCCGCCGTCGCCCTGCTGGGCCTGACGGCGGCGCTGGCGATGCCGAACAAGGTCCTGCGCGGGCGCGAAGACAAGGCCCGCTAGTCGACGGAATTCCCTGGTGGGGTCGGTCAAGGGCTGTAGTAGCCGACCGCCACCAGGTACTGCCCGACCCGCCTCAGGTAGGCATGCTTGTCTTCGATCTTTCCGGTCACCGGATTCTTCCAGCGATACTCATACTCTGCGCGCTCCTGCTTGGCCATCAGCGCCAGGATCGGCTCCCCCACCGGTTTGCCGTCGGGGTCCCTGATCTTGCTGAAGTCGGTGTTCACCAGTCGCAGGTTGGTCCCGTGGGCCAGGTAACGATGGGTTTTCAGGTCCACCACGAAGACATACAGGTCGTCCTCCAGGAAACCCAGTGCATTGATCGACTCGAGCGTGGCCTGCTTGTCCTTGCCCAGATCGGTCGCCACCCTGGCCAGCAAGGCTTCGGCCTGCTGCGGCGAGGCTCGGGGCAGGTAATAACCGACCGCGAGGATGCGCTCACCGACCCGCTGGAAAAACACCCGCTTGCGCTCGACCTTGCCATCATTCCAGTTCTGCCAGCGATACTCGGCCTCGTGGATGCCGCTGCCTTCCGGGGTCTTGAGCGTGTCCTTGAATGCCTTGCGCAAATCCAGGCCCAGGGCCTCGGATACGTCGTGCCCGATCAACGCTGAAGACGGCCCACCGCTGGCCAGCATCACCCCTCGGGTGTCGACCACAAACACATAGCGGTCCTGATCGACGAACTCGCCCTGGCGACTGAACGCCGCGAATGCCTTGTCGCCCTGGTCGCGGTAATAAGCCACGGCCTTTTCCAACAGTGCCTTGGCCGCCGGCGCTTCATCCGCCGGTGCGGTCGCCGCCAGCGCCGACCCCAGGCACAGCAACATCAAACAGCCTGACAAGGCCCGTGTTAAAGCAAACCCCATGATGCAGCCCTCATTCGTGTTGGTCGCACAGGAGCGTAGACCGCCACCGCCTATACGGAAGCATTCAGCAAGCCGTGGTCGGGACGCCCGAACTCCCTGCAAAATGTGCAGGCATTTTTTATCCGTGCCACTAGAATGCGTCCATCGGGAACCCGCCTACGGAATCGTCATGCCGCTTCGCTCAGTACTCTACTCGCAACGCTCGCTGATCCTGACGCTGATCGCCCTGCTCGCCAGCGGTTTCCTCGCCACCTCCCTGCTCAGCTACTATGCCTCGCGCGCCTCGATCCGCGACGGTATCGTCAACACCGAACTGCCCCTGACCTCCGACACGGTCTACTCGGAAATCCAGAAGGACCTGGTCCGCCCGGTGCTGATTTCCTCGATGATGGCCCGCGACACCTTCATGCGTGACTGGGTGGTGGCCGGCGAACGCGACCCGCAGCAGATGACCCGCTACCTCAACGAGGTCATGACCCACTACGGCACCTACACCGCCTTCTTCATATCCGCCAGCAACCTGACCTACTACCAGGCCAAGGGCGTGTTGAAGAAAATCCGCATCGACGACCCCAACGACCTCTGGTATTTCCGCGTGCGGGACATGCAGGCGCCCTACGAGATCAATGTCGATCCGGACACCGCCAACAATAACCGCCTGACCTTCTTCATCAATTACAAGGTCTTCGACTACGACGAGCACTTTATCGGCGCGGCGGGTGTCGGCCTGACCGTGGACGCGGTGGTCAAGCTGATGGACAAGTACCAGCAGCGCTACCAGCGCAGCGTGTACTTCGTCGACACCTTCGGCCGCCTCGTACTGACCGGCGCCGACGGCGGCCCCGAAGGTGCCCGGGCCGGGCAGTCGCTGAACGACCTGGCGAGCATGAAGAACCTGCAGGCCAAGCTGCCCAAGCCCCACGATGGCAGCTACGAGTACACGGAGCCGGACGGCAAGGAGCACTTCCTCAATGTGCGCTTTATTCCAGAGCTGAATTGGTACCTGTTCGTCGACAAGCGCGAAGACGGCGCCCTCAGCGGGATTCGCCAGTCGCTGTACCTGAACCTGCTGATCTGCCTGGTGGTGACCCTGATCGTGCTGGCCCTGCTCAACCGCGTGATCCATCGCTACCAGCGCAAGATCCAGGCCCTGGCGACCCTCGATAGCCTCACCGGCCTGCCCAACCGCCGGGGCTTCGACCTGCTGGCGGCCCAGGCTTTGCACGAGGCTCACCGCGAACCCAAGCCGCTGACCGCGCTGCTGCTGGATCTGGATCACTTCAAGCAACTCAACGATAGCCACGGCCACCTTGCTGGCGATGCCGTACTGAGCGGATTTGCCCGGGACCTGGAAGGCTGCCTGCGTCAGTCGGAAATCATTTGCCGCTGGGGTGGCGAGGAATTCATTGTCCTGCTCAAGGACACCGACGGCGCCAATGCCCAACTGATCGCCGAGAAAATTCGCCAGCATATCGAACAACAACGCTACAGCTACAACAGCCAAAACCTGCAACTAACCGTCAGCATCGGCCTGACCTCGCTGCAACCTGACGACACCCTGCACAGCCTGCTGGCCCGGGCCGATCATGCGCTGTACCGGGCCAAACAGAGCGGACGCAACCGCGTCTGCAGCGACCTGTCGAAATCCGCCCATGAATGACCCCGGCCTCTGCCCGGCCTGCGGTGCACGCAATGACTGCACCCTGGCCGACCCGCGCACAGCCGACCGGCCCTGCTGGTGCTACAACGTCAGCATCGACCCGGCGATACTCGAAGCCTTGCCCGACGAACTGCGCAACGCCGCCTGCCTGTGTCCGCGTTGCGCGCAAGTAGACGAGCAACTGAAGGCGCCCCCAGCACCTGCGCCATAACCTAATATGCTCGCCCACCCCGAAGTTTTCAGCCATGCGCCTTGACCGTTTCCTCAGCAACCTGCCCCGCTTCAACCGCCAGCAGGTGCGCCTGTTGCTGGTGCAAAAACGAATCAAGGTCGACGGCCTGATCGTCGCCGATCCCCATCATGAAGTTCGCGAGTTCAGCCAGGTCGAGGTCGACGACGACGTGCTGCAGGCAGGCCGCCCGCCACGCTACTTCATGCTGCACAAACCCCAGGGCTGCGTCAGTGCCACCCGCGACCCGGAGCACCGCACCGTCCTCGACCTGATCGACGAACCCGAAGCCGCCGAGTTGCACATCGCCGGCCGCCTGGACTTCAACACCACCGGGCTGATGATCCTGACCAACGATGGCCAGTGGTCGCGCCGGCTGACCCAGCCGCAGACCAAACTGCCCAAGGTCTACTACGTGGAGACGGAGCAAATCATCGGCCCCGAGTACGCCGAAAGTTTCGCCCGTGGCCTGTATTTCGCCTTCGAAGACCTCACCACCCAGCCCGCCACGCTAGAGTTGCTCGGCCCGCGCAGCGCCCGGTTGAGCATCGTCGAAGGCCGTTATCACCAGGTCAAGCGCATGTTCGGCCACTTCGACAACAAGGTCCTGCGCCTGCACCGTGAAGCCATGGGGCCGCTGGTGCTGGATGAACAACTGGCCCCGGGACAATACCGCCCGCTACGCAGCGAAGAAATCGACCGGATCTGAGCGCGACGACGACCGCTGAGCAGAAGTCACCGAGTTATGACAAATCGTTCCTTGCACAATCGGCACATGCCTGCTTGAATCAGACCGTCAGCCAAAATATGACTGACGAGTCACATGACTATTCCAAGAAACTCTTTGTCGGCTGCGAGGCCCACCGGCTCTCGCTCTCCGGCAGATTGCCCGCCTATAACAATACCCGTCGGCCAGGCTTCAACGGACCGACATGGGCCTGCAACATTCCAGGCGAATGCCTACCTGTCATATAGCTCGTGCACAGTTCGTTGCGCGCATACCCGCTTGCCAGGAGTCTTTTGACATGAGGCCAGAAATTGCTGTGTTGGATATACAGGGGCAGTATCGGGTTTACACGGAGTTCTATCGCGCAGATGCCGCAGAAAAGACCATCATCCTGGTCAACGGCTCGATGGCCACCACTGCGTCGTTTGCACAGACAGTGAAGAACCTGCACCCGCAATATAACGTCGTGTGCTACGACCAGCCCTACGCGGGCAAGTCCAAGGCCCACAACCGTCACGAGAAAATGCTGACCAAGGAAGTCGAAGGGCAGATCCTCCTGGAGTTGATCGACCACTTCGCCGCCGAGCACGTGATGTCCTTTTCCTGGGGCAGTGCGGCGACCCTGGTGGCCCTGGCGCATCAGCCACGGCGGATCGAAAAGGCGGTGATCAGTTCCTTCTCGCCGGTGCTCAGCGAACCGATGCGCGACTATCTGGAACGGGGCGTCGGCTACCTCCGCGCCTGCGACCGCGACCGCATGGGCCACCTGGTCAACAGCACCATCGGCAAGCATTTGCCGTCGCTGTTCAAGCGCTACAACTACCGGCATGTCAGCAGCCTGGCCGAGCATGAATACGAGCAGATGCACTTCCATATCGGCCATGTGCTCAACAGTGACCGGCTGTGCTACCTGACGGCAGCGAAACGAATCGAAGTACCGGTGCTGTTCATGAATGGCGAATGGGACGAATACACCTCGCCCAAGGATGCGCTGCAGTTTGGCCAGCATGTGCGCCACAGCCACTTCACCACGATCCGCAGCACCGGGCACTTTCTCGACATGGAACACAAGTCCGCCTGCCGCGACAGCCGTCATGCGTTGCTGGAGTTCCTCAAGCCGACGCACCAGGAAAGTCGATCGCGGTACTACCGACACGTTCAGGAGCACCATGCACAGGCCATGTGAACGTGGGCTATCGCGGGGTTGCCCAGTTCTGGCGAACGAACGCAAATCCCTCGATGAACGCAAATCCCTTGTAGGAGCCTGGCTTGCCAGCGAAGAGGCCCGAGTGGCCAGCAGAAGTCTCGCAGGCAAGTCCAGCACCGACAGGAGCCACGCTCGATCCTGCTGAAGGGTATTGGCCTTCCCGGCACTACCGCCGACCCGACGCCCGCGTTAAAACACAGATTTCCAAAGAAAAACTTCAAATCCCCGGCCACATCTGGTACAAAGTCAGCCGTTCTATCTGCGGGTATAGTTTAGTGGCAAAACGAAAGCTTCCCAAGCTTTAGTTGAGGGTTCGATTCCCTCTACCCGCTCCAATCAAATCCAGTCCGACGTTGCTGAACAGCGCGACGAAGACAAAAAACCGGCCCTCAGTGGCCGGTTTTTTTATGGGTGGGATTGCGCCAGGCCGTCAAAATCAACGCCTCATACCCGCGCAACTGCCTGCTGATCTGATGGTTTCCATTTTTTCCATTGCTTGCTTCAAGTCAGCGATCAGGTCAGCCGTGTCCTCCAGGCCCACATTGAGTCGTACCAATCGTCCGGCATAGTCTTTATTCGGCCGATCCAGCTTAGGGTAGACCAGAGCCAAACTGGTGACGCCGCCCCAACTCATTCCAATTTTAAACAGACGAAGTGCATCGACAAATTTTAGGACTTGATCGGCGGAGTATTCCTCACTGAACAAAACAGAGAATACACTTGCCGATCCGATAAAATCCCGGATCCAATACTCATGTCCGGGACACGATGGAAAAGCAGGGTGAAATACTGTTTGAATCACCTGGTTTCTATCGAGCCACTCTGCGATTTCAATCGTCGACTTCTCTAGGTGCGCCATACGAATACCTAGGGTTTGAAGCCCACGCAAGGCCAGACTGCAATCATCAGGAGATACCGCCAAACCCAGCTGCTTAAAGCTGCTCCCCACCTCCATTTTCGTTCGTTCATCACGGACAGAAACGCTGCCCAAAAGCAGATCACTGTGCCCACCGACATACTTGGTAAGTGCTTGCACGCTAATATTGACACCCTGAGCAAAGGCATCGAACAATATTCCTGCGGAATAAGTATTATCGATGGCGACAGGCACACCAAGGGCACTAGCCGCCTTGCAAATGCCCGGGATGTCTTGAACCTCCATTGTGACGGACCCTGGACTCTCCGTCCAAATCAAGGCTGTCTCAGGCCGGATGAGTTCTGCGATGCCCTCTCCGATCAATGGATCATAAAATTCTACATGTACACCGAACCTTTTCAGAAGCCCGCTGGCCATTTCTTTATTTGGCCCATATGCATTGTAAGGCACTAACACATGGCTGCCCGCCTGGCAGGTAGCAAAATAGACAAGTGCGATTGCTGCTTGACCGCCAGGTACCACGAAGGTGTGATAAGCATTCTCCAGTTGGCAAATGCGTGCACCGAGTTCCAGTGCAGTTGGAGTACCATAAAGACCATAAGTATAACGATCGTCGTGCTGTTCCCAATGATCGACAACGTCAGCTTGGCGTTCGAAGAGAACAGTCGAGCCTCGATAGGTTGGAACAGTTAACGACTTAAACCCTTTTGGCGCGAGCGTTTGTGGCTGGACAAGCTTTGTGTGCCAATGCATAAAAACTCCTTCAGATTCACCTGTGTCAGTGGTAATTTATTACGTCAAAGCATATAAGTGCTATCATTTTTAGACGGAAAAACGGGAAGTATTTTCATATGAAAGTTGATACTACGCTGGATACATTTGATCTGGCTCTTCTGGACATCCTCCAAAGGGACAACACTATGCCTCTACGCAAACTTTCCGAACAGGTCCACCGCTCCTCCGCTTCCATCCAACGACGTATTCAGCGTCTACAAAAAATCGGGGTAATTTGCGCCAACACGGCGGTCATCAATCCGACCAAGGTGGGCCAAATAATAACCCTGGTGGTCGAGGTTCATGCCGACCGGACACAAGCCACAGATTTAAACGTGATGAAGGTTTCTTTCTCCGGCCCGGAAATCCAACAGTGCTATTACGTCACCGGCGATGCGGATTTCTTATTAGTTCTCACCGTCGCCGACATGGGAGAATTTCAAGAAATCGCCCAACGCCTTTTCTACAACAACCCGAATGTAAAATGGTTTCGAACCATCGTCGTTATGGATCGTGTTAAAGCCACATTGGATGTGCGAGTATTGGAAACCCCCACCCCAAACGGGGATCGGTAGTACGAAACACATTTCTCCACATCAACAACAATGGCGTAATTTTATTTACGCCATTGCTCGCAGCCGACAAACCCCACGTTTACTTAACCACGCTGCGTGCTCTCAACGCTGAGCGAATCGACTTTATGGTGACCGCAGGCAAAATACACAACAGTCATAATAAACAGCCAAATAGGCCCTACTATCACCGCCACCCGTGTATCGGCCTGGAAGAACATCACCACGAAAATCAGCAGGAGAAACCCAATGGCAAATATAGATCCAAAGGGAAATAATGGCGCCCTGAACTTGCCATTCGGCAGAGCGAAGTATTTTTTGTAACGATAGTGCGACACCAAAATCACGCCCCACGTCCAGATCGCACCAAATGTAGCTATGGCTGTCATCCATACAAAAACGCTTTCTGGTGCAAAGTAATTTAGAAAGCCCCCCACGACCAGCGTCAGAATCGAAACCAATACCGCGTTTACAGGTATACCTGCCTTATTCACTTTCTGCATCCAGACAGGCGCTTGCCCTTGCTCTGACAAATTAAAAAGCATGCGACCGTTACTAAACAGACCCGCGTTAAGCGCAGATAACGCAGTCGTCAACAATGCAAAATTGACTATTCCCGCAGCGGAAGGAATCCCCATTTTATCGAAGACCATCACAAACGGGCTGCTGGAACTGGTAATTTCCGTCCACGGAATGACAGCCAAAATAACGATCAACGTACCAACATAAAAAAATAGCACCCGCCAGAAAATAGTATTTACGGCTCGAGCGAGCGACACCTCCGGATTTTTTGCCTCGCCCGCGGTCGTGCCAATAATTTCAATCCCCACGTAGGCAAACCCAACCATTGGAAGCGCTAGAAGCCAGCCCATCCCTCCGTTAGGGAAGAATCCACCGTGACTCCAGATATTGGAAATTCCTACCGCGACACCACTATTCCCCACTCCCCAAAAAATCATGCTTATGCCCAACGCCAGCATGACGAAAACGGTGACAATTTTTATGAGACAGACCCAGAACTCAAACTCGCCAAAGGCCTTGATCGCAATCAAATTGAAAGGAGGCATAATAATCAGCGCGGAAAACGCCCAGACCCAGCTTGGAACACTTGGATACCACGCCTTCATATACAGAGATATTGCTGAGAGCTCGGCCATACCGTCAGCCGCCCAGAGAAACCAGTAGGTCCACCCGGTTATAAAACCCGCCAGCGGCCCAATATATATATGTGCATAGCGGCTGAATGATCCTGCCACAGGATTGGCCACGGCCATCTCCCCAAGTGCGCGAATGACAAACAGTATCGCCGCGCCGCACAGCGCATAAGCAAGAACAATAGAAGGGCCAGCCGCTTCAATGGCGTTTGCCGACCCCAAAAACAGGCCAACCCCAATAGCAGAGCCTACAGCGATCATATTTATATGCCGCTGACTGAGCCCACGTTTAAGTTCGGTAGTCATTACCACCTCCTGATTTATTATTGTTTATCAAGGTATTTTGCAAGCCAAAAGTCAGCCATCCATGGTGGGTAGAACCACAAAAGTACAAAGCATTCAACTTGAACCCGCTTTATAGGGGCAATACTTGCCTGCAACGCAAAATCTGGCGTGATTTAGTTTGGTCTAGAAAAGCATCCAGAATCGTGTTTTCTATCCATTCGAAAGGTCCGTACAAAATCTATTATAAGCGGCGTGATATGTGTCCCCGTTTTTCAGGCCGCCCGTGAGAAATTTTCTCACCTTGCGGCCACCGCCTACGAAAACACCGACAACCTCACCGGCCCCCATCGCAAGGTGGCGATGGGCGTGGTGCATCTGATCGAGCTGGCTCAACGGCAGGTGGATTCGCTGCCGGAAGAGGAACCACCAGCAATCACAAACTGATGGGAACAGGTAGGCAGAAAAAGGGGAGCTCAGCTCCCCTTTCCTTCCTTTTCTCCACCCAAAGCTGAAACATGGTTGATAGCTATAGGCCATCAAACGATAATCCGGCCTCCCTACACTCACGCAAGGATATGCCGTGAAGAAGTCCCTTCTGTTGGTTCCATTGTTCGCACTGCTGCTGCAAGGTTGTGGCGTGACCATGACCCGCTACGAACCGAGCTACGAAAACGTCCAACAGCTTAAGCAAACCCCACCGCTGCAACCCATCAGCAATACCCAGGTGAAGGCGGCCCCCGGCCAGGACTCACTGACGGTCCGGGCTAACCCAATCCGCTCGCCGAGTGGCAGCATCCCCTTGCATATCCAGGACGCGATCAACGAAGAGTTGCGCAAAGCCGGCTTGCTGGACCCTCAAGCGGAGCGGCACCTGAATGTATTGCTGGTCAAGAATGAGCTGACGGCCGGAGCCAGTACCGGTACAGGCCTACTCTCTGCTCGCTTTACCTTGCTTAAAGGCAATGAGGTGGTCTATGACGCGACCAAGGACGTGAATCACGAGTGGAGCAGCAATTTTATCGGAGCCATTGCGATTCCGAACGCCGCCAATGCCTACAATCCGATGGTGCGTGATTTGCTGAAAGCCTTGTACAGCGATCCGCAGTTCATTCAGGCCTTGAAGTAAGGCAAAAAAAAGGGCCGCTATTGCGGCCCTTGGTTTATCAGGCGCGTGGTACGCCGGAATCAAGTGCCGAGTATTTCAGGCTATTGCTCTCGACCATTTGCTTGAGCAGCGCATTGACCTGGCGGCTGAAGGTGTCGCTGATCGCCGCTTTCGGAGTGTTGCCCATCAAAGGCACAAACCAGATCCCCATCCAGGTATTGATCGAGTCATGGTTGCTCCCATTGCTGACTGCCAGCCCTTGCTGGTCAACCGCTTCGAGACTCATGGTGTATTGATCGGTCGCCATTGCCGGAATGATCATAAGGCTGAGGCCACTGATAAAGCCCATGACCAGTTGGCCACCACCCGCCGGATGGTTGTAAACCTTGAGGTGCAGGTTGTAATCACCAGGCTGCTTCTGGAACTCATCCAGCGTGACCCGCCCAAAGAGCCCGGAATCGTTCAGCACTTTTTGCAGTTCAGGCTTGAGCATGTCGCGCGCCTGTGGAACTTCAACGGCGGAAGCGCTTTTTGGCACACCTTGGTAGAACTTGAAGTCCACATAGACATTCGGCTTGTTCGAATAGCTGGACATCGACGGCATCTTCACCGGAGCCACTTCGTCCTTGGTGAAGCTGGCGCAACCACTCAATCCCAGCACCAGGGCCAAGCCCAGAATTTTTCCAATTTGCATGACGACTTCCCTAATTGATGGCATAGCGCCTCCATGGCCGGAGCGCGGAGCGGATTCTAGAGAGTCACCAGTAATAACAAAAGGCCATACTCGAAAAAGTTGACCGAAAATCGGGAAAAGGCGGAGGAAAGAAAGCCACTACCCTGGTGCCAACCACCAGGGCGTACTCAAGCTGTTGCAGGGACTAGATCATGTCCCACTGGTAACCCGCGTCCACAGACGAGTACTCAGGCGCATCCCCGCAGGCGACATGGTCTTGATGGTGAACAGGGTATCGAGCACCGAAGGCGCTGGGTACGCCGCGGGATTGTTGCGCAGTTCCGGTTCGATGTATGGCAGCGATGCAAGGTTGCCGTTGGGGTACTGCACGGCATTGCTGATATTGGCGATTACCTTCGGGTCCAGCAGGTAGTTCATATAGGTGTAGGCGTTATCCAGATGCGGTGCGCCCTTGGGAATCACCACCATGTCCACCGCCACGGTCGAACCTTCCCTGGGAATGCTGTAGCCGAGGTTCACCCCACTCTTGGCCTGCTTGGCAGTGGCCATGGCCTGCAACACGTCGCCGCTGAAACCGATGGCCACGCAGATATTGCCGTTGGCCAGGTCGCTGACATATTTGGACTGATGGAAATACAGGATCGACGGACGAATCGCCAGCAGCGCCGCCTCGGCGCGTTTCAGATCCACCGGTTGCTCGCTGTGGGGATCAAGCCCAAGAGCGTTGAGGGTGATCGGCACCATCTGCGTCGGGTTATCGAGAAAGGCCACGCCACACTGCTTGAGCTTTTCGATGTTCTCCGGCTTGAACAGCATCTGCCAGGATTGGGTGATATCGGTGTTGCCGAAGATCGCCTTGATCTTGTCGACGTTATAGCCGATGCCCGTCGTCACCCACATATAGGGAATCGCGTAGCGGTTGCCCGGATCGCTGGCCTCCAGGATCTTCATCAACTTCGGATCGAGGTTTTTCCAGTTCGGCAGTTTGCTCCGGTCCAGCGGCTGGATCGCCTCGGCATGGATCAACCGCGGCAGGAAGTGGTTGGACGGGCTGACTAGATCATAACCACTGCCACCCGTCATCAACTTGGCTTCGGTGGTTTCGTTGCTGTCGATCACATCGTAAGTCGTCTGGACCCCGGTCTGAGCGGTGAAGTTGGTCAGGGTGTCGGGAGCGATGTAACCACTCCAGTTGGCGATACTGACGGACTCTGCCGCCTGCACTCCCCCCGCCGACAAAGCCAGGGTTAACAGTGCCGTGGTTGTGCGCTTGATCATGATGCCGCCCTCTCTTGTTTTAGTATTGCAGCGAACCTCGCCGCGACGGTTAACGCTCGTGCCGGGCGCGCCGGACTTCCCAGCCCATGCGCACTGTCGCACCGATATCGAACAGCGGTCGCGGCGGCAGGTAGCCGGGCCGGGCCTGGGCCAGCACATCGCGGAGCACCGGGGAGTCGCCGCCAGCGGCCATTTCCACCAGCAAGCGCCCCCACAACGTGCCACGCGCAACCCCGGAGCCATTGCAGCCGGACACCCCGTGCAGGCGCTCGGCGATACGACTGAAATACGGTTCGCCGGAACGGGTGGCACTCAGGTGCCCGGTCCAGGTGTGCTGCATATCCGCCGAAGTAATGCCGGGAAAACGTTTCTGCAGTCCCAGCAGATGCTGGTACTGCCGAGCCGCCAAGTCGGTGCTATCGAGGTCGCGCTGGCGATATTCGACGGTGTTGCGAATCAACAGGCGGCGGCCCGGCAACAGGCGCACCGTGGCCCCGCCCGGCAGGGTCGAGAGCACGCCCCAGCCCTGATCGTCGAGGAGCGTTTTCCAGCGCTCCTCGGTCAGGGGCCGAGTGATACTCGCGCTCAGTTCCAAGGCAAAAGTGCGGCTGCGGTGCAGACCGACCCGAGGCAGGAAGGCCCCGACGCAGACCAGCACTTGCGCGGCGGTGATTTCTCCTCCAGCGGTCTGCGCCCGCCAGCCCTTGCCGGCAATCGGTTGCAGGTCGTCGACACTGCTGTGCTCGTACACCTCGACCTGGGCCGGCAGCCGATCCAACAGGCCTTTGACATACTTGGCCGGCTGCAACAGGCCGTTGCCGCCGCAATGGATGGCTCGCTGGTAGAAGCCGCTGCCCAGGCGTTGCTGCAACGCTTCGCCCTCCAGGCACACAGCACTGGCACCCACGGCATTGAGAGTGTCCACGCGTAGCTCGCTGTGATCCAAATGCTGTGGCTGGTGAACCGCAAAATGGTAGCCGGCGTCGCTGAATTCACACTCGATATCGAGCTCGGCAATCCGCTGGCGCACCTCCTTGCCAGCGACGACGCCAATCCGCGAAGCGAGTTGATAGCCGTCATGGCCGGGCTGGCCGATCAGTTCATCGAGCGAGGGCAATTCATGGCTGACGACAAACCCCGAATTACGTGCCGATGCCCCCTGGGCCGCACGCTGACGATCGAGCAGCACAATGCGCTGCTGGGGAAACATCTGCGCCAGGCTATGGGCGGCCGAAAGACCGGTAATGCCACCACCGATAATCAGCCAGTCGGTTTTCTGCGAGCCTGTCAGCTTTGGCCGCTGGGGCGATTCACCCGCCAGGGCGATCCAGCCACATACATTGTTCAATGCCTGCCACTCCTTCACAATCCATGCGCTCAAGGCATTGCTGTCATCACCCTGGCCGCGCTACATACCTACAATCTAAGAAGATCAAAGCCAGGTTACGAACGTTATTAATTCATCCATCTATGCTGGTAACGCATGAATAAACCACTTCGCCTTCCGTCCTTGCAGGCTCTGCAGACATTGGTCCATGTGGCCGAGACCAACAGCTTCACTGATGCCGCGACGCGCCTGCACCTGACCCAGAGCGCAGTGAGCCGGCAGATTCAGCAGTTGGAAGAGCATTACGCCGTGCCCTTGTTCGAGCGCACCAGCCGTCGGGTGTCCCTCACCAAACAGGGCCGGGACGTGCTTGATGTGGCGTTGGAAGTGCTCAGGTCCCTGGGTGCCCTGCAAGAGCGCCTGACCCCGGCACCACTGGACCGCCCCTTTCGCATCCGCATCTTTGTGTCCCTGGCGGTGCGTTGGCTGCTGCCTCGGCTCAGCGCTTTTTATGCCGCCAACCCAGCACTGAGCCTGTCCATAGAAACCGTGGGCTTTGAAGCCATGGACCTGGAAAACGCGGAGCTGGGCGGCGATTGCGATGCTTACGTGGTGTATTTGCCCAAGGGGCTGGATGAACCGGCACTGACCCCCCTGTTCGACGAGTACCTGATTCCGGTGTGCGCGCCACGGCTGGAAGGCAACCTGGCACCGCCCGCGTCACTCGATGAATTGGCCGGACATGCGCTGATTCACGGTTCACCCCATGGCCAGGAATGGAGCACCTGGTTGCAAGCCCAGCCCGATCGGCCGACGCATACCTACAAGAACATCCTCTTCAACCTCGACGACCTGGCGCTGAACGCCGCAGCCCGTGGGCTGGGTGTGGCCATGACCGACCTGATCCTGGCCCGGGACGCCATCGACCGTGGCAGCCTGATCGTGCCCTTCGGCGAACCGCTGAAAACCGGTGGCGTCTACGCCCTCAAGCTGCGCGACAACCGCGCCGCGCACCCGGCCTGCAAGGCGGTCTTGAGTTGGTTCGAAGCCCAGATCGAGCAGCGGGATTGTCCGAAATGAACGCCCCTTCTCCAGCGGGCAACATGCTCTGGCGAGCACACGCCAGCGATCGGCAAACCGCCCTCTGGCCAACCTTTACAAGGCCCGCCCCGCGTGGCTCCATAACGTATTTTTTGGCGCATGAACATGGATATCGAGCTGGCTAAAACCTTCCTGGAAATCGTCAGATGCGGCAGTCTGATTGCCGCCGCGCAGCGATTGCATGTCACCCAGACGGCGATCACCGCACGCGTGCAAAAGCTGGAAAGCAGCCTCAACAGCAAGTTATTTGTGCGCAATAAAGCGGGGGCCAAACTGACCGCGGACGGGGAAGCCTTCGTTGTCTATGCCAACCAGTTGGTGCAAACCTGGGAGGCCGCAGTCAGGGATTTACCCCTGCCCGAAGGTTTCCATAAAATATTGCATATCGGTGGCGAAGTCAGTTTATGTAATCCGCTTATTCTGGATTGGGTGCGCGAGATCCAGAAATCAATACCGACCCATGCCATCAAAACCGAGATCAGGGACGGCTCAATGCTATTGCGGCAATTGGAGCTCGGCCTTTTAGATGCGGCCCTGGTTTATCAACCGGCCTACTGGCCCGACCTGCAGGTCGAGCAGATTCTCGAAGAGAAATTGATACTGGTCCGCCTGATCGCCAAGCCTGAACCTTATGTCTACATTGATTGGGGCGATGGTTTTCGGCAATCCCATGATGCGGCCCTGCCGGAGAAGGCAAAGGCGGCGCTTTCCTTCAACCTGGGGCCCGTAGCCCTGCAATATATCCTCGACAATGGCGGGGCCGGCTACTTCAGGACCCGCGTCGTGCAATCCTATATTGAAAGCGGCATTCTTGAGCGCGTCAGCTCAGCGCCAGAATTCAGCTACCCGACCTTCCTGGTCTACTCCCGTAGCCGATCATCAACCGAACTGCAGCTTGCCATAAAACTATTGAAAGACATTGTCACTCGGGATAGCGATTGGTCTCAACGCTGGGACCCACTGATCTGACTAATGCAGGTGCACGATCAGATCGCGGTGCAAGGCCGCGATCAAGTCCGTCTGTGTGATCACCCCAACAAACACGTCATCTTGCAGGACCGGAATACAGTGCAAACCCTGCTTTGATAATAACGGTATCAGCTCAACCATGTGGGCCGTTGTCGTCACACAGGTCACGGGGGCATGCATGATGTCTTTCAACAAGGTTTTTTTCTTGCCCCCAAATACGCCTGACAACCCGCGACTCCGACGGGTTACCGGGTGCTTGATAATATCCGTCAGGCTGATAATGCCGACAATATGTTTTTCTTCATTCAACACCGGCAAGGTTTTGATGTGGTGGTGCATCAGGATCCGCACCGCCTCTTTAATAGTGGTTTCCGG
The DNA here is from genome assembly GCF_023242525.1 of Pseudomonas sp. MWU12-2319. Lineage (NCBI taxonomy): Bacteria > Pseudomonadati > Pseudomonadota > Gammaproteobacteria > Pseudomonadales > Pseudomonadaceae > Pseudomonas > Pseudomonas sp. MWU12-2319. The sequence continues at coordinate 313,739 of NZ_JALJES010000005.1, forward strand.
CGTCCCTGACAGCACGTCCCTCGACATGATATGGGAAGCTTGAATATCCCCCATGCTCCGTCTTAAAGCGTGCTTTTCAGTGGATCGAATAATACTTTCCAGATCCTCTCTCGTAACGTCAACAAATCCGTCAATATCCGCCAGGGCTGCGTCCAGATCATCACTATTAAAACCTAGCCTCTCGAACGGAGGGATGTCCCTGGTGTGATTGATCTCCGCCGATGGATTGATATGGGCTTTAGGGTAACGGACCCCTGTCAGATTATTGAATACCAGCGCACACCCCAAGAGAACCCCGGCATTCAGCATCACAGGATAAAAAACCTCCGTCCCCAAGGGTGCCAAATCGGTTTGAGACAAGACCACACAGAGCGCCACTGCCCCACCGGGAGGATGCAGACAACGCAGCATGCACATGCCGCCAATAGCCAATCCTGCGGCGACACTGGCACTCAGAAATGAATGACCGAGTAGCGGCACTGCTATCAGCGCAGCCACCGTAGCGACAAAATAACTGCCGACGATAGACCAGGGCTGAGCCAGCGCGCCCGTAGAAACAGCGAACAATAAAACAGCCGATGCGCCGACGGGCCCTACAAGATGAAGCGTCAGCTCCAGCCCATAGAAGTATTGGCACACCAGGGCTGTCACAAGAACACCTGCACACGCCCCCACTGATGCGCGCAACCATTCTCCGGGCTTGGTATTCGAGGGTGCCGGATAAAAACCCGACAAAGCAGACTTGATCATTTTTCACACTGAATAAAAAAGGCTCATTAATATTAATGAGCCGGTGTACCGGGGGAGGCACGAAAAAGAGCATTCGTTGGAGTCAGGCCGATATTTTGGCAACGCTGGACGTGGTTGACAAACGCAAAATATTGCTATTTGAATTCATTTTTTTTGATATGAAACTCCATCCCTCATCTTTCCCACCACTTTTCGAGCGTACAGGCCCAGCCCCCTCCAGAAAACAAGATCAGACTGGCTACCGGGCGCTCAGGTGTAATCAGAACAAATCGTTCCGTTACCCCTGGCCGTGTAGGTAGGGTGTTTACAACTTTAATCGTCGCCGCCAATACCGGAACGGAAACGGCGCATCGAGATCAGTGAAAAATTTGTAGACCTGGCCGTTGGTCAGGATAGAAATCCGGGCACTGGTGACATGAAAATAACGAAACAGCTGAGAGGCATGATTGAGATTGAGCGATTCGCCGATTTTTTTGCATTCAATCCGAATCTGAACCTCCCCGTCTTTCATGATCTCGTAATCAATCTTCTCGCCTTTCTTCGTCCCCACATCACAGACAAACTCTGGCGTTACCTCATGCGGGTCGAAAACATCGTAGCCAAGAACGGTGTTGATAAAGGGCATGACAAAAGCGTTTTTGGTGGCCTCTTCAGTCTGAATGGCAGCCCCCTGAAGACGGACCTCGGCGGCGAGACTGGTGAGCTTTTCGAAGAACTCCATGAACGACCTCTGACCTGTTCAGATCCATTGACGGGGATGACGGCAAAGTGACCGCCCTCAGGGCCCGACCACACAAAACCCGCCGTAGAACAATCCCGAAACAGATCTCGCCTACCTCTCAAACATTGATTGCGAGAATCTACGACTCCCTCTCTTGACACGAAAGTAGCTTAAAAGCTACTTTAAAAGCCAATGAACGACATCGTCCATTATCTGAATGCCACGGGCCGAGACCTTTATCAGGATTGGCTGGATCGCCTGAAGGATAGAACCGCAAAGGCAAGGATTACCCTGCGCATCAACCGTATGGCCGCTGGGGCTTTCGGAGACTGCAAACCCGTCGGAAACGGGGTATGGGAGTTGCGTATCGACCACGGCCCCGGCTACCGGGTCTACTACGCAAAAGCGGGAAGGCAACTGGTTCTGCTGCTGTCCGGCGGCGACAAGCGCCAACAGCAAGCCGATATAGAACACGCTATCGAGTGCTGGCTCGATTACCAGCGGAGGGCAACATGAACAGATCGCGTAGCCATGATCAAAGTGTGATCGAGATGATTCGCAACGATCCTGCGTTTGCCGTCGAATACCTGCGGCTTGCCTTCGAAGAACTGGATGCAGACGGCGGTGAGGCCGGCTTTCTAACCGCATTGCGCCATGTGATCGAAGCACGCGGCGGCATGGCGGAAATTGCCGAAAAAACCGGCCTGTCTCGGGAAAGTCTCTATCGCTCACTCTCGCCAAAAGGCAATCCGACACTGCGCACAATGAAACGGGTTGTGCATGCCACAGGCCTGACATTTGCCTCCATCGCGGCAGCCTGAAAGAGCGTGGTCAGCCCCGATCACGCCTTGCCACCTGAATCAGCCGTTACTTCCCGTCAGCCTGCTTCTTCAAGGCCGAGATCAACGAATTGTTCAGAGTGGCCAACGACCCGAACAGGGCCGACAACTCAGTATTCAGGGCGTTGACCTGCGCTGCCTTCTGATCCGGACTCATGCTCTTGTTCGCCTGAAGTCGCTGCAGTTCGGCCTGTTTCTGGGCGATCATCTTCTGAATCTGCTCGATCTGCTTGCGCAGTTGCTTGATCCCCGGTGGTTCCGAGGCCGCCGCCTGGGCCTGGGCGGCTTTGGACGCATCGACCCCGGCACCGGACAAATTGACCTTGACCCCTGTCGAGCTTTCAGCTTCGGTCTTGCCGTCTTTACCGGCATTGGCGGAATTCGCAGTACCGAGCGCAGACGATGCGGGAACGACAGTGGGGGTATTGATGGTAACGCTACTGATGGAAACCATGGCAGAAGCTCATTCAGGTTTAGGTCTCCTTGACATCGACCTGAAACCACCGAACTTTAGCGATTTTGTACAAACACAGATACAAATCACTACAATCGCCTTTATCAGTGCGCCACCGCCCCCCGCTTGACCCCATACATCGCCTCATCCGCGTGCTTGAACAGTTGCTGTGCCTCTTCGCCATTTTCCGGATACAGCGCAATCCCGATACTCGCCACGATGATCAGGCCGCAATCCTCCCATAACACGGGCTCGCGCAGCAGGCTGCGGACCTTGTCGGCCACCCGGTTCGCGTGCTCCGGCAGTTGCAGATGCTCCAGCAGAATAACGAATTCGTCACCACCGATACGCGCCACGGTATCGGTATCCCGGACACATCGTTGCAGGCGCCGGGCCACTTCCTGCAGGAGCAGATCGCCCACCGCATGTCCAAAGCTGTCGTTGACCTGTTTGAATTTGTCCAGATCGACATAAAGCAACGCCAGTAGCGCCCCCTCGCTCCGCGCCCGGACCAATGCGCTCTTCAGGCGCTCGTGGAGGAAAGCCCGGTTGGGCAGATGAGTCAGTTGATCGTAGCGCGCCATGTACTCCAGGCGTGCATGCAATTGCTTGCGCTCGATAGCCGCCGCGACCTGGGCCGAGACGAATTGCAGCAGCTCCAGGTCGTGTTCGGTGTAGCGCTCGCCACCGCTGCTTTTTACCAACAACGCACCAATGGTGCCGTTCTGTGAATTCAACGGCACGCCCAGGCAAGAGGGTGCGCCTTCAATGTTCAGCAACAGGGGCTGGCCGCTGCGCACGATCTCGGCACAGTTACGGTCGACCGTGTGCGGTTGGCGGCGGTCGTCAATATGGTAGGGAAAACTCAGCTGATCGCGCTGCTGATCGTAAAGCGCCACGCAAAAGTTCTCCGCCGGCAGCCATTCGCCGATGATCTGGTGCACCCGCTGGAACAGCGCCAGCAGATCCTCGGTGGCGTGGGCGGCCTCGGAAATCGCGTAGAGCGCCGCCTGCCGAGACTCCGCCAGCTTGCGCTCGGTGATATCCCGGGCCACGGCGATACGCAACTGGTCGACCTCGGACCAGCGCGCCGACCACATGATATGCACCACCTGGCCATCTTTGCGCACATAGCGGTTTTCAAAATACGGTTTGGGCTGACCGCCCATGATTTCGCTGGCGGCCATCAACGTGCGCTCGCGGTCTGCCGGCAGCACCAGGTTGATCATCGGCATACCGATCAGTTCGCCCTGGGTGTAGCCGAAGATCCGCTCGCAGGCGGCGCTGACAAAAACGAATCGCCCTTCGATATCCACCGCGCACACGGCGTCCATCAACAGGTCGATAAAGCTGGCCAGCGGTGTGACAGTCTTGGATTCCATCAGAAAGAGATCGCCCAAAAAAGTAAGCGTCAGCATCTATCCATGGAAACACCGGCTTCCTGCCCTCCCCTTGCAGCAGATTCAAGCCTTGTTCGGCATCAATCCCGGCAACGCATGGACCAGCGCATTGATGGCGAAGCCGATAAACATCACGCCACATAAGCGGGTGATTATCAACTCGTGCCGCTGGTAAAACGCCCTGACCCGCCGGGCGCCGACAACACCAATGAGGATAGCGTATGCCGCGACACCGCCAAGGAAACTGAGAAAAATCAGCCAAGGCAACATCGACCACTGCAACAGTTCGGCACGACTGGAAAGCAAGGCAGTAAAAGTTGCGACCGCCACCGGGTAAGCCTTGGGGTTGGTCAGGCCGAACAGGATGCCGTGTACGAAGGGTTGCCGCGCCGCGCCCTGGGGCGTCTCGGCACTGGAGCGCCGGGTGCGGATCGCCCGCAGGCCCAGCCAGAACAGGTAGAGACCGCTGAGTACACCAAGGATATCGAACGCACTGCTGCCGATTTCCCGGGCGCCGACGATGGCCACCAGCGCCGTGCTGCACCAGATCACATCGCCCAACAAGTGCCCACAGAGAAACCCCGCCCCCGCCACCCGTCCGCGGGCCGCACCGATGCCGAAGACCGCCAGCACACCGGGCCCCGGGGTAATGCCGTAGATAAAGCCGGAGGCGAGCACAGCCATGAGCAACGAAGCAGTCATCGGCAATTCCTGGGCGCAAGGCGTATTGGACTGGAGTCTATCAACCCCGCCGATTCAGCGCATTGACTACCAACCGATCAACCCAACCCCATAGCCGCTGCTTGACCCGCCGCCATAGCGGCCGTGCCTTCCAGTCCTGCAGGCTGACCGGCTCGCTGAGGGCGAAATCGTAGAGGAAACTGGCCTCCACCGCCCGGGTCAACGACGGATCGAGGGCTTCGAGATTGGCCTCCAGGTTGAAGCGCAGGTTCCAGTGATCGAAATTGCACGAGCCAATGCTGACCCAGTCATCGATCAGCACCATTTTCAGATGCAGGAAGCACGGCTGGTACTCGAAAATCTGCACCCCGGCCCTGAGCAGGCGCGGATAATAACGATGGCCGGCATAGCGCACCGAGGGATGATCGGTACGCGGCCCGGTCAGCAGCAGCCGCACATCGATGCCTCGATTGGCGGCCCGGCGCAGGGAGCGGCGGACTTTCCAGGTCGGCAGGAAATACGGGGTCGCCAACCAGACCCGCTCCTGGCCGCTGTTCAGCGCCCGCACCAGAGAGCGCAGGATGTCCCGGTGCTGCCGGGCATCGGCGTAGGCTACCCGGCCCAGGCCCTGCCCGGCCGGTGGAACTCGCGGCAGGCGTGGCAGACCGAAAGGCGTTACGGGTTTCCAGGCCGCACGCTGGGCGTTGGCCAGCCACTGGCGGTCGAACAGCAGTTGCCAGTCAAGTACCAGGGGACCGCTGATCCGCACCATGACTTCGTGCCATTCGAAGCGCTCTTCGCCCGGGGTCCAGAATTCATCGGTAACACCGGTACCGCCGACCACCGCCAGGGACTGATCCACCAACAAGAGCTTGCGATGATCGCGGTAGAGATTACGCACCCAACGGCGCCAGCTCAGACGATTGTAGAAACGCAGCTCGACCCCGGCCTCGGTCAAGCGTCGACGCAGGCCAAGGGTAAACGCAAGGCTGCCGTAATCATCGAACAGGCAACGCACCCGCACGCCCCGTTCGGCCGCTTCGGCCAGCACCCGGACCATGGCCTCGGCACAGGCACCGGCCTCCACCAGATAGAGCTCCAGCTCCACCTGCCGCTCGGCCCGGGCAATCGCCTCAAACATCCGAGGGAAAAAATTCGGGCCGTCGATCAACAGTTCGAAAGCGTTGTCGGCCCGCCAAGGGAAAATCGCCCCGGCCATGTCAGCGCGCCGCGAAAATCAGTACCGCACCCACCGGTACCGACAAACTGATGGCCGACAGACCGGCGGCCTTGCGTAATGTCGCCAGCCCTGGCAGCAGGTCGAAGTCTTCGGCATGCAGCACCAACGGCTCCAGGGTCACCACCTGGAAACGCCGGTCATCGAGTCGGGTCGCCAGCAGTTCGGCGTTGTAGCTGTGCTCCTTGCCGCGCAGCTTCACCACCAGCGGCAGGCGCAGCTCCAGTTGTGCGCCAGACGCCAGGTCGCTGATCGGCTGGACATTGATCTGCGCGACGATCTGCGCCTCGGGCCAGGTCTTGATCTCGAACAGGTCGCGACGCAAGCGCTCGTCGCGCAGGGGAATGCCAGTGCTGACCGACTCCAGTTCCACTTCCAGGGTCGCCAGGCCCCGACCGTCGATCTTGCCGTGCAAGGTCAGGAAACGATGGACTTCGGAAATATCGGCGTTGTGGGTGCTGATGAACGACAGGCGTGAGGACTCATTGTCCAGGTACCAGTTGGCCTGTGCCGGCAGGGCGAGCACCCCGAGCAGGGCCAGAAATAGGCGGGACCGGTGCATGCAAGCTCCTGATTGAACGTAGGCACCACCTTACCCGCCACGGATAGAGGTGGCAAACCACGGATCAGGGCTCCAGCCGGCAGCCCTCGCGCGGGCCAACCCAGACAGCACTGCTGCTGCGCCCCAGCCCCCGGGCGGTGACCCGGTGTTGCTGGGGATCATCATGGAAATCACTGACCGGAACCGACTGTTTGACGTACCCCAGGCAATAGTCCGCCGAATTGTTCATCACATAACGGCAGGAACAGTATTCCTTGGCGGTATAGGCGCTGATGATCCCCGGAAAAGCGTGCAAGGCCTGCCGCTCATGCCAGGTCCAGGTGCCCAGGGCCACCAGCAACACCAACAACAGACTGACCAGCGGACGCCGGCGCACAAATCCCTTGGTACTCATGGCGCCACCGTCGGCGCGAACGCCGCCAGTGCTCGTTTGAGCAGTTCGTTGTGCCGGTAGCTGCCGTCGCGGTCATCGCCGTAGCGCACGATAACCAGGTCCGCGCTGGGGATCACGTACAACACCTGGCCCCAGTGCCCGAGGGCGGCGAAGGTGTCCGGCGGCGCATCCGGCCAGGGCTTGGCGGCGCCCTTGATCGAACGATTGAGCCACCACTGGCCGCCGCCCACGGCTTCGTCCTGCCCTGGTTTGTAGCCGGCGAAGGGCCGCAGGTTGAAATTCACCCAGGCCCTGGGCAGCAGTTGCCGTTCCCCCCAGCGTCCCTCGCGCTCCATCAACAGGCCGATCCGCGCCAGATCCCTCGCCGTCATATAGACATAGGACGAGGCCACGAAAGTGCCGCTGGCATCGCGTTCCCAGACCGCGCTGCGAATACCCAGCGGGTCAAACAGAGCTGTCCAGGGATAGTTCGGGTAACGCTTGGCACCGACAATCCGGCGCAAGGCGGCGGACAGTACGTTGCTGTCGCCACTGGAATAACGGAAGGCCTGCCCCGGCCGGGCGAACTCACCATGGCCGGCGGTGTAGCCAGCCATATCGGTGTGCCCAAGGGTGTAGAGCATCGCCACCACCGATGACTTCAGCGGCGCGTATTCGTAGTCCTCCTGCCAGTCGATACCGGAGGACCAGTTCATCAGGTGTTCCAGGGTCACATTGGGATGGGCGCGCATGGGTCGATAGAAGCGCGCCGCCGAATCATGCAGCTGGAACAGGCCTTGGCCATAGGCCACGCCAAGCACGGCGGCCATCACGCTTTTGCTGACGGACCAGGTGAGGTGCGGGGTGTTGACGCTGGTGGGACCGGCATAACGCTCATAGACGATCTGGCCATGGCGAATCACCAACAGCGCATCGCTACGAATGCCTTTTCGCGTGTCATCGTCACGGGCGGGAAACGCGTAGGACTCCAGGGCCGCAACCGCCGGCCCGGACACCTGCGGCCCCAGGGACCAGTCTTCAGCCGGCCAGACCTCGGCACGCGCGGTGACGCAGAACGCCAACAACAAGGCAGGAAAAAAGGTCGAACCCTTGGACATGGAGCCCGCTCGCAGAAATAGCCTCGCGCCAGCTTAAGCGCGTTTGATGACAATCCGGGGCACGGATTCTCCGAGGCCGAATATAAAACCTGTGGGAGCAGGGCTTGCCAGCGAAGCCTTTTGCGTTCTCAAGGCCCCCTTCGCGGGCAAGCCCTGCTCCTACGGGTTTTGGGGAGTATTCAAGGTCTCGGCGCCTTGAGTGGCCCATCCCGGGACCCTGTCATATAAGCATCACCAAAGCTTCATGGCGATGACACCGGGGCTAAATAGCCTGACTTTGCACAACAAAGTCGACTGGCCGCACCCCTGGCCGGCAACCGGAGACTCGTAATGACCCAGATCGCCCGCATCAGCGACACCGGCAGTGAACGCCGCCTGCAAGCCGAACGCCTGTTGGGCGCCGCGGCATTGCAAGAAGCCCAGGCCTTGCGCTTCAACGTCTTCAGCGGCGAATTCAATGCCAAGCTCAAGGGCGCTGAACTGGGCCTGGACATGGATGATTATGATGTGCACTGCGCCCATATCGGCGTGCGCGACCTGAACAGCGGTCGCCTGGTGGCCACCACCCGCCTGCTCGACCACAAGGCCGCCAACACCCTGGGCCGTTACTACAGTGAAGAAGAATTCAGCCTCCACGGCCTGGGCCATCTGCAAGGGCCGATCCTGGAAATCGGCCGTACCTGCGTCGATCCGGCCTACCGCAATGGCGGTACCATCGCCGTGCTCTGGAGCGAACTGGCCGAAATCCTCAACGAAGGCGGCTACAGCTACCTGATGGGGTGCGCCAGCATCTCGATGCAGGACGGCGGAATCCAGGCCCAGGCGATCATGCAGCGCCTGCGCGAACGCTACCTGTGCAACGAGCACCTGCGCGCCGAACCGAAAAAGCCGCTGCCGTCACTGGATATTCCCGGCAACGTCATCGCCGAAATGCCTCCTTTGCTCAAGGCCTACATGCGCCTGGGCGCGAAGATCTGCGGCGAGCCGTGCTGGGACGAAGACTTCCAGGTAGCCGACGTATTTATCCTGCTCAAGCGCGACGACTTGTGCCCACGCTATGCCCGGCACTTCAAGGCGGCAGTCTGATGAGCCGCCTACGGGTATACGGCCGCATCGCACGGGTGCTGGTGGTGGTGGGGCTCGGCCTGAGCATGGCCAGCGTATTCGGGGTTTTCGAACGCCTGGGGGTCGCCAACTCCATGGTCCGGCGGCAACGCTGGTCACGCTTTTTCATGGCGCGCCTGAGCAATGCCCTGCCCTTTCGCGTAACCGTGCGCGGCGAACTGCCGAGCCGGCCGATGCTGTGGGTCAGCAACCACGTGTCCTGGACCGATATCGCCCTGCTCGGCGGCTTGGCCCCGATGTCCTTCCTGTCCAAGGCCGAAGTACGGACCTGGCCAGTGGCCGGGTGGTTGGCGGCGAAAGCCGGCAGCCTGTTCATCCGCCGTGGCTCGGGCGACAGCCAACTGATCCGCAAGCAGATGACCCGTCACCTGGAGCAGCAACACCCCTTGCTGATGTTTCCGGAGGGCACCACCACCGACGGTCGTTCGCTGCGCACCTTCCATGGTCGCCTGCTGTCGGCGGCGATTGATGCGGACGTGGCCTTGCAACCGGTGGCCATTCGTTATCTGCGCGACGGCAAGCCGGACCTGCTGGCCCCGTTCATTGGCGACGACGATCTGCTCTCGCACCTGATGCGCCTGTTTTCCAACGACCAGGGCGATGTGGAGATCCAGATTCTCGAACCGATCGCCTGCAACGGCCAGGAACGCGCGGCGCTGGCCTTCCAGGCGCAACAGGCGGTTCAGATGGCGTTGTTCGGTGAGGTGGCTGAAGTGAAACGTTCGGCACCGCGTCAGGCCGAAACCGAAACGGCTCGATCGGAAGCGGCATAAAACCCGGCGAGCCAGGCTACAGGGGATCGCGCTCACTCAACGAGTGAGCGCGGGAAAACGCCAGCAGCTCGGGATAGAACAGCCGGAAGTCCTCGCTCAACGGCTCATACAACCCCTCCAATTCGCCCATCGCATGCAGCAGCGCCTCCGGCCGCGACAAACGCCGCGAAATCCCTCGCAACACCTGTCCCAGCACCTCGAAATCGCGGTAGGAACCCAGCCAGTCGTTCGCCACCATATAAGGCACGATCTCGGCCAGACGCCCCGGCAGATTCCGCTCACTTTCCAGCACGCGATAGACCTGGGCGGTAAAGCTGTCCAATTCGCCTTCGGCATAGAGCGCCCAATCCCGCGCCAGGCAGTGATCGAAGAACACATCCAGGGCGATCCCGGCATAGCGCCGCCGTGTCAGGGAAAACCGCGACAAGGACTGACCCACCAAAGGGTGCCGATCGGTAAACACATCGATATGGCGATGCAGCTGAATCGCCGCTTCGATCGAGGGGGTGAACTGCCCTTGCACGCGACCCTTGACGAAATCGCCATAGAGGCTGCCGAGCAGTTGTTCCGGGCGCTGGCCGCCCAGATGCAGGTGTGCGAGATAATTCATGGTCGACAGCTTAGCACCTCGTCAGCCTATATCGTTATAACCCGATATAGCGAACCACACTGAGTTCAGATCAAAATCATATTGGTGTATCGCGAAATACCGATATATATTTCGCCCCATCGCGATATAACGTTTTACCCACCCCGAGCAACGACCATGCCCCTTGACCTCGACGAAATAATAAAAGCGCTGGCACACCCAGTACGCCGAGACATTCTCAGCTGGCTGAAAGACCCGAAAAACCAGTTCCCTGAACAGCACCACAACCATGAGTACGGCATCTGCGCCGGACAGATCGACCAGCGCTGCGGCCTGTCGCAGTCCACCGTGTCCGCGCACCTGGCGACCCTGCAACGCGCCGGGTTGATCAGCAGCCAGAAAGCCGGTCAATGGCACTTCTTCAAACGCAATGAGGAAACCATCCAGGAATTCCTCCGCATCATGAGCCAAGAGCTCTAAACAAGGACCGCACAAGATGCCCCTCTCGTTACTCATCCTGGCCCTCAGCGCTTTCGCCATCGGCACCACGGAGTTCGTCATCATGGGCCTGCTGCCCAATGTGGCGGCGGACCTGGGCGTGTCGATTCCCGGCGCCGGCTGGCTGGTGACCGGCTATGCCCTGGGCGTGGCGATCGGCGCACCGTTCATGGCCATGGCCACCGCACGGCTGCCGCGCAAGACGGCCCTGGTCGCGCTGATGGGGATCTTTATCGTCGGCAACCTGCTCTGTGCCATCGCCAGTGACTACAACGTGCTGATGTTCGCCCGGATCATCACCGCCCTGTGCCACGGTGCCTTCTTCGGTATCGGTTCGGTGGTGGCGGCCAACCTGGTGACCCCGGACAAGCGTGCCTCGGCGGTAGCCCTGATGTTCACCGGCCTGACCCTGGCCAACGTGCTCGGTGTACCGCTGGGCACCGCACTGGGCCAAGAAGCCGGCTGGCGCTCGACCTTCTGGGCGGTGACCGTGATCGGCGTGATCGCGCTGATCGGCCTGATCCGCTACCTGCCGGCCAAGCACGACGAGGAAAAACTCGACATGCGCGCCGAACTGGCGGCACTCAAGGGCGCCGGGCTCTGGCTCTCTCTGAGCATGACCGCACTGTTCTCCGCCGCCGTGTTCGCCCTGTTCACCTATATCGCGCCGCTGCTCGGCGAAGTCACCGGCGTCTCGCCACGGGGCGTGACCTGGACCCTGGTGCTGATGGGCCTGGGCCTGACCCTCGGCAACATCATCGGCGGCAAGCTGGCGGACAAGAACCTCGCCGCGACGCTGATCGGCGTGTTCATCGCCATGGCCGTACTGGCCACCGCGCTGACCTGGAGCAGCCTGGTGCTGATCCCCGCCGAGATCACCCTGTTCCTCTGGGCCACGGCCTGCTTCGCCGCCGTGCCGGCCCTGCAGATCAACGTGGTGACCTACGGCCAGGCCGCCCCCAACCTGGTCTCGACCCTGAACATCGGCGCCTTCAACGTCGGCAATGCCCTCGGGGCCTGGATCGGCGGCAGCGTCATCGCCAACGGCTTCGGCCTCACCAGCGTGCCCCTGGCCGCCGCGGCATTGGCGGTCCTGGCCCTGCTGGTGACCCTGATTACCTTTCGCCAGAGCGACAACGACGAACTGGCGCCTGCTATCCACTGAATTCCGCGACTAACTGATAACGAGGGTTGTACACATGGCAACTATTTTCGATCCGATCAAACTGGGCGACCTCGAACTGCCCAACCGCATCATCATGGCCCCGCTGACCCGCTGCCGCGCCGATGAAGGTCGCGTACCCAACGCCCTGATGGCCGAGTACTACGTACAGCGCGCCTCCGCCGGCCTGATCCTCAGCGAAGCCACCTCCGTGACCCCAATGGGCGTCGGCTACCCGGACACCCCGGGTATCTGGTCCAACGACCAGGTGCGTGGCTGGGCCAACGTGACCAAGGCTATCCACGCTGCCGGCGGGCGGATTTTCCTGCAACTGTGGCACGTGGGCCGGGTTTCCCATCCCTCGTACCTGAACGGCGAACTGCCGGTCGCACCGAGCGCCATCCAGCCCAAGGGCCATGTCAGCCTGGTGCGCCCACTGTCGGACTACCCGACCCCACGCGCCCTGGAAACCGCTGAAATCGCCGACATCGTCGACGCTTACCGGGTCGGTGCGGAAAACGCCAAGGCCGCCGGTTTCGACGGTGTGGAAATCCACGGCGCCAACGGCTACCTGCTCGACCAGTTCCTGCAAAGCAGCACCAACCGGCGCACCGACAACTACGGCGGTTCCGTGGAAAACCGTGCGCGCCTGATGCTCGAAGTGACTGACGCCGTGATCGAAGTCTGGGGCGCAGGTCGTGTCGGCATGCACCTGGCGCCACGCGCCGATTCCCATGACATGGGTGATGAGAACCTTTCGCAGACCTTCACCTACGTCGCTCGTGAACTGGGCAAGCGCGGTATCGCGTTTATCTGCTCCCGCGAGAAAGAAGCCGGCGACAGCCTTGGCCCACAACTTAAGGCGGCGTTCGGCGGCCCTTACATCGCCAACGAACGTTTCACCAAGGACAGCGCCAACGCCTGGCTGGCCAGCGGCAAGGCCGATGCGGTGGCCTTCGGCGTGCCGTTCATTGCCAACCCGGACCTGCCAGCCCGTCTGAAGGCCGATGCGCCATTGAACCCGGCGCACCCGGAAACCTTCTACGGCAAAGGCCCGGTCGGCTATATCGACTACCCGACGCTGTAAGCACGCGCCCACAAAGCTCGCCAGCAGCAAGCCCCGGCCCGAAAGTGCCGGGGCTTTTTTGTGGGCGGCGGGTAGGACAGTCGCCTGCAACTCGCCATATTCATTGAAGCAACTCACCCCAATACAGGAATAAGCCTACATACGACGCTGCCCTTTACTCCGGGTATTTTCGGTAGCAAACCCCATACTTACCCAGCAGCCCGCCGGAATCGGCCAGGCGCGCAGTGTCATGGGATGACGCTGTCTCAAAAGACCTCATTAAAAGGAATTAATAAGATGACACCCCTCTTGCAGTCCATCAGCCTCGCCCTGTTCTGTGCCGTACTCTCGGGCCTGATTTCATTGGCCGCCTTCGCCACCGGCGCGGCTGACGGCGACACGTTCGGACCTGGCGCCGCAGAACCAGACCCGTCAACACCGGGCTTTTCCAAAATAGTCACGTCCATCGAGATCAGCAACGACTCCCCCGAGCCCCTCGAACTCCTGGGCACCGGCCTCGACCTGCACGGCGCGGCGCCGTCAAGTTTCAACATCGCCAGTGGCGAGCGCCGTGAACTGGTACTGGACGGGCCGCGGGCCTGGTTTATCTATGGCGCCGGGCCACGCAAGTGCCGATTCGTTGCCCAACATACCCTGGAAGAACGCTTCGCCCACACCCAGCGCCCCAACTACCTGCCCATCTGGATCAGGAAAGCCGAGTCCATCGGTGAGCGCCAGGCTTCCTGCAAGGCGCGCCTGAGCAAAACCCTCAAGGCGCCCCCCTACAGCTACAACGTCAAGTTCAGCATGAGTTGAGTTGTATCGAGTATTGAACAATCGCGGTGGTCAACACCGGGTCAAGACAGAGCCTGCGGGGAAAAACACCGGGCCTTGTCGCCGCCGGCCCCCTCCCCCAGGCCACCGCCAGCCCGCAGAGAGCCAGCATCACCATGCCGTTGAGCGCCCGCTCAGCAATTTGTGCAACAAATCGGCACATTCATTCACAGAGTCGCAACACTTTCGCTACAAAATACGTAGCTTACTAACTACCAAGATAAAGCTGTCGGGTAGATAATGGTCAGCTGATATCTGTCGATATGACGCATCAACTTTGCTCGCGTCCGACTCTGATACAACTAGAATCAATTACGCATTTTGACTTAATTGCGCAGGCCCGGGCTCAAGCGCAGCATGTCCAGCCCAGTGTCGACCAGACGCTCCGCTTCCGTCTGCAGTTCAAAGCTGTCGGAGACCAACAGCCATTGAGCAATGATCCCATGGATGTAAGCGTGTATGGCAATGGCCGCACGGGCCGGGTCGAGTTGCTCGGGCAATTGTCCGCGGGCAATGGCGTTACGCAAGGTCAGGCCGATCTTCAGATTGCAGTCCACACTGGCGGCCTGGCGCTGACGGCGCAGGTCACACATTTCATCGGTGAACTCGCACTTATGAAACAGAATTTCGTTGATTCGCCGGGTCTGGGGGTCCAGCGCAACCTGACGAAGCACATGGATCAACAACGTGCGCATGCAGCCCAGCGGATCGACTTCCTCTTCACTCTCGCTCGCCCGGGCCAACGCATCCAGCGGCTCGTGGAGGCTGTCGAGCATCGCCTGCACCAACTCGGCCTTGTTGCTGAAATGCCAATAGATCGCACCCCGGGTCACGCCCGCCAGGGTCGCGATGTCGGCCAGGGTCGTGCGCGCCACACCACGCTCATAGAAGGCCTTTTCGGCAGCTTCGAGTATCTGTCTCCGGGTCTCCTGAGCTTCCTCTTTGGTGCGACGGACCATGGCAGTAAAACCTCAATCAGGGTGCCACGGAGCAACGCCGGGCGTAATCGGAACTTAATGGCGGGAGGCGATTCTTGTGCCTTTTCCCGGGCTAAATTACATGCTTTGTAACTATTTCTGCGCAAAGCGCAAGTATTTACAAACAACCATGAATGTAAGTATATTCATTAGCAACCTATTTATCCACCCGGATCACCTTTCTTACCCTTCCACTTTTCTTGTGCGCATCGTGCGCGCCTGACCCGAGGATCTTCATGCAACTCAAGCCAGCTGTTACCGCTCTGGTCACTGCCGTCGCCCTGGCATCGCTGCTCAGCGGATGTAAAGAGGAAAAGGCGGCTGCGCCAGCTCCCGCCGCGCCTCAGGTCGGCGTCGTCACCCTGCAAGCCCAACCGTTTACCCTGACTTCCGACCTGCCCGGCCGGACCACGGCGTACCGCATCGCGGAAGTTCGCCCACAGGTCAATGGCATCATTCTCAAGCGTCTGTTCAAGGAAGGCGGCGATGTCAAAGCCGGCCAGCAGCTGTACCAGATCGACCCATCGGTCTATGAAGCGACCTTGAAAAGCGCCGAAGCGAACCTGCAATCGACCAAGTCGATTTCCGATCGCTACAAGCAACTGGTGAATGAGCAGGCCGTCAGCCGTCAGGAGTACGACACCGCCGTCGCCAACCGCCTGCAATCGGAAGCGGCCCTGCAAAGCGCCCAGATCAACGTGCGTTACACCAAGGTCTACGCGCCGCTGTCCGGCCGTATCGGTCGTTCCTCGGTGACCGAAGGCGCGCTGGTCAGCAGTGGCCAGACCAACGCCATGGCAACGATCTCGCAGCTCGACCCGATCTACGTCGACGTGACGCAGTCCACCGCCGAACTGCTGCAACTGCGTCGCGAGCTGGAAAGCGGTCGCCTGCAGAAAGCCGGCGACAATGCCGCCTCGGTCAAGCTGACCCTGGAAGACGGCAGCCAGTACAAGCAGGACGGCAAGCTGGAGTTCTCGGAAGTCACCGTGGATGAAACCACCGGCTCCGTGACCCTGCGGGCGGTGTTCCCGAACCCGGATCACACCCTGCTGCCCGGCATGTTCGTGCATGCCCAATTGCAGGCCGGTGTGAACAGCGCCGCGATTCTCGCCCCGCAACAAGGCGTGACCCGCGACCTGAAGGGCACCCCGACCGCCCTGGTCGTCGGCCCGGACAACAAGGTCGAACTGCGTCAGCTCAAGGCCAGCCGTACCGTCGGCAACCAATGGCTGATCGAAGACGGCCTGAAAGCCGGCGATCGGGTGATCACCGAAGGTCTCCAGTTCGTGCGTCCTGGCGTTGAAGTCAAGGCCTCCGAAGCCAGCAATGTGAAGGCAGCCAACCCGGCACCTGCCCCGGCCACAGTTAAAGCCGCAGGCAGCAAAGGGGAGTAAACCATGTCGAAATTTTTTATCGACCGCCCGATTTTCGCCTGGGTGATCGCCTTGGTGATCATGTTGGTCGGGGCTCTATCGATCCTCAAGTTGCCGATCAACCAGTACCCGGCCATTGCACCGCCGGCCATCGCGATTGCCGTGACCTACCCGGGCGCTTCGGCGCAGACCGTGCAGGACACCGTGGTCCAGGTGATCGAGCAGCAACTCAACGGTATCGACAACCTGCGTTATATCGAGTCGTCGAGTAACTCCGACGGCAGCATGACCATCACAGCGACCTTCAATCAGGGCACCAGCCCCGATACCGCCCAGGTCCAGGTGCAGAACAAACTGAACCTGGCCACCCCGCTGCTGCCGCAAGAAGTGCAGCAGCAGGGTATCCGCGTGACCAAGTCGGTGAAGAACTTCCTGATGGTGATTGGTGTTGTCTCGACAGACGGCAGCATGAACCGCGACGACCTGGCCAACTACATCGTTTCCAACATGCAGGACCCGATCTCGCGGACCGCCGGTGTCGGTGACTTCCAGGTGTTCGGTGCCCAGTATGCGATGCGCATCTGGCTTGACCCGGCCAAGTTGAACAACTTCAAGCTGACCCCGGTGGACGTGAAAACCGCCATCGCCGCGCAGAACGTCCAGGTAGCCTCCGGGCAACTCGGTGGGCTGCCGGCCATGCCCGGCCAACAGCTGAACGCCACCATCATCGGCAAGACCCGCCTGCAGACCGCCGAACAGTTCAAGGCGATCCTGCTCAAGGTCAACCAGGACGGCTCGCAAGTACGCCTGGGGGATGTCGCCGATGTCGCCCTCGGCGGTGAAAACTACAGCATCAACGCCCAGTACAATGGCAAGCCGGCCTCCGGCCTGGCAGTGAAACTCGCTGCCGGCGCCAACGCCCTGGACACCGCCAAGGCCTTGCGCCAGACCATCGCCACCCTGGAGCCGTTCTTCCCGCCGGGCATGCAAGTGGTCTACCCGTACGACACCACCCCGGTGGTGACCGAATCGATCAAGGGCGTGGTTGAAACCCTGGTCGAGGCGATCGTGCTGGTGTTCCTGGTGATGTTCCTGTTCCTGCAGAACTTCCGCGCCACCATCATCACCACCATGACCGTACCGGTGGTACTGCTCGGGACCTTCGGGATCCTCGCGGCGGCCGGTTTCAGCATCAACACCCTGACCATGTTCGGCATGGTGCTGGCCATCGGCTTGCTGGTGGACGATGCCATCGTCGTGGTGGAAAACGTCGAACGGGTGATGAGCGAGGAAGGCCTGTCACCCAAGGAAGCGACCAAGAAATCCATGGGGCAGATCCAGGGCGCATTGGTGGGTATCGCCCTCGTGCTCTCGGCGGTACTGCTGCCCATGGCGTTCTTCGCCGGCTCCACCGGGGTGATCTACAAACAGTTCTCGATCACCATCGTCTCGGCCATGGCCCTGTCGGTGATGGTTGCCCTGATCTTCACCCCGGCACTGTGCGCCACCATGCTCAAACCGATCGCCAAGGGCGACCACGGCACGGCCAAACGCGGCTTCTTCGGCTGGTTCAACCGCAATTTCGATCGCAGTGTGCGTGGCTATGAGCGCACCGTCGGCAGCATCCTGCGCCACAAGGCGCCGTACCTGCTGGTCTACGTGATCATCTTTGCCGGCATGATCTGGTTGTTCCTGCGCATTCCGACCTCGTTCCTGCCGGAAGAAGACCAGGGCGTACTGTTCGCCCAGGTACAGACGCCATCCGGTTCCAGTGCCGAGCGGACCCAGGCGGTCCTCGACGAGATGCGTGAGTATCTGTTGACCAAGGAATCCGACACCGTGGCCTCGGTGTTTACCGTGAACGGTTTCAACTTCGCCGGTAATGGCCAGAGCTCGGGCCTGGGCTTCATCATGCTCAAGCCATGGCATGAGCGCACCAGCCAGAACAGCGTGTTCGGCCTCGCCGCCCGCGCGCAGCAGCACTTCTTCTCCTTCCGCGATGCGATGGTGTTTGCCTTCGCCCCTCCGGCCGTACTGGAGCTGGGTAACGCCATCGGTTTCGACGTCTATCTGCAAGACAAGGCCGGTATCGGTCACGAGAAGTTGATGGCCGCCCGTAACCAGTTCCTCGGCATGGCCGCGCAGAGCAAGGTGCTCAGTCAGGTGCGTCCGAACGGACTGAACGATGAGCCGCAGTACCAACTGAGCATCGACGACGAACGCGCCAGCGCCTTGGGCCTGTCCCTATCGGACATCAACAACAGCTTGTCGATTGCGCTGGGTGCCAGTTATGTCAACGACTTCATCGACCGTGGTCGGGTGAAGAAGGTGTTCGTGCAAGGTAAACCGAGTTCACGGATGAGTCCTGAGGACCTGCAGAAGTGGTACGTGCGCAACACCGCCGGGGTCATGGTGCCGTTCTCCGCCTTCGCCAAGGGCGAGTGGGTCTACGGTTCGCCGAAGCTCTCGCGTTTCAACGGCGTCGCCGCCGTGGAGATCCTCGGTGCTCCGGCCCCCGGCTACAGTACCGGCCAGGCCCTGGCGGAAGTCGAAGCCATCGCCGCGAAACTGCCGGCCGGCGTCGGGATTTCCTGGACCGGCCTGTCGTACGAGGAGAAGCTGTCCGGCTCCCAGGCGCCGGCGTTGTTCGCCCTGTCGCTGCTGATGGTCTTCCTGTGTCTCGCCGCGCTGTACGAGAGCTGGTCGATCCCCATCGCCGTGGTGCTGGTGGTACCGCTGGGGATCATCGGCGCGCTGTTGGCGACGACCTTCCGCGGGCTGTCCAACGATGTGTATTTCCAGGTGGGCCTGTTGACGACCATCGGCCTGGCGGCGAAAAACGCCATCCTGATCGTCGAATTCGCCAAGGAACTGCATGAACAGGGCCGCAGCCTGATCGATGCCGCCGTCGAGGCTTGTCGGATGCGTCTGCGTCCGATCATCATGACCTCCCTGGCGTTCATCCTCGGCGTGGTGCCGTTGGCGATTTCCACCGGTGCCGGTTCGGGTAGCCAGCACGCCATCGGTACGGGCGTGATTGGCGGTATGATCACCGCGACGATTCTGGCGATCTTCTGGGTTCCGCTGTTCTTCGTATCGGTGTCGTCCATCGGCGGCGAGAAGAAGCACAAGAAGTCAGACACTACTGAAACTCCAAGCAACGAGGCTGGCCAATGAGCAAGTCCCTTCTCAGTGTAGCGGTCGCGGCCTTCGTGCTCAGCGGTTGCTCGTTGATCCCCGACTACCAGCGCCCCGAAGCGCCGGTAGCGGCGCAGTACCCGCAAGGACCGGCCTACTCGCCGGCCCAGGCGGCGAATGTCGCGGCCGCCGAACAGGGCTGGCGCCAGTTCTTCAACGACCCGGCACTGCAACAGCTGATCCAGGTGGCCCTGGAAAACAACCGCGACCTGCGGGTCGCGGCATTGAATATCGACGCCTACCGCGCCCAGTACCAGATCCAGCGCGCGGACCTGTTCCCGGCGGTCACGGCCAATGGCAACGGCAGTCGGCAACGGGTGCCGGCCGCCGTCTCGAGCACCGGCAGGGAAACGATCAACAGCCAGTACTCGGCGACCCTCGGCGTCAGTTCCTATGAGCTGGACCTGTTCGGCCGCGTCCGTAGCTTGAGCGAGCAGGCACTGCAGACTTACTTCGCCAGCGAAGAAGCCCGCCGCACCACCCAGATCAGCCTGGTGGCCAGTGTGGCCAACGCCTACCTGACCTGGCAGGCCGACAAGGAACTGCTCAAGCTGACCCAGAACACCCTGTCGGCCTATGAGGAAAGCTACAAGCTGACCGCACGCAGTAACGAAGTCGGCGTGGCTTCCGCCCTGGATGTGAGCCAGGCGCGGACCTCCGTAGAAGGTGCCCGCAGCAGCCTGGCACAATTCACCCGCCAGGTGGCCCAGGACCAGAACAACCTGACCCTGTTGCTCGGTAGCGGTATCCCGGCCAACCTGCCGACGGCTCAACCGCTGTCGGCCAAGCTGCTCAGCGACATGCCGGCCGGCCTGCCGTCCGAGCTGCTGCAACGACGTCCGGATATTCTCGGCGCCGAGCACCAGTTGCAGGCGGCCAACGCCAATATCGGCGCCGCCCGCGCAGCGTTCTTCCCAAGCATCAGCCTGACCGCCAATGCCGGGACCTTGAGCCCGGACATGGGCGGTCTGTTCAAGGGCGGTTCGGGAACCTGGTCGTTCGCACCGAGCATCAACATTCCGATCTTCAACGCCGGTAGCCTGAAAGCCAGCCTGGATTACTCGAAAATCCAGAAAGACATCAGCGTCGCCAATTACGAGAAAGCCATTCAGACCGGCTTCCAGGAAGTCTCCGATGGACTGGCCGCACGCCAGACCTTCAACCAGCAGCTGCAGGCCCAGCGTGACCTGGTCGCCGCCAACCAGGATTACTACCGCCTGGCCGAGCGTCGCTATCGCATTGGTGTCGACAGCAACCTGACCTTCCTCGATGCCCAGCGCTCGTTGTTCAGTGCCCAGCAATCGCTGATCAGCGATCGCCTGTCGCAGCTCACCAGCGAGGTCAACCTGTACAAGGCCCTCGGCGGTGGCTGGTACGAAAACAGCGGCCAGGCCAAGCCGATCTCCGAGGAACCGCCGAAAGGCTGATCCTTCACCAGCCCACCGCTTCCAGGTGGGCTTTTTTTACCTGGACAAAAGGGCTAGTGGGAATCGCCGTCCCACCACCAATTCCAGAACCCCGGCAGGTGCACGGGCACGGTGCTGTCATGCACCGTGCGCGCCATGATCGCTCGCAACAAGGTCGAACTGTCCGTATAGAAAGGCTGCTCGGCGGTCCGCACGCCGGTGTCCCGTGCGCAGTCCATCAGGATCTGCAGATATTCCTGCATATGCCGGGCGGTGTAGCGATTGAGGTCGTGAAAGGTCACCACCACCGGAATCACCCCATCGACCACCGGCATTTCACCACGGGCGATCTGTTCGCGGACTTCGGCCAGGTGCTTGAGCAGGTTGGCTCGCCGCTGCGGGCTGGCGGTGATACCCCAGACCTTGCCGTCATTGGCACTCAGGTCGGTCAACAACACGTGCAGGCCATGCTGCTGGTAAGCGGCGAAGGTGCGCTTGTCGTAGTTCCAGAACGGCGGACGCAGGATCGTCGGCGGCGCGCCGGTGATCGCCGTAATGTCCGCAATGCCATTGTTGAGCGACTGCTCCAGTTCTTCCGGGCTCAAGGAGCGGTGATTGGTGTGCGAGGGGGTCGCGGTATGAAAGCCGAGGATATGCCCTTCGGCATGCTCGCGACGCATCAGCGCACGACCGATGTCGCTGTTACCCGCTCGGGTGGCACGGGTCTGGACGAAAAATATCGCCTTGATTCCCGGTTGGATCGGGTTATGCGCCAAGTCATCGAGCACCGACGCCGTCGGGTTCCAGAAACTCGAGGCGTTGGGACCGTCATCGAAGCTCAGCAGAAAACGGATCGGCGGCTGCGAACGCAGGGCCTGTTCGGTTTGGGGTGTCAGGGGCATCGGCGGACCGATGCAAGCGGCAAGGCTCGTGGCGATCACGAGCCCTGACAGCAATGCAGCAAACGACTTCATGGATGGGATGGGTCCGGATCAAGGCAATGGCAGAAGGGCCATCGCCCTTATCAGAGCACAACATCCGCGAAGGCGTTCAGGCCGCAGTGAAAGTTTCATCTAAAAGAGAAGGATTTCACTCGGAACGCCTCACACCCTGGCAGACAGGAAATCCAGCACCCGCTGGCTGAAGCCGTCACCGGCCTGCACGTTGGACAGGTGCGCGGCATGGAACTCGGCGTATTCGGCACCCTCGACGTGCTGCTGGATAAAGATCCCGCCCGAAGGCGGCGTCACCGCGTCCTCGCTGCCGGAAATCACCAGCAACGGCAGCTGGATCTGCGTCAACTGATCGCGAAAATCGGCGTCGCGCACGGCGCAGCAGTTGGCCGCATAGCCCTCGGGCGAGGTGGCCGCGAGCATCTCGGTAATCGGTTTGACCCGATCCGGGTGCGCCTCGGCGAATGCCGGGGTGAACCAGCGTGAAACCGCCCCGTCGCGCAGGGCCAGCATCGCCGCCTGGCCGCCCGTCGAAACGGCTTCGATCCGTGGATTCCAGCCGGCCGCATCGCCGATCTTGGCGGCCGTATTGCAGACAATCAGCCGGTGCAGGCGATGGCCGGCATTGATGCCCAACCATTGGCCGATCAGACCGCCCATGGACAGGCCGCAGAAGTGCGCCCGCTCGATCTCCAGCGCGTCGAGCAACGCCAGGACGTCATGCCCCAGTTGCTCGATGCTGTAAGGCCCCGGTGTCACCAGCGAGCGACCATGACCGCGGGTGTCGTAACGCAGTACCCGAAAGTGCTCGGCAAACAGCGGAATCTGGGTGTCCCACATCCCCAGGTCAGTCCCCAACGAGTTGGACAGCACCAGTACCGGAGCCTCGGGCGGTCCATCAAGCTGGTAATGCAGTTCACCTTCGGCAAGTCGTACGAAACCCACGGTTATCCCCTTCAAATAAAAACCCAACGTATTGACGCGCGTCCGTAAAGGACGCGCGCGAACCGATCAATGATCGTGGTGCAGGTAGGCCGCTTCTTTCGGCAGGCGCAGGCTGAACAGGAAGGCCACCGCCATCATCACCGTCACATACCAGTAGAAGGCGTTTTCCATCCCTACCGACTTCAGGTTCAGGGCCACGTATTCCGCCGAGCCACCGAAGATCGCATTCGCCACCGCGTAGGCCAGGCCCACGCCCAGTGCGCGCACCTGGACCGGGAACATCTCGGCTTTGACCAGGCCGCTGATGGAGGTGTAGAAACTGACGATCGCCAGTGCCAGGGTGATCAGCACAAAGGCCAGGAACGGGCTGGTCACGGTCTTCAGGGTCAGCAGGATCGGCACCGTGCACAGGGTCCCCAGGGCGCCGAACCAGAGCATGCTGTTACGCCGGCCGATGCGGTCCGAGAGCAGGCCGAACAACGGCTGCATGCACATATAGAGGAAGAGTACGGCAGTCATGATGAAACTGGCGGTCTTGGCCGTCATGCCGGCGGTGTTCACCAGGTACTTCTGCATGTACGTGGTGAAGGTGTAGAAAATCAGCGAGCCGCCGGCGGTGTAGCCGAGCACGGTGATAAAGGCGGCCTTGTGATCGCGGAACAACGCCCGGATGCTGCCGGCGTCCTTGTCCTGGCGGGTTTCCTTGCTGGTGGTTTCCTTCAGGGCGCGACGCAGCAACAGCGAGATCACCGCCGCGATGGCGCCGATCACAAACGGAATCCTCCAGCCCCAGGCCTTGAGCTCAGGTTCGGTGAGGAACTGCTGCAGGATCACCACCACCAGCACCGCCAGCAACTGGCCGCCGATCAGGGTCACGTACTGGAACGAGGCGAAAAAGCCGCGCTGGC
Source organism: Pseudomonas sp. MWU12-2319 (assembly GCF_023242525.1). NCBI lineage: Bacteria > Pseudomonadati > Pseudomonadota > Gammaproteobacteria > Pseudomonadales > Pseudomonadaceae > Pseudomonas > Pseudomonas sp. MWU12-2319. The sequence continues at coordinate 337,684 of NZ_JALJES010000005.1, forward strand.
CGCGCAGGGCCACCTCACTCATATAGGTCGCGGTGGTGCCATATTCACCGCCCACCGACAGGCCCTGGAACAGTCGCGCCACCAGCAGCAACACCGGTGCCCAGGCACCAATGGAGGCATAGGTGGGCAGGAAGGCGATGACCAGGGAGCCGCCGCACATCATCAGCACCGAGATCATCATCGAGTTCTTGCGGCCGTGCTTGTCGGCCACGCGACCGAACAACCAACCACCGATGGGCCGCATCAGGAAGCCGGCGGCGAACACCCCGGCAGTGTTGACCAGTTGCACCGTGGGGTTGTCGGAAGGAAAAAACGCCGGGGCGAAATAGATCGCGCAGAAGGCATAGACGTAGAAGTCGAACCACTCGACCAGGTTGCCGGAAGAAGCACCGACAATCGCAAAAATTCTCTTGTTACGTTCTTCGGAGGTGTACGGCATCGTTGTTGTTGTCATGTCTCATCACTCGAAGGAGGTAAGTTGCAGTCTAGACATACTTTGCAACAGACCTGTTTTGCAAGAACATTCGCCCGAATGACAGTGCGTGGCAGTCATCCGGGCGCCTGTTTTGTTGCCTGTGGATCTCAGATCCGCTCAATCGCCAGCGCCAGCCCCTGCCCGACGCCGACACACAGGGTTGCCAGGCCCTTGCTGCCGCCGGTCTTTTCCAACTGGTGGAGTGCTGTCAGCACCAGGCGGGCCCCGCTCATGCCCAGCGGATGACCGAGGGCGATGGCACCACCGTTCGGGTTGACCTGCGGCGCATCGTCAGCGATGCCCAGTTCGCGCAGCACCGCCAGGCCCTGGCTGGCGAAGGCTTCATTCAGTTCGATAACGTCGAAGTCGCTGACGGCCAGCCCCAGGCGCTCGGTCAACTTGCGCACGGCCGGTACCGGGCCGATCCCCATGACCCGGGGCGCGACACCGGCACTGGCCATGCCGAGCACTCGGGCACGGGCCGTCAGGCCATGTTTCTTCACGGCCTCGGCGGAGGCCAGGATCAGCGCGGCGGCGCCATCGTTGACACCCGAGGCATTGCCCGCGGTGACGGTCTTGTCCGGACCGTTGACGGGCTTGAGCCGGGCCAGGGCCTCCAGCGTCGTGTCCGCCCGTGGATGCTCATCGTGCTCGACCAGGGTTTCGCCTTTTTTGTGGGCGATTCGCACCGGCACGATTTCCTCACTGAAAAAACCGGCGGCCTGGGCGACAGCCGTGCGTTGCTGGCTGCGCAGGGCAAAGGCGTCCTGATCAGCGCGTGATACCTGGTAATCGTCGGCCACATTATCGGCGGTCTGCGGCATCGCATCGACACCATATTGAGCCTGCATCAGCGGGTTGATAAAACGCCAGCCGATGGTGGTGTCTTCCAGTTTCATATTGCGGGAGAACGCCGCGTCGGCCTTGCCCATCACGAAGGGGGCACGGGACATGGACTCCACGCCGCCGGCAATCGCCAGTTCCATTTCGCCGCTGGCAATGGCGCGGAACGCGGTGCCGATCGCGTCCATTCCCGAGGCGCAGAGACGATTGAGGGTCACGCCGGGCACCGTCTCCGGCAACCCCGCCAGCAACAGCGCCATACGGGCGACGTTGCGGTTATCTTCGCCGGCCTGGTTGGCGCAGCCGAGAAACACTTCATCGACCTCGCTCCAGTTCACCGACGGGTTGCGCGCCATCAGCGCCTTGATCGGCACAGCCGCCAGGTCATCGGCGCGCACACCGGCCAGGCCGCCACCGAAACGACCGATGGGGGTACGAATGGCGTCACAGATAAAGACATCGCGCATCAGGCTTCTCCAGGGGTTTGGCCGTGGGCCGCGGCGGTGCGGGTTTCGAGGTCGCGCAAGGCGTTCAGTTCGATCTCGCTGGGGGCATCGCTGACCGCAACCTGATCGGCAAAGCGCACGGCCCAGCCGGTGGCGGCGATCACTTGCTCGCGGGTCACCCCCGGGTGCAGCGCGGTCACCACGAACTCGTGGCTGGGGGCTTGCGGCTCCATGATGCACAGGTCGGTGATGATCCCCACCGGGCCGGCCCCCGGCAGACCCAGGCGTTTGCGCGAATCACCGCCTTCGCCGTGACCGACCGAGGTGATGAAGTCCAGCTTGTCGACGAAGGAACGTGCCGACTGTTTGAGGATGATCAGTACGCTTTTCGCCGAGCCGGCGATTTCCGGGGCTCCACCGGCACCGGGCAGGCGGACCTTGGGCGAAAAATAGTCGCCAACCACGGTGGTGTTGATATTGCCGAAACGGTCGACCTGGGCCGCGCCGAGAAAGCCGACATCAATGCGCCCGCCTTGCAGCCAGTAGCGGAAGATCTCGCCGGTCGGCACCACGGTGTCGGCGGTTTCCGCCAGTTCGCCGTCACCGATGGACAGCGGCAATACACTGGGCTTGGCGCCAATCGGCCCCGACTCGTAGATCAGCACCACATCCGGCGAAGAGGTCAGGCGCGCCAGGTTGGCGGCCTTGGAGGGCAGGCCGATGCCGACGAAGCAGACCGAACCGTTCTTCAGGCGGCGGGCGGCGGCCACCGTCATCATTTCATTGGTGGTGTAGGTCATCACTTAACCTCCGAAGCGTGGGCCAGTTTGCTCTGGAACTCGGCAAAGTTCGCGGTGCCATGGATGTACTCGTCGATCCAGGCAGTGAAGGTGGCGCGGTCGCGGGCGATCGGGTCCCAGGCCTGGTAGAAACGGTTATCACGTTCGGTATAGCCATGGGCGTAGGACGGATGGGCACCGCCGGGGACATGGCAGACGGCGCTCAGGGCCCAGGTCGGCAAGACGCAGGCGTTCATCGGGGCCTGCAGATCGTCGACGATTTCCTCGACGGTGACGATGCAGCGCTTGGCCGCCAGGGCCGCTTCCTTCTGCACCCCGAGAATGCCCCAGAGCAATACATTGCCCTTGCGGTCGGCTTTCTGCGCATGGATCACGGTAACGTCCGGGCGTACCGATGGTACGGCGGCCAGCACTTCACCGGTGAACGGACAGGTGACCGTCTTGATCAGCGGATTGACCTTCGGCAGATCAGAGCCGGCATAGGCCCGCAGAACCGCGAACGGCAAACCGGAGGCGCCGGCCACATAGGCGTTGGCCAGGTCGGCATGGCTGTGCTCTTCGATTTCCAGCGGGTGCGGCCAGTGTTTCTCGACGGCATCGCGCAGGCGGTGCAGCGAGCCCACGCCCGGATTGCCGCCCCAGGAGAAAATCAGCTTGCGGGCGCAACCGGCACCGATCAACTGGTCATAGACCAGATCGGGCGTCATACGTACCAGCGTCAGGTCTTTCTTGCCCTGACGAATGATTTCATGACCCGCCGCCGTCGGAATCAGATGGGTGAAGCCTTCGAGCGCGACGGTATCGCCGTCGTTGACGAACTGCTTCACCGCGTCATGCAGCGAAAGGATTTCAGCCATGGATGCAGACTCCCGGTTTCAAAACACCTGAGGGGCGGCGCGAAATTCAGCGCCGTGATGAGCTCAGGGTAAGCCGGGGGTCGGCGGCCAAACAATCCGATAATCGATTAACTGTTCGATAATCGAACGCATTGTTTGCAAGCTACCGTTTAATCCTTCAAGCGATTCGCCCAGGAAAGCGCAGCCGCGTCGGCTCAGGAAAACAGCTGCGCACTCAGTTCACGACTGGCCTTGAGCATGCTCGGCAGGAAACGTTGCTCCAGTTCGCTACAGCTGACACGCCCGGCATGAGCGCTGACGTTCAGCGCCGCCAGCACTTGCCCGGAGGCGTCGTAGACCGGTACGGCAATCGAACGCAAACCTTGCTCCAGTTCCTGGTCGACAATACACCAGCCTTGCTGGCGAACCTGTTGCAGGCATTCGAGCAAGGCGTCGGGGGTATGCAGGGTCCGGCTGGTCTTGGCCTGCAGGTCGGCGTGTTCGAGATACTCGTGCAAGGAAGCATCGTCCAGCGCCGCCAGGAGGATTCGGCCCATGGACGTGCAATAGGCCGGCAAGCGGCCGCCCACCGAAAGATCGACCGAGATCAGCCGCCGGGTGGTGGCCGAGCGGGCGATATAGAGGATGTCGTCGCCTTCCAGGGTCGCCATGTTGCAGGCTTCGTGCAGTTGCTCGCTCATGCGATCGAGATAGGGCTGCGCCGACACCGCCAGGGGCGTGGACGACAGGTACGCGTGTCCCAGGGTCAAGACCTTGGGCAACAGCGAATAGGTTCGTCCGTCGGTGGTGGCATAACCGAGCTTGATCAAGGTATGCAGGCAACGTCGCACCGCCGCCCGCGGAATTTCCGTACGGTGGCTGATCTGCGCAATGGTCAGGTGTCGCTTGCGTTCCTGGAACGCCTGCACCACCGCCAGGCCACGAGCCAGCGAAGTCATGAAGTCGGGGTCGCCGGTAAACGCCTGGATACGCTTGGCCGGCGAGGCGACGATGGGCGGTGCCACGGAGGCGAAGGCATCACGCAGTTGGTCGTTCATTACAAGTTCCTTGTCTGCCGTGGAGGCCCATTACAGGCCGGGCCCGGGCGGATAGGCAAGCCGGGGCCACTCAACTTTGTGCGATTATCGAACCACTGGCCGATAATCGCAATTGACCCTGATCGCCGCAGCTTATACCTTGGACGCGCCGCTGCGGGTTTCCCGGGATACTGGTCAGGTACCCACCGGGAGGGCTGCGTCGGTCCGGCCTCACCCACGAAGTGAGGCCGTTTTTTTAATCCTCTGGCGGTCACGCCCAGGGCGTCGATCAAGAAATTGAACAACCGCGCCTCAACAGAACCGGGATTGTATTTCCAAGTATCGGGTTTATTGCACTGCAACTTGAATTGATAACTGTCGTCAAAAAACAGGCAGCGGTTACCTCGCCCTCAAGTTACAGTTAAAAACTCCTACACCACAAAACTCACCAACAAAGTTGACGAATTCCCTTATCTTCGCGATAGTATCAGTCAAACCGACCGCTATAATACCCTGTACGACCTCAAGGCCGTCTGGCCCGACAGGGGTTCCGACTCTCAGCGCTCAAGCCCGAGATTGAACGTCTCGTCAGGGCGGTTGTGTTTAATTGAACACAATAACTCAACTCAAATTAGGTAGTACTGTGACGAAAGACGAACTGCGCGCGGAACTTGAGCGCCAGGAACAACGTTACAAGGATGTTTACGGCGGGGCTGTCACCACCTACGCCGCGCAACCCGATCCGGAGCGCAAACCCTGGCGCAAACGAGCCAGTCTTCTGGACCAGGCATTTACCCAGGAACTGCAAAAAATGGAAAAGGAACTCAAGGCCGAAGAGCCTTAGGCCTATCGGTATTGATACCTTGCCGGGCCTCGCCCCTCGCCGCCAGGCCTTTCCTACCCGGACAACGCCTGGTCCGCTGGACACCAAGACCTACGCCATCCGCGTGTCAACCGTCGGGCCTGACCGCCCACCCAGGTCAAATGGCGTCAGGCAGGCCCTCACCTGAAAGTTTTCTGGCATAATCGCGCCCCCTTATGACCGGGTCAGAAAACCTTCATGATCGATTTATTCAGCGGACTGGATGCCTGGGTGATTGTAAGCCTGGTGCTCGCCCTGGCCTTTGTCCTCAGCTTCGAGTTCATCAACGGCTTTCATGACACCGCTAACGCGGTGGCCACTGTTATCTACACCAAAGCCATGCCACCTCATCTGGCGGTGTTCTTTTCCGGTGTATTCAACTTTCTCGGCGTGCTGCTGGGCGGGGTCGGCGTCGCCTATGCGATCGTCCACCTGTTGCCGGTGGAACTGCTGATCAACGTCAACACCGGACATGGCCTGGCCATGGTGTTTTCGCTGCTGGCGGCGGCCATCGCCTGGAACCTGGGCACCTGGTACTTCGGTATCCCGGCCTCCAGCTCCCACACCCTGATCGGCTCGATCCTCGGTGTCGGCCTGGCCAATGCCCTGCTCAACGGTATTCCCGTGAGCGAAGGGGTGAATTGGCAGAAAGCAGTCGACATCGGCGCCTCGCTGGTCTTCTCGCCGATTGCCGGCTTGCTGGTGGCGGGCCTGATACTGGTTGGCCTGAAATGGTGGCGCCCGGAGTCCAAGATGCACAAGACCCCGGAACAGCGACGCAAGATCGACGACAAGAAGCATCCGCCGTTCTGGAACCGCATGGTGCTGGTGATCTCCGCCATGGGCGTGAGCTTCGTGCACGGCTCCAACGATGGCCAGAAAGGCATCGGCCTGATCATGCTGGTGCTGATCGGTATCGTCCCGGCGCAGTTCGTCCTCGACCTGAGCACCACCACTTACCAGATCGAACGCACCCGCGACGCGACCCTGCACCTGAGCCAGTTCTATCAGCGCAACAATGCCACCCTGAGCGAATTCCTCGCCCTGGGCAAGAATGTTGCCGACGATATGCCGGGCAAGTTCCGCTGCAACCCGCAACGCACCGAAGCGAACATCAACGCCCTGATGAGCAACCTCACGGGCGTGACCGACTACCATTCGCTGTCCCCGGACAAGCGCATTGAAGTGCGTCGCGACCTGCTCTGCCTGGATGACACCGCCAAGCAAGTCGGCAAGTTGCCGGGCCTGGATTCCCGGGAAAAGGCCGACCTGGAAAAACTGCGCAAGGACCTGACCGCCACCACCGAATACGCCCCGTTCTGGGTGATCATGGCGGTAGCCCTGGCCCTGGGCCTGGGCACCATGATCGGCTGGAAGCGCGTGGTCCTGACCATCGGCGAGAAAATCGGCAAACAGGGCATGACCTATGCCCAGGGCATGTCGGCGCAAATCACCACCGCCGGTTTGATCGCCCTGGCGAATATCGTCGCCCTGCCCGTCTCGACCACCCACGTGTTGTCGTCAGGCGTGGCCGGGACCATGATTGCCAGCAAGAGCGGCCTGCAAGGCAGCACCATCAAGACCATCCTGCTGGCCTGGCTGCTGACCCTGCCAATGACCATCGGCTTGTCCGCCGGCTTGTTCTGGCTGGCGACGAAGGTGCTCGGCAGCTGATTCCGGGCGGATAACAAAAAAGGTGCGCTCCCATCGGGACCGCACCTTTTTTATTGTCGATAAAAAGAGCAAAAAAAAGGGCGACCGAAGTCGCCCAAAATGCCTTGCGTGCTCGTTCCCTGGAAGCTCTACGGTTTTTTCCGTTTATGTGAGTCTTTCCAGATAAAAAATCCAAAACCGGCGAAGAACATCACCATGAGGCCGACGGTCAGCACTCCGGCGATCACCACGTTATCGAAGAACATGACTGGCCTCCTGCACTTGCCCTGTTGCGATGGGGCTAAGTTAGCCCAGGGGGCACAGTGAAAAATTGACCAGGATCAATGCCGCCCAAGGCCGGGCGCGGGAGAAGGGGAATAACTGATCCATATCAAGAATCAGCGGGGGTATCAGCGCTTTTTCGGTTTGTTCTTCGGTTTTTTCTTGCCCTTGCCCAGCGGCATGGCCTGTTCGAACGCCTGGCGAACTTCATTCAGGCGTTTTTCATTGAGATCATGGACACGCTTGGCCCGTTCGGCATTAAGGTCGATCAACTTGTCATCTTGGTTCATGGTCAGATTACATCGCTATCCGTCGAGTTACATCAAAGGGCCACTATCGGTAACCTTCAACACGCGCTATGGGTTAATAATGCGGGCAAGTCAGTCGGTTATCCAGACCTCACGCACAACAAGGTCTGGGCAGTCCCGCAATTTCCCAGCACAATCCCCCGACCACGATCAAATGCAAAGGAGCGCCGAAGTGGCGTTACACCGGGATCTGCCGCCCTTGATGGCCCTGCGCGCCTTCGAGGCCGTGGCCCGCCACCTGAGCTTCATCAAGGCCGCCGATGAGCTGTGCGTCAGTCAGAGCGCTATCAGCCACCAGGTGCAGAAACTCGAACAGCATCTGGGTCGACAACTATTTATCCGACGCACCCGCGCCATTGATCTCACAGAGGATGGCGACCAGTACTACCAGCAAATACGCCCGGCCCTGGAGCAGATCGCCCTGGCGACCCGCCAGCTCAGCCTGCCCCGAGCCAACCAGGTGCTGCGCATTGGCCTATTGGCCTCCTTCGCCACCCTCTGGTTGGCGCCGCGCCTGACCGACTTCACCCTTCGCCACCCACAGATCAAGGTCGAGCTGGAACCCACGATCCAACTGGCCGATGTGGCCGGCGCCCAAGTGGACCTGGCGATCCGCTATGGCAAAGGCGGCTGGCCCCATGTCGACGCTGTACGCTTGATGGGCGAGCGCCTCTTTCCGGTCTGCAGCCCGGCCTTCAAGGCCAACGGCATCGAACACGGTCCGCTGCTCATGTCACAGGCACCGCAACCGTTCGAATGGATCGACTGGTCCCGCCACTATCACCTGGACGTTCAGCACTACCCCAGCGTCATGCTCCACGACTACAACATAGTGGTCGAAGCGGCCATCGCCGGGCAGGGTATTGCCATGGGGCGCCAGCGCCTGATCGAGCGCCGCCTCAAGGAAGGTGTGCTGGTGAATGCCTTCGACCAACCGGCCTTTGAAAGCGAGATCGGCTACTGGCTGGTCAAACCCAACAGCGCATTGAGCCCCGCCGCCGAATGCTTCTGTGAGTGGTTGCTGGAGCAGTGCAGCGCCGCCGACCCATGAGTTATCTGGATACGTCGTATTGAATCTATCCGTTTGTCGGCCCCAGGCCGGCCCAGCATGCTCAGGCCTCTTTCCCCGAGGTTTGCCCAATGAATCATTCCCTGTCCGACCGAGTGGCCCAGCTGGGCCTGAACCTGCCGCAACCGGGGCAGCCGATCGCCAACTATGTGAACTACGTCATCAGCCAGAACCAGCTGTTCATTTCCGGACAGATTCCCCTGCAAGACGGCAAGCCGGCCTTTATCGGACGCCTGGGCGACAGCCTGGACGAGGCCCAGGGTGCACAGGCCGCCGAACTCGCCGCGCTCGGCCTGCTGGCACAACTGGGCCACGCCCTTGACGATGATCTGTCGCGCCTGGTGCGGATCGTCCGTCTGGGTGTCTTTGTCGCCAGCAGTCCCGATTTCCAGCGCCAGGGAGCCGTGGCCAACGGCGCCTCCAACCTGCTGGTCAATGCCCTTGGCGACAAGGGCCGCCATGCGCGCACCGCCGTCGGCGTCGCCAGTCTACCCAGCGGTGTGGCCGTGGAGATCGACGCGATTTTCGAGCTGCGGCCATGAACGATCTGCTTGCGGACGAAATCGTCCGCCTGCGTGCCGCCACCCCTGGCTGCGCCCGGGTGATCCATTTCAATCACGCCGGCGCCTCCCTGCCCAGCCAGGCCACGCTGGACGCCATCAACGCGCAACTGCTGCGCGAAGCGACCATCGGGCCCATGGAAGCCGGCGTTGAAGGGGCCAGGCTGCAAGAGCAGGCTCGCCACTGGGCGGCCCGACTGCTGGACACTGACAGCGCCGCCATCGCCTTTACCGGCAGCGGCTCGGCGGCCTGGGGCATGGCCTTCAGTGCCCTGGGGCAGTGGCGCCCGGGCGACCGGATTCTGGTGGGGCGGCATGAATGGGGCGGCAACCTGGCCTGCATGACCCAGGCCGTCCAATCCGGAGCCCGGATCGAGGTGATCCCCTGTGACGAGAGCGGCGCGGTGTCGGTGCCCGCCCTGGAACAGATGATCGATTCGCGCGTGAAGCTGATCGCCCTGACCTGGCTACCGGCCAACGGTGGCCTGATCAACCCGGCCCGGGCCATCGGCGAAGTGGCACGCCGACATGGCATTGCCTACTTCATCGACGCCGGACAAGCACTGGGCCAGTTGCCCTGTGATGTCCAGGCCCTGGGCTGCGATGTGCTCAAGGGCGCCGCCCGCAAGTTCCTGCGCGGACCAAGGGGAACAGCGCTGATGTATATACGCCCGGAATTCATGGCACGACTCAGGCCGGTCCAGCTCGATGTGCTCTCGGCCCCCTGGGACGGCCATGCCTTCACCCCGAGGAACGATGCGCGCTGCTTTGAAACCAGCGAAGTCTCCCTGGCGCTGCTGGCCGGACTGGCAAATGCGCTGAAAGAAGCCGTGGAGGTGGGAATCGAGCGCATTTATCAGCGAATCCAGGCGTTAAGCCAGCCACTGCGCCAGACCCTGGGCCAGATCAATGGCCTTGAACTGCGCGACCTGGGCCTGTCCGGGCAGCAATCAGGACTGATTGCGTTCACGCTGGAAGGTTGGGATGTTTTTGAATTGAAACAGCGGCTGGCCGCAAGCGGCATCAACCTGGGAGCCAATGGCACGGCTTATACGCCACTGGATATGCAAGCCCGGGACCTGCCGGCCATTGCGCGGATCGCCGTCAGTCATCTCAATACCGGGGAAGAAATCGACACCTTGCTCCGGGCCCTGCGGCTACTGGTCAACGAGCGCCGTCAGACCTCAACGTCCACCAGCAGGCCCTGACGCGGCTGATCGTCCATCAGCGCCACCACCGGTACGGTGTTGTCGGCATTCAACTCATCGCCAGGGACGGCCAGGTGCAACTCGGGGTCGTCGTCGGCTTCGCGGCGGCGTTGTTGCTGTTCCTGCTGGCGCCGCTGTTCCTCGCGCAGCAGCCAACCGGCCTCGTCCGGGTCACGTTTTTGCAGGTCGATGGTGCTCTCATTGGAGCTTTGCTGGACCGGCACCACGGGGGGGATATTCGGTTGCGGTCGAATCGGATCCGTCTGGGACGTAATCGGTACGACACTCAAGGGCAATATGGGTGGCAGCATTATGGCATTCTCCTGTCGTCAGGCTGTCGGCGGCGCGCTCGGCGACTTGAGCCCAGGATGGCCAAACTGTGACCGGATTAACAGACAAAGGTGCCCGAGATCCCGATGAGCTACCCTTTCCTTCAGGTCTCGCACCGACTAAAGGCGGGATGCTCGCTAAAAGCGCGGTATTTGTGAGCTTCTTTTGGCCTGAAAGCGTCGATTCCGTTAACATAGTCGGCTTTTTCAAGGCGGGAGTCAGGCAGCATGGCGCAGCAGTATCAACCGGGGCAACGCTGGATCAGTGACAGCGAAGCGGAGTTGGGTTTAGGCACCGTTCTGGCACAGGACGGCCGCTTGTTGACCGTGCTCTACCCGGCCACTGGCGACACCCGCCAGTATGCGCTACGGAATGCGCCCCTGACCCGCGTGAGGTTCTCGCCGGGCGACACCATCACCCACTTCGAAGGTTGGAAGATGACCGTGCGGGAAGTCGACGATGTCGACGGCCTGCTGGTTTATCACGGCCTCAACGCGCAGAACGAAGCCGTCACGCTGCCGGAAACCCAGCTGTCGAACTTCATCCAGTTCCGCCTGGCCAGCGACCGCCTGTTCGCCGGGCAGATCGACCCGTTGGCCTGGTTCTCGCTGCGCTACCACACCCTGGAACACACCAGCCGCCAGTTGCAATCCTCGCTCTGGGGCCTGGGTGGCGTGCGCGCACAACCGATCGCCCACCAGCTGCATATCGCCCGGGAAGTCGCCGACCGCATCGCGCCACGGGTCTTGCTGGCCGACGAAGTGGGCCTGGGCAAGACCATCGAAGCCGGCCTGGTGATCCATCGCCAGTTGCTCTCGGGCCGCGCCAACCGCGTACTGATCCTGGTGCCGGAGAACCTGCAGCACCAATGGCTGGTGGAAATGCGCCGGCGCTTCAACCTGCAGGTCGCGCTGTTCGACGCCGAACGTTTTATCGAAAGCGATGCCAGCAACCCGTTCGAAGACACCCAGTTGGCCCTGGTGGCCCTGGAGTGGCTGGTGGAAGACGAGAAGGCCCAGGATGCGCTGTTCGCCGCCGGTTGGGACCTGCTGGTGGTCGACGAAGCCCACCACCTGGTCTGGCACGAAGACCAGGTCAGCCCGCAATACGCCCTGGTCGAACAACTGGCCGAAACCATTCCCGGCGTCCTGCTGCTGACCGCGACCCCGGAACAACTGGGCCAGGACAGCCACTTCGCCCGTCTGCGCCTGCTTGACCCGAACCGTTTCCACGACCTCAAGGCCTTCCGCGCCGAGAGCGAGAACTATCGCCCGGTGGCCGAAGCCGTCCAGGAACTGCTGGACAAAGGTCGCCTGTCGCCTGCCGCGCACAAGACCATCCAGGGTTTCCTCGGTGATGAAGGTGAAGCCTTGCTGACCGCAGTCAACGACGGCGACGCCGAAGCCAGCGCGCGCCTGGTGCGTGAACTGCTCGACCGCCACGGCACCGGCCGCGTGCTGTTCCGCAACACCCGCGCCGCCGTGCAGGGTTTCCCGGAGCGCAAGCTGCACGCCTACCCGCTGCCATGCCCGGACGAATACCTCGAACTGCCCCTGGGCGAACACGCCGAGCTGTACCCGGAAGTCAGCTTCCAGGCCCAGCCGGACACCGACGACGAAGCTCGCTGGTGGCGCTTCGACCCGCGTGTCGAGTGGCTGATCGACCAGCTGAAAATGCTCAAGCGCACCAAGGTCCTGGTGATCTGTGCCCATGCCGAAACCGCCATGGACCTGGAAGACGCCCTGCGCGTGCGCTCCGGGATTCCTGCCACGGTGTTCCACGAAGGCATGAATATCCTCGAACGTGACCGCGCCGCCGCCTACTTCGCCGATGAAGAGTTCGGTGCCCAGGTGCTGATCTGCTCGGAAATCGGCAGCGAAGGCCGCAACTTCCAGTTCTCCCACCACCTGGTGCTGTTCGACCTGCCGTCCCACCCGGACCTGCTGGAGCAGCGCATCGGCCGTCTCGACCGGATCGGCCAGAAGCATGTGATCGAACTGCATGTGCCGTACCTGCAGACCAGCCCGCAAGAGCGCCTGTTCCAGTGGTACCACGAAGCGCTGAACGCCTTCCTCAACACCTGCCCGACCGGCAACGCCTTGCAGCACCAGTTCGGCCCGCGCCTGCTGCCGCTGCTGGAAAACGCCGACGACGGCCAGTGGCAGGCGCTGATCGACGAAGCCCGTGGCGAGCGTGAGCGCCTGGAAGCCGAGTTGCACACCGGTCGCGACCGCCTGCTGGAACTCAACTCCGGTGGCGCCGGCGAAGGTGACGCGCTGGTCGAGGCGATCCATGAGCAGGACGACCAGTTCGCCCTGCCTATCTATATGGAAACCCTGTTCGACGCCTTCGGCATCGACAGCGAAGACCATTCGGAAAACGCCCTGATCCTCAAGCCGAGCGAGAAGATGCTCGACGCCAGCTTCCCCCTGGGCGACGACGAAGGCGTGACCATCACCTACGACCGCAACCAGGCGCTGTCGCGCGAAGACATGCAGTTCATCACCTGGGAACACCCGATGGTGCAGGGCGGCATGGACCTGGTGCTGTCCGGTTCGATGGGCAACACCGCCGTGGCGCTGATCAAGAACAAGGCGCTCAAGCCCGGTACCGTGTTGCTGGAACTGCTCTATGTCAGTGAAGTGGTCGCGCCGCGCTCGCTGCAACTGGGCCGCTACCTGCCGCCGGCGGCATTGCGCTGCCTGCTGGATGCCAATGGCAACGACCTGTCGACACGGGTGGCCTTCGAAACCCTGAACGACCAGCTGGAAAGCGTGCCACGGGCCAGCGCCAACAAGTTCATCCAGGCCCAGCGCGACAGCCTGACGCCGAAGATCAACGCCGGTGAAGCCAAGATCGCACCACGTCACGCCGAGCGTGTGGCCGAGGCCCAGCGACGCCTGGCGGCGGATACCGATGAAGAGCTGGCACGCCTGACCGCGTTGCAGGCGGTCAACCCGAGCGTGCGGGACAGCGAGCTGGTGGCGTTGCGTCAGCAACGTGAGCAAGGTCTGGCCATGCTGGAAAAAGCCGCGCTGCGCCTGGAAGCGATTCGGGTGTTGGTGGCGGGCTGATAACTACCTGACGGTCCTGCATCGTTAGAACTGACGTCTTCGCGGGCAAGCCCTGCTCCTACAGTGCTGTGTCGTACACACCATCAGTGAACGACAATGTACTGTAGGAGCAGGGCTTGCCCGCGCAGAGACCCTTGAACCTTGCGAGGATCTGGCGTCAGGCGGTAACCGGCGCCACAGCCGGCGCATCCGCCACCATCCCCTCGCGCATACGCTGCGCATCCTTGCTGAAACACCGCGCCGCCTGGAACAGGAACGCCAGCGTCAATAACAAGGCACCCGGAATCAGGTACATCGCGTCATGCAGCCCGACCGCCTTGAACGCCTCGCTCATCTGCTCGGCCCCCGCCGCCAGCATCGCCGCATGGGCGAAATGATCGGACAGCAAGCCCACCACCACCGGGCCCAAACCACCCCCCAACAGATACAAACCGGCAAAGTACACGGCCATCGCCGTCGCCCGCAGCCGTGGCTCGACCACGTCCTGAATCGCCGTATAAACACAGGTGTAGAAGTTGTAGGCAAACAGCCAACCGACGCTGAACACCGCCACGAACACGCCGATCTCGATCCGCCCGGCATGCAGCGCCCAGCCGGTGGTCAATGTCGAGATCACCAGACTTACCGCGGCGAACAACAGCCGACCATTGGCAATCCGCTGGTGCAGCTTGTCCGCGACCCAACCGCCCAGCGTCAAGCCAACCAGGCCGGTGACCCCGACAATAAAACCGGTCGCCACCGCGGCTTCCTGCAAGGGCATGAGGAAATAGCGCTGCAGCATCGGCACCAGAAACGAGTTGCAGGCGTAGGTGGCAAAGTTGAAGGTCAGCCCCGCCAGCACCAGCCAGAGAAACGTCGGGATCGCCATCAGGCGACGCACAGGACGGTCGATCTTCTCCTGGGAGACCTTCACCGTTTCCGCCGCACCGCGCTTCGGCTCCTTGATCAAAAACATGAACCCCGCCAGCAGCAGCCCCGGCACCGCCGCGATAAAGAACGGTGCGCGCCAGCTGTCGAAGGCCTTGACCATGGCCCCGGTGGTGAAGAACGCCAGCACCAGCCCCAGCGGCAAGCCAAGCATGAAGATGCCCATGGCCCGCGCCCGGCGGTGCGCCGGAAACAGATCGCCGATCAGCGAATTGGCGGCGGGCGCATAAGCGGCCTCGCCAATGCCCACCCCCATGCGTACCAGCAGGAAAGTGGCGAAACTGCCCACCAGGCCGTTCGCCGCCGTCAGCCCACTCCAGACCGCCAGGCCCCAGCCCATCAGCTTGCTGCGCGAGCCGTTGTCGGCCATCCGCCCCAGGGGCAGGCCGGCAATGGCATAGACAATGGTAAATGCGGTGCCGATGATGCCGATCTGGAAGTCGCTCAGATGCCACTCCATGCGGATCGGCTCGATGATGATCGCCGGCAGGGTACGGTCGTAGAAGTTGAAGAGATTGGCGAGGAACAACAGGAACAGAATGCGCCAGGCATTCGCCGCTTGGGTCGAGTTCTGCATGGGGTCCGTCTCTTTTATTGTTATAGGGGCCTGCCCGCCAGACGCGTTGAGCCCGGAACCCTCAATCTAGTGAGCGGCGCCGGGCCTGTCTGCCACCATTCGCGGCGCTGATACCCGGCAATGCCCCGCGCGCCCTGCCCTATTGCCTGATTGCCGCAGCCCCGGACGTCGGCAAAGGTTATGCAAAAAATACCTTTCAAAGCCCGGGCCGAAGCCTAGAATAGCCCTCGATTGACTCCCCCCACTTTCTCCGTGACCTTCCATGCCCGACGCCAATCCGTGTCTGAATTGTGGTGCCTGCTGTGCGTATTTCCGCGTGTCCTTCTATTGGGGAGAATGCGCCTCGGCCGGCGGCCTGGTGCCCGACGAACTGGTCACCCAGGTCGGCGTCAACCACGTGGCCATGCTCGGTACCGAACGCAGTGCCCCACGCTGCACCGCCCTTGAAGGCAAGGTCGGCGAGCAGGTCAGTTGCTCGATCTATCATCAACGTTCAAGCACCTGCCGGGAATTCGAGGCCTCATGGGTCGACGGCGTGCACAACGAGTACTGCGACAAAGCCCGCGCGGCGGCCGGACTGCCACCGCTGGAGCCGGAACAGGCCGGTTTTTTAGTACCCATCGCTATTTAGGTCATTTCCAAATCATTGGTGTCGCTCTGCCATGCCCCCTTGCAGCCTGAGGTGAGCCTCTATACTCCATCGCACTGGTCGGTGCTGAGTCACCGGTAGTCCAAGGCGTCAAGTAGGGCATGCTATGGAATGGCTGGGCTTGCATTTTGTTAACGAGCTTCCCGAAACCGGGCAGCTGCTGCTCAATTGCAGCCACAATCCGTTGCTAGTGCTATTGGCTTATCTGGTGGCCTGCGCGGCCTCTTTTGCCATGCTGGACATGGCCGAGCGCGTCGGTCATGTGGAAAAACCTTCGCAACAGCGGATCTGGCGCTGGGTAGGTGCCTGTTGCCTGGCCGGTGGCATCTGGGCCATGCACTTCATCAGCATGCTGGCATTCCAGGTGCCCATCGACATTCAATACGACCTGTCGATCACCCTCTCCTCCCTGCTGATCGCCCTGCTGGCCTCCTTCCTGGCCATGCACACCCTGGGGCATCCCGAGCTGCGCACCTCACAGTACGTGCGCGCCGCGCTGTTCATGGGATTGGGCATCGCAGCCATGCACTACGTCGGCATGTCGGCGTTGCAATCGAGTGCGGTGCAGTACTACAACCCCGGTCTGGTCGGTCTTTCTGTCCTGGTGGCCATCGGCACCAGTCTCGGGGCCCTGGTCTTGTCACGGCGCTTTCGCACCGGCAGCGGGATCTTTCACCAACTGCTCAAATACACCGCCAGCCTGGTGATGGGCGCCGGCATCTTCAGCACCCACTTCATCGGGATGTGGTCGTTGCACCTGATGCTGCCGGCAGGCAGCGCCTTGCCCGCACTGGCGGACAACCATCACCAGCAATTGGGCATGACCATCGCCCTGATCACCCTGCTGATCATCGGCAGCAGCATCAGCGCGGCCCTGGCGGACAAGAAGCTGCAGGGCAAGGAACACGACCTGCGACGGGTCAACGCCCTGCTCAGCCAGCTCGACCAGGCGCGCCTGTCACTGGCGCAAGTAGCCCATTACGACGCCCTGACCAACCTGATCAACCGCCGCGGTTTCAATCAGATCTTCGCCGAACGGCTGATGGAGCGCAGCACCAACGGCGGCATGCTGGCGGTGATGTTCCTCGATATCGACCACTTCAAGCGGATCAACGACAGCCTCGGCCACGATGCCGGCGACGAACTGCTCAAGGTCATCGCCGGACATATCAAGAGCGCGACCCGCAGTCACGACGATGTGGTGGCACGCTTTGGCGGCGACGAGTTCTGCATCCTCATCGGCCTGCACAACCGCGAAGAAGCCCGGCACATGGCCCAGCGTATCATGCTGAAAATGAAGGAGCCCATCGAGCTGGCCGGGCGACGCATGGTCATGACCACCAGCATCGGCATCAGCGTGTTTCCCGATGACGGCAAATCCTGTGAGGAACTGCTGAAAAACGCCGACCTGGCGCTGTACCAATCCAAGGGCGCGGGGCGCAACAGCCTGCACTTCTTCAGCTCCAACCTGAAAACCCGCGCCACCCTGGAGCTGCAACTCGAAGAGGAACTGCGCCAAGCCCTGCGCGACGGCAGCGGCCTGGCGCTGCACTACCAACCGATCTACGACCTCAAGAACGGCCAGGTCGCCAAACTCGAAGCCCTGGTGCGCTGGCAACACCCCCAGCACGGACTGCTCTCGCCCGACCGGTTCATCGGCATCGCCGAAGCCAACGGGATGATCGCCGAACTCGACGGTTGGGTCATGCGCAAAGCCTGCGAGGACCTGGCCTGGCTCTCCGAGCGCGGCTGCGACGAACTGAAGATCGCGGTGAACTGCTCGGCCCTGAACCTGGCACGGGAAGAACTGGCCGATGAAATCGAAAATATCCTGTGTGCCGCCGGCATGCCACCCCAGCGCCTGGAACTGGAAGTCACCGAGAACGCCCTGATGGGCAATATTTCCAGCACCCTGCAACTGTTGCGGCAGATCCGCAGCCTCGGCGTGTCACTGTCCATCGACGATTTCGGCACCGGCTACTCGTCCCTGGCCTACCTCAAGCGCCTGCCCCTCAACACCCTGAAAATTGATCGCTCGTTCATCCTCGATGTGCCCAAATCGACCCAGGACATGGAAATCGTCCAGGCGATCATCGTCATGGCCCACACCCTGCACTTGCAAGTCGTCACCGAAGGCGTCGAAACCCAACAGCAGTACGAATTCCTCGCGCACTACGACTGCGACTTTATCCAGGGCTACCTGCTCAGCCGACCGGTTCCGCTCGAGGAGTTGTTACCGGTGCTGCGCCAGCTCGACCTACACTGGCAATTGCCCAGCACCGCGTTCAATCCGCTGATAGTACAAAATTCATAAAAAGTTCCACGCCAATTAAAGAACGCCAATTTTTGGCCGATCCATCGGTACTACAAGCAAGGATTCCCCCTAGGGTAGCCTAGGGATAAACCCTATCGCTCAGGCCAATATCGCGAGGTACAGTCGCGATCTCTCACTCCGTGATGGCGCGTTGATACCCCTTCGACCGCCGAACCAGACCAGGCAAATGGCGCACAATGACCTCTAAAAATACTCCAGCCAACGCAGTATCCGATCTGATAGCGCCCACGGTCGCGGAAAAACCCTACAAGGCCTATTCAACTCCCCGTCCGCTGTCGACTCAGCAATACCTGTACTTCACCGAAACCAACACCGACCGCATCCTCGACAACCTCGACGGCCTGCGCGACATGGTGTTCCCCCGCTCGCCCCATACCGAAGGCGAAAGCGAGGCGCGCCGCGAGCAGGAATTCCCATCGGTATGCCTGATCGGCCTGGGTCGCTGCGGTTCGAACATTGCCCTGGATGTCGCGGAACTGGTGTACAACGCCCGCAAGTTCTACCTCAACGAGTTCAACAACGAAGACAAGGTCAGCGACAAGGGCTACCGCCCGGCGCAATGGATCCGCAACAACCTGCGCCTGGTACAGAACAAATCCGCCAAACCGGTGTTCCTGGTGGAGCCACTGGTGATGCTCGGCGACCTGGACAAGGACATCGCCGGGCGCATCCGTTTCTCGCGCAAGGGCGAGAAAAGCGGTTTTATCCGCGACTACAGCAAGATGAAGATCATGGACCTGTCGGAAGTCCATGCCGGTGGTGCGGGCAACGCGCCGATCCTCGGCCAGTACCTGGCCAAGATCATCCTGAACAAGGACACCCAGCGCTTCTCCAGCCCCGACTGGAAGATGATCCACTCGTACCTGATCGACTCCTGCGGCATCAAGGCCAACCAGTCACGCCTGTACTTCTCGATCTTCAGCGCCGGCGGCGGTACCGGTTCAGGCATGGCCTCGGAATTCGGCCTGGCCCAGCAATACTCCTACATGAACAAGACCTTCGACACCAAGCCGGCCGACGAGCACGACAGCAAGAGCGGCCACTCCTTCGTGTTCGAACCGATCTTCACCAGCGGCATCTGCGTACTGCCGAATATTTCCGACCACCGCAGTGAAATGTCCGAAGCACTGCACATCAACGCCGGTCGCCTGCTCTGCAAGTACCTGTCCGAAGAGTGGGACTTCTCGTACAACTTCGACAATGACGACAGCAGCGAAGCCAGCGTCATGGGCCGTATTCGCCCATGGAACGCGATGATGCTGATCTCCAACGACATCATGCGTTATGCCGAAGAAAGCGATGACGGCAACATCCAGAACATTGATGTCAATGCCATGGAGAAACACGCCAACCAGTACATCTCCCAGCAGATCTTCAACATCCTGACCGCCCAGGCGGTAACCACTGACTACGACCAGAACTATTTCCGGCGTGCCGGCATCGACATCGGCGAGACCATTCGCCTGGATGCCAACGACCTGTTTATGAGCCTGGCCGGCCCGGTGGCGATTGCCTACGCCGAATCCGTGGTACCGGAACAGCCGGCGCCCACCGGCGACAAGTTCAAAGTGTTCGAGAAAGAACCCCAGCGGCTGAATATCGACGACCTGTTCTTCCGTTCCATCGACCTGCCGCACTTCAACAAAGTGACCCAGGCGATCGAAGGCATCAGCCTGCTGCCGATCGAGTCCAAGCGCTATCGCGCGGCCCTCGACCAGTACAAGACCTCGGGCTACGACGCCGCGGCGCTGCACGACCTGCACTTCTTCAAGAACTGCTCGTCGGTGGTCTCGATCGTCTCCCTGCCCAAGGACTACAAACTGTCCTATATGGACCTGAACCGGCTCAAGACCCACCTCAACAGCCTGTTCCCCAACACCACGCTCAAGCGCTACGCCCTGGTGATCGGTGCCTCGGCGAACCTGTCGCTGACCACCCTGATCGCCAAGAGCCCGTGCCTGTCGGACGACTTCCTGACCCTGATCGTGGCTTTTATCAAGCGTTGCTTCGCACGTAACCCGTACCGTTTCGACGATACGCTGGACAACTCGATGCTGGACTTCATCACCCGCGATGAGTTCGACGAAGACAGCCTCGACGAATTGCTCAACGAGTTCGAAAACCCGGCGAAAATCCTCGATACCAACTGGTACGCGATCAAGCCGATGTACGAGAAGAAGTACCGCGAGCTGATCAACGACAAGGAAAAGTTCGTCTCGATCAACGATATCCGCCTGTCCCGCGACTGCGTGAAGAAGGCGATCAAGTACCTGCGCGAGATCTACCGTCACCGCATCGGCAAGACCAAGGTCATTTCGCTGAACAACCACACCGGCAAGACCGAGTACTAGAAAAGCTCCCACGAGCCGCAAGCCATTGGCTGGCGACTCGTGGGGTGCATCTGTCTCTGTGCATTTTCTCCACGGGCAAACTGCCATTACTGCGCAACGCAGTTACTGACCTACACACCGGCAAGCTATAAACGCACAAGGGTTATGCACTATTAGTGGGCGCTGAATTATTTTGTTGCTCTTTCCTGGATCATCACCCAGGGCGAAACCACCACCGCCCACAACTCCGGATCGCGTTCGAAAAGATCCAGCGCCCGCGACTCAGACACCTTGGCGAGCTCCCCGCTCGCCAGCCATGCGGCGACTTTCCCAGCCTGGTTCTCGGCCACGGCCTCGGCGGCGGCGATCAGATCCAGTGCCGGCTCGACCCACAATAGGGCACCCCGGGCAAAGAACGGTTGCAGCTCTTCCCAGCGAATAGATGCAGTTTCACCAAGCAGCTTGGCATAGAGGGTGCTAGGTTCTTGAATCATGGGGTTCCACCTGAGAAAAAATCGGCGCAATCATAACGTCGAGGCTCGCTTGGAAACACCCAGATGAAACTGAAGGGGTGATCGAGGGGATGGAAGGCGCCAGGGATTGCAGCTGAAAGCTAGCAACATCCAGACAAAAATCTGCATGATAATCTGCCGCTATTCTGTCTTTTTCTTTCACTTAAGCGACATATCTCGATTTTGCCTCCGGCTGCCCGCTATCCAATCGATGAGGGCGCACACTAAACTGTATCGGTACAGTTGCCGGGGCAAGAACCGGGATATCGGCGTTAAATCTGACCCGGTCCCACAGCTCCGGCCGTAGGACTCTAAAAACTACAACAGCAAGAGTGGAGCACTAATGACTAAGCAGATTTCCAAACTGTTCGCCGCTATGGTTCTGGCCGGGGTTGCCAGCCATTCTTTCGCTGCAGACACCATCAAGATCGGCATTGCCGGCCCGAAAACCGGCCCTGTGACCCAATATGGCGACATGCAGTTCATGGGCGCGAAAATGGCCATCGAACAGATCAACGCCAAGGGCGGCGTCGACGGCAAGATGCTCGAAGCCAAGGAATACGACGATGCGTGCGACCCTAAACAGGCCGTAGCCGTGGCCAACAAAGTGGTCAACGACGGCGTCAAATTCGTAGTCGGTCACCTCTGCTCCAGCTCTACCCAACCGGCTTCGGATATCTACGAAGACGAAGGCGTGATCATGATCACTCCGGCTGCCACCAGCCCGGAAATCACCGCTCGCGGCTACAAGATGGTGTTCCGTACCATCGGCCTGGACAGCGCCCAGGGCCCTGCCGCCGGTAACTACATCGCCGATCACGTCAAACCGAAAATCGTTGCTGTCCTGCACGACAAACAGCAATACGGTGAAGGCATCGCCACCGCGGTCAAGCAGACCCTCGAGAAGAAAGGCGTGAAGGTTGCCGTCTTCGAAGGCCTGAACGCCGGCGACAAGGACTTCTCCTCGATCATCCAGAAACTCAAGCAAGCCAACGTCGACTTCGTCTACTACGGCGGCTACCACCCGGAACTGGGCCTGATCCTGCGTCAGTCCAAGGAAAAAGGCCTGAACGCCAAGTTCATGGGTCCGGAAGGCGTCGGCAACGACTCCATCTCGCAAATTGCCCAGGACGCTTCCGAAGGCCTGCTGGTGACCCTGCCGAAGTCCTTCGACCAGGATCCGGCCAACAAGGCCCTGGTAGATGCGTTTGCGGCCAAGAAAGAAGACCCGACCGGCCCATTCGTATTCCCGGCCTACTCGGCTGTGGAAGTCATCGCCGAAGGCATCAAGGCCGCTAAGAGCGAAGACACCGCCAAGGTGGCAGCCGCCATCCACGCCGGTACCTTCAAGACTCCGACTGGCGACCTCAGCTTCGACGCGAAGGGCGACCTGAAGGACTTCAAGTTCGTGGTCTACCAATGGCACTTCGGCAAACCGAAAACCGAAGTATCCCCTCAGTAAGTCAGGCCTGACCGGTCAAGAAGCCCACTGTGCAAGCAGTGGGCTTTGTTTTACGAGGTTTATGGGCCCGACACCCGCGATCCGGGAGCTGGCTCACCTGAAAATCTTAAAACCGTCACCAGCGGTTCGCTGGCAAACGCTCGTGCCGACGTGGCCACAGACCACGGCACCGGGCCGGAACATGACTCCACCAGTGAAATGCGTATCGGGTTTTTAGGAGCGCTGTAATGCCTGAGATCTATCACTTCTTCCAACAGCTGGTTAATGGCCTGACCATTGGCAGCACCTATGCCTTGATTGCCATTGGCTACACAATGGTTTACGGCATTATTGGAATGATCAACTTCGCCCATGGCGAGGTGTACATGATTGGTTCCTACGTGGCCTTCATTGCCCTTGCCGGGCTGGCCATGCTGGGTATCCACTCACTGCCGCTGTTGATGACCGCCGCGTTTATCGCGTCGATCGTCGTGACCAGTGCCTATGGCTACAGTATCGAGCGCGTTGCCTATCGCCCCTTGCGTGGCAGCAACCGCCTGATACCGCTGATTTCCGCCATCGGCATGTCGATTTTCCTGCAGAACACCGTACTGCTGTCCCAGGACTCCAAGGACAAGTCCATCCCCAACCTGATCCCGGGGAGCTTCTCCTTCGGTCCAGGCGGCGCAGAGGAAGTGCTGATTTCCTACATGCAGATCCTGGTATTCGT
Organism: Pseudomonas sp. MWU12-2319; assembly: GCF_023242525.1. Classification (NCBI taxonomy): domain Bacteria; kingdom Pseudomonadati; phylum Pseudomonadota; class Gammaproteobacteria; order Pseudomonadales; family Pseudomonadaceae; genus Pseudomonas; species Pseudomonas sp. MWU12-2319. The sequence goes on from NZ_JALJES010000005.1 coordinate 360,968, forward strand.
CGTCACCCTGGTGGCCATGACCGGACTGACGCTGTTCATCTCCCGTTCACGCCTGGGCCGCGCCTGCCGCGCTTGCGCCGAAGACATCAAGATGGCCAACCTGCTGGGTATCAACACCAACAACATCATCGCCCTGACCTTCGTCATCGGCGCCGCCCTCGCGGCGGTAGCGGCCGTGCTGCTGAGCATGCAATACGGCGTGATCAACCCCAACGCGGGCTTCCTCGTGGGCCTGAAAGCCTTTACCGCGGCAGTCCTGGGCGGCATCGGCAGTATTCCGGGCGCCATGCTCGGCGGGCTGGTGCTGGGGGTGGCCGAAGCCTTTGGCGCCGACATCTTCGGCGACCAGTACAAAGACGTGGTGGCATTCGGTCTTTTGGTTCTGGTGCTGTTGTTCCGGCCGACCGGCATCCTGGGCCGTCCGGAGGTTGAGAAAGTATGACTAAATATCTCAAATCGGCGCTGTTCAGCGCCTTGCTGGTGTGGGCAGTAGCGTTCCCAGTACTCGGGCTCAAGCTGAGTATCGTCGGGATCAACCTCGAAGTGGAGGGCACGGGTCCCGTCACCCTGGGCATCATCGCCCTGTGCTCGATCCTGATGTTCCTGCGGGTGCTCTTCAGCCAGCAGTTCAGTGCAATGTTCAAGTCGAACCGTGGTCCGCTGGTTTCGCCCAAGGTCGGTCAGTTCCTGACCCTGCCGCGCACCCAGCGCTGGATCATCATCGGCCTGATCGTGACCGCGTTGATCTGGCCGTTCTTCGGCTCGCGCGGCGCGGTCGACATCGCCACCCTGATCCTGATCTACGTGCTACTGGGCCTGGGCCTGAACATCGTGGTCGGCCTGGCCGGCCTGCTCGACCTGGGTTATGTCGGCTTCTACGCGGTAGGCGCCTACACCTACGCACTGCTGTCGCACTACTTCGGCTGGAGCTTCTGGATCTGCCTGCCGCTCGCCGGCCTGATGTCGGCCACTTTCGGCTTCCTGCTGGGCTTCCCGGTCTTGCGCTTGCGCGGTGACTACCTGGCCATCGTAACCCTGGGCTTCGGGGAAATCATCCGGCTGTTCCTGCGTAACCTCACCGACCTCACCGGCGGCCCCAACGGCATCAGCAACATTCCCAAGCCGACCTTCTTCGGGCTGTCGTTCGAACGTAGCGCCGCAGAGGGCGCGCGGACCTTCCACGAATTCTTCGGGTTGGCCTACAACCCGGTGAACAAGGTGGTGTTCCTGTACCTGGTGGCCCTGTTGCTGGCCTTGCTGGCGTTGTTCGTGATCAATCGCCTGCTGCGCATGCCCATCGGCCGCGCCTGGGAAGCATTGCGTGAAGACGAAATCGCCTGCCGCGCACTGGGCTTGAATCCTACCGTGATCAAGCTCTCGGCCTTCACCCTGGGCGCCTGCTTCGCCGGTTTCGCTGGCAGCTTCTTCGCCGCGCGCCAAGGCCTGGTGACGCCGGAGTCGTTCACCTTCATCGAGTCGGCGATCATTCTCGCCATCGTCGTGCTGGGTGGCATGGGCTCGCAACTGGGGGTGATCCTTGCCGCCGTGGTGATGATCCTGCTGCCGGAGCTGATGCGTGACTTCAGCGAATACCGCATGTTGATGTTCGGCGCCCTGATGGTGTTGATGATGATCTGGCGTCCACAAGGTCTGCTGCCCATGCAACGTCCTCACATGGAGCTGCGTAAATGAGCCCTGAGATCCTGAAAGTAACCGACCTGAGCATGCGCTTCGGTGGTCTCCTGGCAGTCAATGGCGTGGCCCTGACCGTCCAGGAAAAACAAGTGGTGGCCTTGATCGGCCCGAACGGCGCCGGCAAGACCACGGTGTTCAACTGCCTGACCGGGTTCTACAAGCCGAGTGCCGGCAGCATCCTGCTCGACGGCCAGCCGATCCAGGGCCTGGCCGGCCATGAGATTGCCCGCAAGGGCGTGGTACGGACCTTCCAGAACGTGCGTCTGTTCAAGGACATGACCGCAGTGGAAAACCTGCTGATCGCCCAGCACCGGCACCTGAACACCAACTTCCTCGCCGGCCTGTTCAAGACCCCATCGTTCCGCAAGAGCGAACGCGAAGCCATGGAATACGCCGAGTACTGGCTGGACAAGGTCAACCTGACCGAGTTCGCCAACCGCCCGGCGGGCACCCTGGCCTATGGTCAGCAACGTCGCCTGGAAATCGCCCGCTGCATGATGACCCGCCCGCGGATCCTCATGCTCGACGAACCCGCGGCCGGCCTGAACCCGCGGGAAACCGACGACCTCAAGGCGCTGATCAGTGTGCTGCGTGAGGAACACAACGTCACGGTGCTGCTGATCGAGCACGACATGAAGCTGGTCATGAGCATTTCCGACCATATCGTCGTGATCAACCAGGGCACACCGTTGGCCGACGGCACGCCACAACAGATCCGCGACAATCCCGACGTGATCAAAGCCTACCTGGGGGAAGCGTAAATGCTGCAATTCGAAAACGTTTCCACCTTCTACGGCAAGATCCAGGCCCTGCACAGTGTCAACGTGGAGGTTCGCCAGGGTGAAATCGTCACCCTGATCGGTGCCAACGGCGCGGGCAAATCGACGCTGCTGATGACCCTGTGCGGTTCACCGCAGGCCCATAGCGGCAGTATCCGCTACCTGGGCGAAGAGCTGGTGGGGCAGGAATCTTCGCAGATCATGCGCAAAAGCATCGCGGTGGTGCCGGAAGGCCGTCGCGTGTTCTCCCGCCTGACCGTGGAAGAAAACCTCTCCATGGGCGGCTTTTTCACCGACAAGGGCGATTATCAGGAGCAGATGGACAAAGTCCTGGGACTGTTCCCACGTCTCAAGGAACGTTTCAACCAGCGCGGCGGCACCATGTCCGGCGGTGAACAGCAGATGCTCGCCATTGGCCGGGCGCTGATGAGCAAGCCGAAACTGTTGCTGCTGGACGAACCGTCCCTGGGTCTGGCGCCGATCATCATCCAGCAGATCTTCGATATCATCGAACAGCTGCGCAAGGACGGTGTGACAGTATTCCTGGTGGAGCAGAACGCCAACCAGGCACTGAAAATCGCCGACCGTGCCTATGTGCTGGAAAACGGCCGGGTGGTGATGGAAGGCAGCGGCAACGACCTGCTGACCGATCCTAAGGTGCGTGAAGCGTATCTGGGCGGTTGATGCCCCGGCGAAACCCGCAAAGCCCCGATTTATCGGGGCTTTTCTTTGACCGGCGAAACATCGGGAAAGCCTTGCCGGGTACCGCCGCGAAAAATAGTCGATTATTTTTGCCGCTGGCTGTAACAACCACTAGCCTCGAGGCTCAAGTAAAGCAAGAAAGCAATGAAACCCAACCAACCCCTGCTTTCATCATTGAAGACACATCGGAGATCGACCATGAGCACTTCCACTACCCGCACCCTGTCCGCCGCCACCCTCGCCCTGGCCCTCGGTTCTGCCCTGAGCATGGCGGCATTGCCGATGAGTGCCCACGCCGCCGACGGCGTGGAAAAATGCTTCGGTGTGGCCATGGCAGGCAAGAACGACTGCGCCGCCGGTGCCGGTACCACCTGCGCCGGCACTTCGACCAAAGACTTCCAGGCCAACTCCTGGAAGTCCGTGCCAAAAGGTACCTGCTTGAGCACGAAAAGCGAGACCTCGCCCACCGGCAAGGGTCAGCTGGAAGCCTTCACCCCCAAGGCCTGATCAACCAGAGCCCTGCCACCTGTCAGCCTGAGCGCCGAAGATGCCCATGTCACTGCAACCCATCCCTCTTCACCGCGCTCAGGCCCTCGGGCCCGGGCTCCCGCCCCGTGCCGGGCTGGGGCTCAAGACCGAACATTTTCAGACGGTACTCGAAACGCGCCCCGACCTCGGTTTCTTCGAGGTCCACGCCGAAAACTACATGGTCGCCGGCGGGCCGTTTCATCATTACCTGGGTTTGATCCGCGAACAGTATCCGCTGTCGTTGCACGGCGTCGGTTTGTCCATTGGTGCCGAAGGCCCATTGGACAGCGAGCACCTGAAGCGCCTGGCGACACTGATCGAGCGCTATCAACCCCAATCCTTTTCCGAACACCTGGCCTGGTCGACCCACGGCCCGGTGTTTCTCAACGACTTGCTGCCGCTGGCCTACGACCCCGCCACCTTGCAGCGGGTCTGCGAGCATGTCGACCAGGTGCAAAGCACCTTGAAACGTCCAATGCTGCTGGAGAATCCCGCGACTTACCTGCAATTCCAGCGCTCGACCCTGGATGAGGCGGACTTCATCAGCGAAATCATCCGCCGCACCGGTTGCGGACTGCTGCTGGACGTGAACAACGTCTACGTCTCCAGCATCAACCACCAGCGCGATCCGCTTGCCTACATTGAGGCCCTGCCGCTGCACGCCGTGGGAGAAATCCATCTGGCCGGCTTTGCCGAAGATACCGACAGCCTCGGTGACCGTCTGCTGATCGACGATCACGGCGCGCCCATCGACCAGGCGGTCTGGGCCCTTTATCAACAGGTGCTGGCGAAGATCGGGCCGATGGCGACCCTGATCGAACGCGACAACCGGCTCCCCGCCTTCGCCGTGCTCCTGGCCGAAGCCGGGCAGGCCGAGGAATTACTGAAACAGGCCGAGGTGAGAACATGAGCGACCAGGCCAGCTTCAGCGCCGCGCTGCTCGACCCGCGGTTGCCTTGCCCACCCGGCCTGTGCAGCCGCAACGGGGCCGACCCGGCCAGTCGTTTCGCGGTGTATCGCAACAATGTCCAGAGTTCGCTGATCAACGCCCTGGCGGACAGCTACCCGGTGGTCATGGCCCTGGTCGGCGAGGAGTTCTTCCGTGCCATGGCCGGCCTTTATATCCAGCACTTCCCGCCCATCAGCCCGATCCTCAACGACTACGGCCAGGACTTCGACAGCTTTATCCAGGGCTTCGCCCCGGCGGCGAGCGTGCCTTACCTGGCCGACGTGGCCCGCCTTGAGCGCTTGCGGATCAACGCCTATCACGCCGCCGATGCAACGCCCCTGAGTCCGGAACAGATTGGCGTTTACCTCGCCGATCCCGAGGCCCTCAATCGCCTGCAGGTTCACCTGCACCCCAGCGTCGCCGTACTGAATTCGTCCCATGCGGTCGTGTCGCTATGGGAGGCCCATCAAGGCGAAGGCCATCTGGAACAGCTCGACCCGTCGCAAGCTGAAGCCGCACTGGTCCTGCGCCTGAACTGGCGGGTCGAGGTGTTCAAGATCGATATCGGCACCCTGGTATTTATCCAGAGCCTGCAAAACGACTGTCCGCTGGAGTTGGCCCTTGCCTACGCTTATGACGCCAGCACTGCGTTCGATCCGAGCCATGCCCTTGCCCTGTTGATTCGCTACAGCGCCATCATCCACCTGCACCCAGAACAAAAGGCCCGCCCATGAACACTCACACTCAATCGCAGAACCCCATCGCGCGCCTGATCGGGCGGATCATCCAGCTGTTCGAGATGATCCCCTACAGCCTGATTGCCTTTGTCGCACGCTTCTCCATCGCAGCCGTGTTCTGGAAGTCCGGACAGACCAAGGTCGAGGGCTTTGCCGTGGACCTGATCTCCGGCACATTCGATATCGGCCTGCCGCGCCTGGCCGACTCCACCATCCCGCTGTTCGCCAGCGAGTACAAGGTGCCGTTGCTGTCGCCGGAAGTGGCCGCCCACCTGTCGGCCTTTGGTGAACACTTTTTCCCGGTGCTGATCCTGCTGGGGTTCGCCACGCGCTTTTCGGCATTGGCGCTGTTCGGCATGACCTTGACCATCCAGCTGTTCGTCTACCCGAATGCCTACCCGACCCATGGCACCTGGATGGCTATCCTGCTGCTGTTGATGGCCAAGGGACCGGGTGTGTTCTCCATCGATCACTTGATCGCCAAGCGTTATCGCTGAAGCCGCTCCAAGGCCTCGCCGCTACGCTTGAACCAGCCGATCAGATAGTCGGCCAACACCTGCGTACGGCGCGGCAGGCCGCCCTGGTAAGGGTGCACCAGATATAGCGGCATATCGCGGGTACGGTAGTCGCGCAACAGCCAGCGCAGACGGCCATCAGCCAGTTCCGCGGGCAGGACGTAGGACGGCAGGCGGGCGATACCGGCGCCCACCAGTGCCGCTTTCTTCAGCAAGTTGTAGTGATTGCTGGCAAAGGGGCCACCCACCCGCACCCGTAGCAGCTCATGCTGCCGGTGGTATTGCCACTCCTCGCGGCCACTGTAGTGGCTATTGAGCAGACAACGGTGATTGGCCAGCTCCTGGGGCGTCTGCGGCTCGCCGTAACGTTCCAGATAGGCCGGGCTGGCACAGGTCAGTTCGTTCATCACCAGCAATGGCCGAGCCACCAGGCGTTCGTCGTTGCCGACTTCGGTGCGAATCGCCAGATCGAAGCCCTCGCGGGCCAGATCGCGGAAACCGTTGTTCAGGTCCAGCTCGATCTGGACATCGGGATAATCCCGGGAAAACTCCAGCAACAAGCCATCAAAAAAGGTTTCCCCCAGGGACACCGGCACGGTCATGCGCACGGGACCGGCGATATCGTCCTTGAGCCGGGCCAGGGCCTGATGCGCCCGCTCCACTTGCACCACCAGCGCCTGGGCCTGGGGCAACAAGGCCGCACCGGCGGCGGTGAGGCTCAGGCGCCGCGTCGTGCGGTGCAACAACACCACCGAGAACTGCGCCTCCAACTGGCTGATGCGCTTGGACAATTGCCCCTTGCTGCAGCCCAGTTGCTGGGCGGCCAGGGTAAAGCTGCCGGCCTCGACCAACACTGCGAACGCCGCCAGATCATCCATCTCGCTCACTGGATTGTTTCCAAAAGAAAACCAAAGGTTGCCTATTAGCGCGCTTATCAATGGAAAAATCCACTCTAGACTGAAGGCTCAATCACCCACTGGAGGAACCGCATCATGAAAATCCTATTGATTGGCGCCCACGGCACCATCGGCTCGGCCGTGGCAGAGGAACTGGGCCAGCGTCACGAGATCATCAAGATCGGCCGCAACAGCGGTGACCTGCACGTGGACATCAGCGACAGCGCGTCGATTCGCAAGCTGTTCGAGCAAACCGGCAAGTTCGACGCATTGGTCTGCGCCGCCGGTAACGTGAACTTCGTGCCGTTGGCCGAGATGAGCGAGAAGGACTTTGCGCTGGGTCTGCAGGACAAATTGATGGGCCAGGTCAACCTGGTGCTGATCGGTCGCGAGTACGCCAACGACGGCGCCTCGTTCACCCTGACCAGTGGCATTCTGAACCGCGATCCGATCCGTACCGGTGCCTCGGCCAGCCTGGTCAACGGGGCCATCGACGGCTTCGTCAAGGCCGCCGCCATCGAGCTGCCGCGCGGTCTGCGGGTGAACTCCATCAGCCCGAACGTGCTGGTGGAAGCCATGGGCAGCTATGCGCCGTACTTCCGTGGATTCAAGCCGGTGCCGGCGGCAGATGTGGCCTTGGCCTACGCCAAGAGTGTGGAAGGACTGCAGACGGGTCAGACCTACCACGTCGGTTGAATGCCAGCGAGGCTTGTGCAGCTCTCCTGGCCTGAGTAACGTGGCGGCACTTGCCAGGAGACCCCATGATGCGCGTTGCCCGTTCCTTGATGATTTTCGCCCTGCCGCTGTTCACCGCCGGCTGCCAGATGCTTGCACCGGCCACCTCGCATCCCACGGCGGGCCTGAGCCGGATGCAAGGCGAACTCACCAGCGTCGATGGCAAGCTGATGTTCCAGCCCTGCCAGGAACAGCGTCGCTTTGTCGTCAGCGACAGCGGCAACACCAGCGTCCTGCAGCAAGCCGCCAGCCTGTCCGGTCCGTCTGGCAAGCTGTTCGCCGACCTGCGCGGCAAGTTTTCCTCCAGCACGACCGACGGCAGCGACGGCCAGTTGAACCTGCAACAGTACTACCGCCTGGAACGCGGCACCTCCAGTTGCGACGAGCCCAACTTCAAATTCCAGACCGTGATTGCCAGCGGCCACAGCCCGGAATGGAGCCTGAAGGTCGGCGGCAACGGCATGATACTCGAACGCGAAAACCAGCCGCCCCTGGCCCTGCCCTATCTGGAAGAACAACTGGGTGACGGACGCTTCAGCCTGAGCAGCGAAGCCAATGCCCAGCACATCGAGCTGTGGGTCGCGCCGCAGTCCTGCGTCGACAGCAGCACCGGCAGCGTGCGCCACCTGAGCGCCGAACTGCGGGTCAACGGCCAGGTCCAGCGTGGCTGCGGCTATTTCGGCGGCGCCCGTAACGACTGATTCGACGAGCTGCTGTTTTAGCCTCACGGAATCTGGCCGTTGGGGCTTATAATCACCGGTTTGATGTAAAGCCGGCGCGCCCGCGTGGCCCGCACACTGGACCCTGTCATGTTACGAATCACCGAACTCAAGCTGCCGATCGACCATCCCGACGAAGACCTGCGCCCGGCCATCGTCCAGCGCCTGGGCATCGCCAGCGATGACCTGCTCGATTTCACCTTGTTCAAGCGCAGCTACGACGCCCGCAAGAAATCCTCCGAGCTCTGCTTCATCTACACCATCGACCTGTCGGCCCGTGGCGAAGACGCGCTGCTGAAAAAGTTCGCCGAGGACCGCAATGTCAACCCGGCCCCGGACGTCAGCTACAAGGTGGTCGGCCAGGCGCCGGCCGATCTGCAGGAGCGTCCCGTGGTCGTCGGCTTCGGCCCCTGCGGGATCTTCGCCGGGCTGCTGCTGGCGCAGATGGGCTTCAAGCCGATCATCCTCGAACGCGGCAAGGAAGTGCGCGAGCGGACCAAGGACACCTGGGGCCTGTGGCGTAAAAGCGTGCTCAACCCCGAGTCCAACGTGCAGTTCGGCGAAGGCGGCGCCGGGACCTTCTCCGACGGCAAGCTCTACAGCCAGATCAAGGACCCGAACCACCACGGCCGCAAGGTCCTGCACGAGTTCGTCAAGGCCGGCGCGCCGGAAGAAATCCTCTACGTCAGCAAACCGCATATCGGCACCTTCCGCCTCACCGGCGTGGTGGAAAACATGCGCCAGCAGATCGAAGCCCTGGGCGGCGAAGTGCGCTTCCAGCAGCGGGTCACCGATGTGCTGATCGACGACGGCCAACTGACCGGCGTGCAGCTCGACAGCGGCGAACAGATCCACTCCCGGCACGTGATCATGGCCCTGGGCCATAGCGCCCGCGACACCTTCCGCATGCTCCACGGTCGTGGCGTGTACATGGAAGCCAAGCCGTTCTCGGTGGGTTTCCGTATCGAACACCCGCAATCGCTGATCGACCGCGCGCGCCTGGGCAAATACGCCGGGCACCCGAAACTCGGTGCGGCCGACTACAAGCTGGTGCACCACGCCAAGAACGGCCGTTCGGTCTACAGCTTCTGCATGTGCCCGGGCGGCACCGTGGTGGCGGCAACCTCCGAGCCGAACCGGGTGGTCACCAACGGCATGAGCCAATACTCGCGCAACGAGCGCAATGCCAACTCCGGGATCGTCGTCGGCATCACCCCGGAAGTCGACTATCCGGGCGGCCCGCTGGCCGGTATCGAGCTGCAGGAGCGCCTGGAGTCCCACGCCTTTATCCTCGGTGGCAGCAACTACGAAGCCCCGGCGCAACTGGTCGGTGACTTTATCGCCGGCAAGCCTTCCACCGCCCTGGGCAGTGTGGAACCGTCCTACAAGCCAGGCGTGGCCCTCGGCGATCTGGCCCTGGCGCTGCCGGACTTCGCCATCGAAGCCATTCGCGAAGCCTTGCCGGCGTTCGAGCGGCAGATCAAGGGCTATTCCCTGCATGACGCGGTGCTGACCGGGATTGAAACCCGTACCTCCTCGCCGCTGCGCATGACCCGTAACGAGTCGATGCAGAGCCTGAACGTCAAGGGCCTGTTCCCGGCGGGTGAAGGCGCCGGTTATGCCGGCGGGATCCTCTCGGCGGGTGTCGACGGTATCCGTATCGCCGAAGCCGTGGCCCGGGACATGCTGGGGATCGGCGCCTGAGGGGCCGGACCATGACCTATAGCGTCTCCCCCATCGGTTTCGTGCGCTCCTGCTTCAAGGAGAAGTTCGCCATCCCGCGCCAGCCACAGCTGGCGCCGGCTGCCCGCGGCGTGCTGGAGCTGGTCGCGCCGTTCGACCAGGGCGAGGCCGTACAGGGGCTGGAGCAGGTCAGTCATGTCTGGCTGCTGTTCCTGTTCCATCAGGCCCTGGAAGACAAGCCACGCTTGAAGGTGCGCCCGCCGCGCCTGGGGGGCAATCAGTCCATGGGGGTCTTCGCCACCCGGGCGACCCACCGGCCGAACGGTATCGGCCAGTCGGTGGTCAAACTGGACCGGGTCGAGGCCCAGCGCCTGTGGATCTCCGGCATAGATCTGCTGGATGGCACGCCGATTCTCGATATCAAGCCGTACGTGCCCTACGCCGACATCATCCCTGGCGCCGTCAATGCCATCGCCAGTGCCGCGCCGGGGCTGATTCCCGTGCTCTGGACGGAGGGTGCACTGCAACAGGCCCATGAGCATGCTCAGCGCCTTGAAGAGCCCTTGGTCGAACTGATCGAGCAATGCCTGGCCCAGGACCCGCGTCCGGCTTATCAGAAGCCAACCCCCGAACGGGAATACGGCGCCCAGTTCTGGGATCTGGATGTACGCTGGCATTACCCGGAAACCGGGACGATACGCGTACTGGAAGTGATCCCCGCCCGCTAGAAACGCCAGAAACACAAAAGCCCGCGCTGCCTTTCCAGGCAACGCGGGCTTTTTGTTTCAACGCCGACGCTTTTTTCTGTAGGAGCAAGCTTGCTCGCGATGAACGATGACGCGGTGTACCTGAAAAACCGCGCTGCCTGCATCGCCAGCAAGCCGGCTCCTACAGATAAACCGAGGTTTATTTTTCGACGAACGCGCGCTCGATCAGGTAATCGCCCGGCTCACGCATGCGCGGCGAGACTTTCAGGCCGAAGCTGTTGAGCACTTCGCTGGTTTCGTCGAGCATGCTCGGGCTGCCGCACAGCATGGCGCGGTCGTCCTGCGGGTTGATCGGTGGCAGACCGATGTCACGGAACAGCTTGCCGCTGCGCATCAGGTCGGTCAGGCGGCCTTCGTTCTCGAACGGCTCGCGGGTCACGGTAGGGTAGTAGATCAGCTTCTCACGCAGGGCTTCGCCGAAGAACTCGTTCTGCGGCAGGTGCTCGGTGATGAACTCGCGGTAGGCCACTTCGTTGACGTAGCGCACACCATGGCACAGGATGACCTTCTCGAAACGCTCGTAGGTTTCCGGGTCCTGGATCACGCTCATAAAGGGCGCGAGGCCAGTACCGGTGCTGAGCAGGTACAGGTGCTTGCCCGGCTTGAGGTCGTCAAGCACCAGCGTACCCGTAGGTTTCTTGCTGATGATGATCTCGTCGCCTTCCTTCAGGTGCTGCAACTGGGAGGTCAACGGACCGTCCGGCACCTTGATGCTGAAGAATTCGAGATGCTCTTCCCAGTTCGGGCTGGCAATGGAATAAGCACGCATCAGTGGTCGGCCGTTTGGCTGCTGCAGGCCGATCATCACGAACTGACCGTTTTCAAAGCGCAGGCCCGGATCGCGGGTGCACTTGAAGCTGAACAGGGTGTCGTTCCAGTGGTGAACACTGAGGACACGCTCGTGATTCATGTTGCTCATTTGGATGGGGCTCCTGGAAATGTGGCCTGCGCCGTCAATTAGCGCGATTGCATAGCATTCTAATGGCGGCGACAATATCTGTTAACTGAATTATCAAGATAAGGGTTATCGGTTATATAGATATGCGATTTACTCTCCGTCAACTTCAGGTCTTCGTCGCCGTCGCCCAGCAGGAAAGCGTGTCCCGGGCAGCCGGGCTGCTGGCCTTGTCGCAATCCGCCGCGAGCACCTCGATCACCGAGCTGGAACGCCAGTCGAGCTGTCAATTGTTCGACCGTGCCGGCAAGCGCCTGAGCCTCAACGCCCTGGGCAAACAGCTGCTGCCCCAGGCCGTGGCACTGCTGGACCAGGCCAAGGAAATCGAGGACCTGCTCAACGGCAAGTCCGGTTTCGGCTCGCTGGCGGTGGGCGCCACCCTGACCATCGGCAACTACCTGGCAACCCTGCTGATCGGCCGCTTCATGCAGATCCACCCGGAAAGCCAGGTCAAGCTGCATGTGCAGAACACTGCCAATATTGTGCAACAGGTCGCGCACTACGAAATTGACCTGGGTCTGATCGAAGGCGATTGCAGCCACCCGGACATCGAGGTGCAAACCTGGGTCGAGGACGAACTGGTGGTGTTTTGCGCCCCCCAGCACCCGCTGGCCCAGCGTGGCCAGGCCAGCCTGGAAGAACTGACCCGTGAGGCCTGGATCCTGCGTGAACAGGGCTCAGGCACGCGCCTGACCTTCGACCAGGCCATGCGTCATCATCGCAGCGCGTTGAATATCCGCCTGGAGCTGGAGCATACCGAAGCGATCAAGCGTGCGGTGGAGTCGGGGCTGGGGATTGGCTGCATTTCGCGTCTGGCCCTGCGCGATGCGTTCCGCCGTGGCAGCCTGGTGCCGGTGGAAACCCCGGACCTGGACCTGGCGCGCCAGTTCTATTTCATCTGGCACAAGCAGAAGTACCAGACCTCGGCCATGCGCGAATTCCTCGAACTGTGCCGTTCCTTCACCGCCGGGGTTCAACGCAGCGATGAGATCGTCCTGCCGACCATTGCCTGACGCTACCGGCGCTTAAAGCAGAATCACCGCCCAGACCAGGGCGATCATGCTCAAGGCCACGAATTGCGCGGCACTGCCCATGTCCTTGGCATTCTTGGACAAGGGGTGACGATCGAGGGAAATGCGGTCAATGGCCGCTTCGACCGCCGAATTGAGCAATTCGACGATCAGCGCCAGCAGGCACACGGCAATCAACACCGCGCGCTCGACCCGACTGACGTGGAACAGGAACGTCAGCGGGATCAACACCACGTTAAGCCAGACTAACTGACGAAAAGCCGCTTCGCCGGTAAAGGCCGCACGTAAGCCATCGAAAGAGTAGCCCACCGCGTTGAGCATGCGTTTAAAACCGGTTTGACCTTTGAAGGGCGACGGCATAGGTAAGCAACTACGTGAAGTGGAGTAGGAAAACTAACTCAACCGACGTCAAACAAAGATGAAAGAACCCACGCCTACTGGCTCGAAATTGACTCAAGTTGTTGCAGCAGCAGTGCGGCCTGGGTCCGGGTGCGCACCCCCAGCTTGCGGAAAATCGCCGTGACGTGGGCCTTGATGGTCGCCTCTGAAACACTCAACTCGTAGGCAATCTGTTTATTCAACAAACCCTCACAGACCATGGTCAACACCCGGAACTGCTGGGGCGTCAGACTGGCCAGGCCGGCACTGGCGGCCTTGGCCTCGGCGGACACGCTGACGGCTTCGAACGCCTGGGGCGGCCACCAGACATCGCCATCGAGGACACTGCGCACCGCTTGCTGGATCACTTCCAGGGAACTGGACTTGGGGATAAAGCCGCTGGCGCCGAACTCACGGGAGCGCACCACCACCGAGGCTTCTTCCTGGGCCGAAACCATCACCACCGGAATCTGCGGGTATTGCCCGCGTAGCAGCACCAGGCCGGAGAAGCCGTAGGCGCCCGGCATGTTCAGGTCGAGCAGGACCAGGTCCCAGTCGGCTTTTTCGGTGAGACGGGTTTCCAGCTCGGCAATGCTGGCCACTTCCACCAGGCGTACATCGGGCCCCAGGCCCAGGGTCAGCGCCTGATGCAAGGCGCTGCGAAAAAGAGGATGGTCGTCGGCAATCAAGATGTCGTACGTGGTCATTTTTCCAATGATCCTGTTTTTATGCGTCAGGCTCGACGCTGTGCGTCCATTAGATTACAGGAAAGTCTTCAGATGCTCGTGGGCTTCGTCTTCAGTGTTGATCGGCAGCTGAAACTTGGCGCCCAGGTAGTGCGCGGTAAACACGTCCAGTAACGCGTCCAGCCCCTGGGCCGCACGGGTGTCCCCAGCCAGTTCCAGGCACAGGGCCGCCACTTCCGCGGTACAGAAATGATCATCGCGTTTGGAACGACGCAATTTGTAGCGGGACAACTGTTCGGATTCCAGGCTCAACACCGGAAAACGCTCCAGATAAGGGCTCTTACGAAACATCTTGCGCGCCTCGGTCCAGGTCGCATCCAGCAGGATGAACAGCGGGCGCTTGCCGGGTGCCGGCTGTACCTGCGTCACCACCCGTTCCGGCGCCACGAACTCCCCCGGGAATACGATAAACGGCTGCCACTGCGGATCGTCCAACAGGGCCAGCAGTTGCGGATCGACTTCGGTCCGCGACCAACTGAAGGCGCTGGTGTCGGCGATCACATCGGCGATCAGCCAGCCGGTATTGCTCGGTTTCATCGGTTCGACGTCGTGCATCAGCAGGCACATGGCGGAATTCGACGCCACCCTGGGGCGCCAGGCGCACAGGCAATACTGAGGAATCACACGGCAGCCCGGGCAACGCTCGGCGCGTGAGCCGCGTGCGAGGAAGGGTGTTTTGGCACGGGCCAGGCGCTCGGCACGTAAACGGGATACGGCGTGGCTCATCGTGAAGAAAGTCGGCGGGAGGAAGGGCTGAACACGAACAATACGACTCGCAAGGGCAAAAGTGCGCGGAGTTTAGCAGAGAGCCCGGCGAGGTTTGAGCGCTCATCCGTCGACATTTCCGTCAGTAGCGCCCTAGTAGGGCCTACAACCGCCCTCTATACTTCGCGACCACTGAACGCACGCCCCGGTAACGGGTCGAAGCACCAGTTACCGAATCAGGAGAGTTGCATGCTGCGCCTTATCGTACCGTCCCTGGCCCTTTTGCTGGCCCTGCCCTTCAGTGCCCAGGCGGCATCGCTGAAGGATTTCGAACTGAACAAGATGCTCAAGGACGTGGCCGAGCAGAGCAACGAAGGCCTGCCCCGTGAGATCGACGAGAACATCCTTGACGTCGGCTACACCGTTGAAGGCGCCGAACTGATCGACCACCTGAGCGTCCAGGCCGATTACGCGCAAAATATGCGCGATAACGCCAAGGCGGTTTACCTGCAACTGGGGGCCAGCGTCTGCCGTAACGCCAACTACCGCAAATTGATGGCCAAGGGTGCGGTCATGCGTTACGAGTTCACCGAGAACAAGACCAACCGTCCTGTGGCCTCCGCCCGTTTCGTGGAAAGCGACTGCCCGACGGAAACCCCGGTGAAGAAGAAAAAGTAACCCCTGCCATATCGCGCGCCGCCGTTCATCTTCGGCGCGCCGTTTCACCCCCGCGCCTGCGCGCAACGCCACTGACAAGCTGCTAAAGTCCTTTGCAAAGAGGCAATAAGCGGTTGCCAGACATGACTTTACAGGCTCATCATCAAATCGACATGGCACACATGCGACACATGCAGTGACGCGGCCTTGGCGAACTTTTCTTTCGGCCAAGCCAAGGGTTCCGTGCAGAAGGAGACGTTGAATGCCTTACCAACCGAATGACTTGCTGTCCCGTCATTTCCAGAACAATGGGATCGACCTCAGCCGGATCGAAGAGCAACTCGACCAGGTTGCTCCCAACAGTCCGAACCTTGAGCTTTACCGCGACATGATGCTGACCGTCCTGCGCATGGCCCAGGATGACCGCAACCGCTGGAATGCCAAGATAGTCCTGCAGACCCTGCGTGAACTGGAGAACGCCTTTCGCGTACTCGACCAGTTCAAGGGCCGGCGCAAGGTCACCGTGTTCGGCTCGGCGCGAACGCCCACCGAACACCCGCTCTATGCCCAGGCCCGCGCCCTGGGGACCGCGCTGGCCCAGTCCAACCTGATGGTCATCACGGGCGGCGGCGGTGGCATCATGGCCGCGGCCCACGAAGGTGCCGGCCTGGAACACAGCCTCGGGTTCAATATCACCCTGCCCTTCGAACAACATGCCAATGCAACCGTGAACGGCACGCACAACCTGCTGTCCTTCCACTTCTTCTTCACCCGCAAGCTGTTCTTCGTCAAGGAAGCCGATGCACTGGTGCTCTGCCCCGGCGGCTTTGGCACCCTTGATGAAGCCCTGGAAGTACTGACACTGATCCAGACCGGAAAAAGCCCGCTGGTCCCGGTAATTCTGCTGGATGCCCCTGGGGGCGGCTTCTGGCAGGGCGCGCTGGACTTTATCCGCAATCAGCTGGAGGCCAATCACTACATCCTGCCTGCCGACCTCAAGCTGATGCGCCTGGTCTACAGTGCCGACGAGGCCGTGGAAGAGATCAAGCAGTTCTACAGCAACTTCCACTCCAGCCGCTGGTTGAAGAAACAGTTCGTGATCCGCATGAATCATCCGCTCAACGACCGCGCGATGGCGCAGATGCAAAAGGACTTTGCCGACCTGTGCCTCAGCGGGTACTTCTATCAGGGCCCCTGCAGCGAACCGGAACACGATGAACCCCAGTTCAGTCACCTGACGCGCTTGTCGTTCGCCTTCACGGCTCGGGACCAGGGGCGCTTGCGGGAGCTGGTGGACTTTATCAACCGGACGGAAAACTGGAGCAAGGCCAAGGCGCTGGCACAGGAGCACGCGCGCGAGCCGATCAAGGCGACGTGATTACCACCCTGCCTCAGTCATCCAGCCCTCGGCCGCTGAACAGGCGGCCGATCATTTCCATGGAATAACCCCGATAACTCAGGAAGCGTCCCTGTTGGGCACGCTCACGGGCGTCGGTGGGCAAATGCCCGGCGAACTTTCGACGCCAGGTGTCTTCAAGCTGGGCTTGCCAGTCGAAACCGCTTTCACGCAGGGCCAACTCGATGTCGGCACGTTGCAGGCCGCGTTGGCCCAGCTCTTCGCGAATACGCAAAGGGCCGTAGCCGGAACGGGCACGGTAGGACACGAAGCTTTCGAGGTAACGGGATTCGGACAGCAGCCCCTCTTCCGTCAAGCGGTCGAGTTCGGTGTCGATCATTTCAGGGGAGGCGCCGCGCTGACGCAGTTTACGCGTCAGCTCGACTCGACCGTGCTCGCGTCGCGCGAGCAGGTCCATGGCAGTGCGCCGTACGGCGACCGGGGTATCCAGTACGGCGGTCATCGTCTTACTCAGAGATCAGCGTCAGCCAGGTCGTCTTCGGTTGCGACGACAGCGGCCGCACCGGAGTTGGCCTTGGTGTCTACGCCTGGAGTCAGCAGCTTGTCACGCAGTTGCTTCTCGAGGGTCGCGGCGATTTCCGGGTTATCCGCCAGGAACTTGGCCGAGTTGGCCTTGCCCTGACCGATCTTGCTGCCGTTATAGCTGTACCAGGCACCGGACTTCTCGACGAAACCGTGCAGCACGCCCAGGTCGATCATCTCGCCATTGAGGTAGATGCCCTTGCCGTAAAGAATCTGGAACTCGGCCTGACGGAACGGCGAAGCCACCTTGTTCTTCACGACCTTGACGCGGGTTTCGCTGCCGACCACTTCGTCGCCTTCCTTCACCGCGCCGGTACGGCGGATGTCCAGGCGCACCGAGGCGTAGAACTTCAGCGCGTTACCACCGGTGGTGGTTTCCGGGCTGCCGAACATCACGCCGATCTTCATGCGGATCTGGTTGATGAAGATCACCAGGCAGTTGGCGTTCTTGATGTTGCCGGTGATCTTGCGCAGAGCCTGGGACATCAGGCGGGCTTGCAGGCCGACGTGCATGTCGCCCATTTCGCCTTCGATTTCCGCTTTTGGCACCAGGGCGGCCACGGAGTCGACGATGATCACGTCAACGGCGTTGGAGCGCACCAGCATGTCGGTGATTTCCAGGGCCTGCTCGCCAGTGTCCGGCTGGGACACCAGCAGGTCGTCGACATTGACGCCCAGCTTGCCGGCGTACTCAGGGTCCAGGGCGTGTTCGGCGTCGACGAAGGCACACGTTGCACCGGCTTTTTGCGCCTGGGCGATGACGGAAAGCGTCAGGGTGGTCTTACCCGAGGATTCCGGACCGTAGATCTCTACGATACGGCCTTTCGGCAGACCGCCGATGCCCAGCGCGATGTCCAGGCCCAGGGAACCGGTGGAGATCGAAGGAATCGCCTGACGGTCATGATCGCCCATCCGCATGACGGCACCCTTGCCGAATTGACGTTCGATCTGACCCAAGGCCGCAGCCAAGGCTTTCTTCTTGTTGTCGTCCATTAAAGTCCTCACGTAATCAATAAGGCCTGACGGCCAACACCTGTATAAGTAGCCAGTATTATTCCACAGCGTTGGCGGATCGCCTACCCCTGATTTGCGATTTCTGCTTCCGCCCGTCGTAACAGGCCTTCCAGGGCGGCCTGCACCGTCTGTCGACGGACGGCGTCGCGGTCGCCGGGAAAGTGCCGGAGTTCGGCGCTGACGTCGTCGCCGCAGCCCCAGGCCAGCCAGACGGTACCCACGGGTTTCTCGGCGGAGCCGCCATCCGGCCCGGCCACGCCGCTGACCGCCACGGCGTAGCGCGCGTTGCTGTGGGCCTGGGCCCCCCGGACCATGGCTTCGACCACTTCCCGGCTGACGGCACCGACCTGATCGAACAAGGCCTCCGGCACCTTCAGTTGAAGGCTCTTCTGCCGGTTGGAGTAGGTGACATAGCCGGCTTCGAACCAGGCCGAGCTGCCGGAAATCCGGGTGATCGCCTCGGCGATGCCGCCGCCGGTACAGGACTCGGCGGTGGTGACATCGGTCTTGAGCGTCTGCAAGCACTTGCCGAGTTCAGCGGCAAGCCGGGTGATTTCGTCCATGTTCCTCTCCGGGTCAGGCAGCCCTCCACCCCCTCCCTGTAGGAGCGAGCTTGCTCGCGATGGTAGCCGGGACACCGCTGGGCATCAGATCCCCCGCGTTATCGTTGACGACCATCGCGAGCAAGCTCGCTCCTACAGGGGGAGACGCGGGCCAATCTATATTGGGTCAAAATGAACACCCTACACGAGCGCACTACGCTTTCAAGACACAACATTGCATCCGGATGTCAGTGAGAGACCGCCCCGGCATACGCCTGACAGGCCTTCAAGGCAATCAGGGCGCGGTCGCCGTCGTCGGTGATGGCGATAATTCGTTGAGCATGCGCCGGGTCAAGTCGGGCTCTTGTGGCTGCATGAACCACGCCGCCGGCGGCGGTGGCGGCTGGCACGTCGCAGCCACTGGCAGGATCGTTGGCGTCGAGGAGGACTGACAGCCGCAGATCAGCAGTGGCAATACGATCACGCAGGCGAGCTTGATCCTGTTGCACATCGTTCAGCTCCTTGGAATGGGTTTGGTCGCTGGCCTGGAGCCGTTGCTCCAGGACCAGGCGTTTGTCCTGCTCGGCCCGCTGTTGCGCGGCCGCGGCGAGGGAAATCCGGTTGAGCGTGTCGGCCAGCAACCGGGCTTGGTGCTCCAGTTGCTGGCCGTAGCGCCAGTCTTGAATATGCCAGGCGCTGGCCGCCGCAGCGCCGGCCAACAAGGCCAGCAATGCGACGACAACGCCCAGGCGCCAGGGCGCCGGGATCAGGTCGAGGAGGCGCATAGCACCGCCCTCGCCCGGGCCCAGAGTTGCAGTCGATCCTCGAGGCCGTTCAGGCCGCCGTTGATCTTGCGGGTGATGCTGTTGAACTGATCGGCGTCGGCCAGGGCGTTCAACCCTTGTTGCTCCCAGAACCAGGCCGCCGACTCAGCGGCCCATTGCGGTTGTTCCAGCAGTTCCGGTTGCTGCAACAGACGTTCGTCGCCGAACAGCCCGAGACTGCATTGGCGATAGTTGCTGCGACCGGTGATCTGGATCAGCCCACGACCGCGATAGTTCCAGCCGTCGCCGGACGATGCATCGCCGTTATCCATACGCGATGCATAGACGATGTTCGCAATCTGCTCCGGCTGCCGGGCGACCTGCGCGGCCAGGTCCGGAGTAAACCGGCTGGGCCAGGTGGCGACCAGGGCCTGTGCGCCATAGTTCAGGTTCTCGACCACCGACCGCAGTTGGCCTGACTCGTGGCCAGCTTGCGCCAGGAATGCTGCAACGCGCTGCGTGGTAACGATCTGATAGGCGTTCATCGCTGTGTTGAGCACAGGAACAAAAACGCCGGCTTGGTCGCCGGCGTTCGGGAGGATCTGCAGCAACTGCCGCTGGGTAATGGGCATGGCTTTCTCCGAGCACAAAAAAACCGCTCGATGGCGGCGGGTGGTGGCCTGGTTTTTGATCAGGCCGGTGGTGCGGGCCAGTCAATCGATGCTGGGAATCCGGGCTGCTGATCAATTCGGTTGACTGCAATCCGGTACTGTTTCCAAGCGTGCAGGCTCTCAGTGTCAGCGTCTGTAGCTAAACCCAGATCAAATGCATCTTGCAATGGAGCAATTCGAATGGCAGCTACCCCCAGCAACCCATCGCGACGACCTAAGGCCAGTGCGGTTAGCTCGACAGATGTAGGAGGTGGTGGCGTATCGGTTGCATCCACTGGAACGGTTAAACCAAGATCTTCAATCACATATGGATCTTGGCTACCGATGTAATAGACGGTACCGCGATAGTCATCAACAACCTTCCATGCGCCGCCGTCGCGAACAGCTACTTTATTCTTTCCTGTGACGGGTGGCGCATCGGTGTACGCATTAGCGGGAATAAGCCAGCGGCCCTCATCGAGCGGGTCAGAATCAGCTAAACTATCGCCCAAATATTCGCCAGTAACAGGGTGTGAATTATAAATTTTCATTTCTTTCCTCAATATTTAATGCAATACAACAAAGCAAGGTTACGCGGACGAGTTTCAACCCCACCAGTGGCGCTAGTAGTCCCACCATTAATACCGTTGGAGCCACCAACTTGGGCTGCGGCCCCAACCACGCCAAGAATTGTGCGGCTATCTTGTGCATGGGTATGACTCGAAAACGCATCTATTTGAAAGGACCCGAAAGTACGACCCACATCAACTCCACGCCCAGCGTCCCAGCCGCGAACAAATTCGCCACGCAAGTCAGGTAAATTGAATGTGGTTGACCCGTCGCCTCCCCCAAAGACGGTACCAATAGCAGAGAACAGCGCCGCATATGTTGTACGAGATATCGCAGCACCATTTGCTATCAAATAACCCGACGGCGCCGCGGAGGTAGCGGAAGAAATAATGGTCCCAGCGGGAAGAGTACTCAGTGGCAACGGATCAAGAACAACGATGTCGGTTCCGTCATACTCGACATCAGCGAGCTGTCCAGCGGCGAGGACCACTGCGATTTTGTTACCGCTGGAATCGTATTGTTTCAGGGTTTTCGCACCTAACCCAGAAATATTCAGGGTGTCATTGCCAACACCTGCTGCACTGAACTTCACGCGAAATCGCTGATTTGCTACATAAGCGGTGACGGCAGGAGAAGGTGTCAGCGTGAACGATGGCGCATTACCGGCCGTGGTGAAGGCGGTCAGTATCTGCGACTGAGTAGCAACTGCCAATTTTTTCGGTGTCACTATTGTCACATCGTCCACACCAGCGTTGGTAAGAGCTTGTGTGGCAACCTTGGCCCAACCAGGAGCAGCTTCAGTCGCCTGGGCTATATAAGCTACCAGCTTCTGTAGAAGTTTTTTGGGGGTCACAGCAGTTGCATCGTCAGTTCCTGCAATTACCTGAGTCCCAGTGGATAATTTCAATATCCCAGCAGTGATCTCCGTCGCAGACCCTGGGGTATTATTTGTAACAATCGTCAAAATTGCATTAGCCAATTGACCATTATCAACTTCATTAGGAGTTAATCCGGCTTGCTGAATCACACCCAGTATTTCGGTAGTAACCGCGTTCCCCCACTCAGCCGGAATCAACGACCCCGGTGTTCCATTCACCGGGTTTTCATCAACAAACTTGCCATTCACCAGCCCAACGCTGGGGACGCTTTTTGGATAATCCACGTTTCTATCCTCTAGTCATAATTGATATGCACCAGCGTATGCGCCGGTGCACTGCGATGTATCAGGCATTCCAGAGCACTGCCGGGGTTGGCGCCAAAACGCTCGCCCCAATAGCTCGCACCGAAACGCCGGCCCAGAAGCAGTCGGCCACCGGTGTTGAGCGTCCACATGAACTGCGCCTGCCAGGTGCCAAAGCGCGCCTTGCCGAACCGCGACCGCCCCATGCGCGGGGCTTGATATTCGGTCACGCTGGCGTTCGGATAGCCTTGGCTGCGGGCGATATCGATGAAGTAACCGACACTCTGCCCCCCCACCGCCAACAACCGCCGACGCACCGCCACACGGCGATCGTCGAACAAGGGAGTGGGCCCCAGACACGGATCGGGCAGGTTCATCACCCGCTCCCAATCCGGCACCAGCTCACTGACCGTCACCGGGTCCACTTCATTGATCAGGTCAACGGCCCGGGCATCAACCCGTGCCAGTTCCTGGGCGATCCCCAGCAGCACCTGCTGGATCTCCGGCACTTGCTCCGGATCCCAGGCCGGCCCCGCCGGCAACAGGCTGCGCAACTGCTCCTGGTATTGCTCGGCCGTTCTTACTCCAGCCATACGCAACCTCCGAAAGTCAGCAACTGGTTGGTGGCGGCTGGCACATCGGCGGACGGCGAGACCAGCAGGTGATCCTGCTCGCCGCTGGCACTGCTGATCGACTCGGCGATATGGGTCAGCAACAGCGTGTCGCCCAGGCCCGCCTCACGATCATGCAGGTCCTGCAACTCGGCCTCGACGGCTGCGCGGATGGCACTGGTATCCGGGATCAGGCGCAAGGTGTAGGTCACCGGGACCAACACCGGCGCCAGTACATGCAACTCGGCGGTCACCGGGCGCAACGGGTCGATATAGGCCTGGACCAACGCCAGTTGCCCATCGTCCGGCAGCGGCACCGGATCATCGTCGCGCATCACGAACAAGCCGACGGTACCCGGCCCCAGATAGCTGCCGCGACACCAGGCCCGGGTAATCCCCGGACACTCCAGTGCCCAGGTTTCGTAGTCGGCCGCCGAACCGCCGTTGGGAATAATGCGATAGGAACTGATCACCCTAGCCCGCAACGATTCGATACTTTCCGCCGCGACACCACCGCTCAAGCCCGGATCCAGCACCATGAAGGTGTTGCCGATTCCTTGCACCGGCTGCACCGGAAACAGGGTCAGACCGGCATCGCCATTCCCCAGGCTGCCGGCATCCAGCGCCTGGATCTGCGCGGTATTGGTCCCGCCGCTGGTGGTGCCACCCACCGTCACGGTGTAACTGCGTCCATCACTGGTCTGCAGCAGGGTCCCGGCATCGAGCACTGCCCCCGCCGCCGCGGTATAGCTGACGCTGCCGCTGGCCGATTGCGCCGCCTTGCGGGGTTGATGCAAACGCAGCGCGGCAATGCGTTCCAGGGTGGTGTCATCGGCGGTGTCAGGCAGGATCTGATCGGCGATCCAGTCGAGGTAGCCGTAGAGGCCGAAGGCCGCGCCACTCAGGGTGCGGGCCAGGACCTGTGCATCGGACTGGCGCAGCGAATCGCCGGCCAGGTCGCCTTGGGTGCGATTGATCAACACCGGTAGCGAAGGGGTTTCAAACGGCATAAGTCACCTGCCAACTATGGTTCGGGTTGATATCCAGGCGCTCGCCGCTGGCCAGGGTCAGAACCGTACGCAGGTTCAGTCGCTGGGCGTCGAGCCGTTCGGTTTGAATCTCGATGGCGCTGCAATGGCCGTCGTCGAGCAGCCATTGCAAGGCTTCGCGGGCATAGAACTCAGCATCGAGCTGGGTCTGCGCGGTGAGCTTGACCCGCCGCAACAGCCACAGCCGCGAGCCGATACGGTCGTCGGTCACCGAGGGAAAACTGTCGCCCCACCAACCGAAACGCTCGTCGTCATCGATCGGGTCATCGGTATTGGCGCGACGCCAGGTAAACAGGCTGATCAGCACCGAACGGGTCAGCGCCGTCTTCAGGTCGTTGGACACGAACATCAGGCACCTCCCGTCGGCGCGCCGGTCTGGCCGTTACCCGGCTGGATGCCG
Organism: Pseudomonas sp. MWU12-2319; assembly: GCF_023242525.1. Lineage (NCBI taxonomy): Bacteria > Pseudomonadati > Pseudomonadota > Gammaproteobacteria > Pseudomonadales > Pseudomonadaceae > Pseudomonas > Pseudomonas sp. MWU12-2319. Next base: position 384,864 of record NZ_JALJES010000005.1, read on the forward strand.
CCGTGCACATGTTTCATCTGGCTGATGCCGCCGGCGACCTGGTCGCCCTGGGAGACGATCTTGCCGGTCTGGGTCAGGCTCGGGGTGTCGATGTTCACCGCGGTACCGGCGCGAATGTTCAGGGTTCCGGTTTCGATATCGATGATCCGGCCACGCTTGAAGTGGATCTTGTCGCCTTCATCGGTGTAGAGGGCGATTTCGCCAGGGGCGAGGTTCTGCAGGCGGTAGCGGCGGTCGGCGACCACCAGGACGATAGCGTGGGAACGGTCGCCGCCGAGAAAGGTGGCAATGCCTTCGGCGCCGGCCAGCGGGTTGCTGGTGAAGCCGTAGGGTTCGAAGTGCTCCATGTCGTCGTTCACTTCACCGGCGGTCAGGCGCATTTGCAGCGATTGCAGTTTGTTGGCCGAGTTGGCGAGCACGACAGTGCCGCGCGCCAGCAGGCGTGTCAGTAGGCTCATAGGGGGTCCTTGGGCAAGCGGAGTGTCAGGAGGGCCGCCTTCGCGGGCAAGCCCGGCTCCTACAGTGTCCGAGTTGAAGCTGAGTTTTGTGCGCAACCGAAACCCTGTAGGAGCAGGGCTTGCCCGCGAAGGCGTCGCAACTGCCGCAGTCGTATCAGGAACTTCGGCACTGCCTTCAGGAAGGCCGATTACCTGGCTTTGGGCGGAGCCGGGGTAGCATCGAAGACCTGCGGTGGCGCCACCACCAGGGTGGTGATCGAGCCCTGTGCGGACAACGACCAGGTCACCTTGGAGATAAGCATGTCCTGATCCACGTCCAGCACCGGATCCTTGACCCGCACGGTCAGGTTGTGTCGCCACAGATCACCGTTGGACTGTCGCCAGCCTTGCACGGTGTAGGTGGTCGTCAGGGCCTTGGCGCGGCGTGTCGCCCGTTCCCAGTCAGCCCGTTGCTGGGCCAGCACTGGAGTGATCTGCGCGCTTTCGCTGATCACCGTGACGCGCTGGCGATCCGGACTGGTCTCGCTGGACACCCCGGAAACTTCGCTCACTGCGCTGCCGCTGTTCTGGTCGCTGCCCTTGTGCTGGCCGATCACCCGGTACTCGGAAAACACCGCGCTGTAGTCTCTCGCCGTATTGGCCGAAAGAATGTTCTTGCCCAGTTCCAGTACATCAGTCGCTCGCCCGGCACTGCCGGGCTTGGCGAGTACCAGGTTGCCGGCCGCATCATCGGTGGAGAACACCCGATACAAAGTCAGCAAGCGGTCGATGGACTTGAACACCGTCTCACCTGGCACGATGCTGTGGGTTTGCAGTTTGGTGGTTTCCGGGATCTCGCTGCGCACAGTGACCTTGTAGGGCTTGGCCAACGCCTCGACGATCTTCAGCACGCTCTGTTCACGCCATTGGCTCGGCTGGTTGATGGCCGCGCAATCCACCAGGTCCTGGGTCAGCGAACTGCCCTCGACGGTCAGGCTGATCTGATTGCCGTCATAGCTGATGGGCGCCTTGAACACGTAACCGGTCAAGACCTGGTCGCAGCCGATCATGACCGAACAACGGGCACCGGCCTTGATCGGCAGGGCCTGGGTCTGTCCCGGCCATTTCCAGGTGATACCGAGCTTGAAGGTGCGGAACTGACGCTCGAGATCGGCCGTGATCTCGATGGTCTTCCAGCCCTCATAACTCAGGCCGTCGACCAACAGGACGACAGCATTGTCGATGTCGTTCATGGCTTACTCCTTGGAGACCTGCAACGGCACCGGCGGTATGAAACCGGGGTGCGAAATCCGGTTGCGCTGCACCACCTCCCCCACCCGCGTGGCATCACCGAGCTTCTGGTAAGACACGACCAGGGCCGGCTGGGTGCTCTTGGGCGTCAGGTCAACCAGCCGCACTCCGTTGGATGCCACTGCGTTGAGATGCTGCGTCAGGGCCTGGCGGACGGTACTGAGTGCCTGGTACTGCACCGCGTCGGCCTTGAGCGCCGCCTGCCAGATCACATCGTTGAGGCTGTCACGCAGCGCCAGCACATCGTCGACCACCGGCACATCGGCCCGCTGCACCGGCTGCTGGGCTTGTTGGGCCAGCGACGGTGTGCTCGTCAGTTTCACCGCCGGCGTCGCCACCGGGATCATTGAGACAAACTGGGAGATCTGGACCAGCAAGGCATCCTGGATCAGGTTCACCGTGGCCTGTGAGGCCGCGGCGGAGTCCTTGCCAATGGTCAGTTTTGAGGCGTCGAGGGACTTGGCGTCCTCGACCTGTTTCGACAGGTCGGCCAGCATTCCGTGATAACCCTGGACGGCAAAGTCTTTCAAGCCCCGAACTTCGCCCACAACGCTTTTGACTTCGCCCACCAATCCGTTGAATTCCCCCAGCACGCTTTTAACCGCGGCACTCACTTGCTGGGGGAACTCCTTGACCGTGCGAACCAGGGCATAGATGTTCGCGTACGTTTCGATCAGCGGTTGCAACTCCTGCTCGATCACGTGATACGCCAGAGTAATCCCCTTGCGCAGGTTTTCCAGGCCGATCCGCGCCTGGTTGATCTGCGACATCGCCCCATCGAAACGCGCCACCGAAGCGTCGAGCAATTTGTCCGACGCCACCTGCAATTGCTTCTGGGTGTTGACGACGGCCTTGGGGAACGGCAGCGGTTCGTCCGGGTAGAACTTCAGGTTGAAGGTCACCAACCCGCCATCCTTGCGGGTCTGGGTCATGTCGCACTCGCCGACCTTGACCTGCATCCGTCCCTGCCACGGGTGAACCAGTTCGCCGCTGCCCTCCTCCAGTGCCTTGAGCAGCGCGTCACGCTTCTCAAGGCAATCGGCGCCAACGATAAAGGCGGTCAGTTCATAGATCTTCGACTGCTGGCCGAGACCTTCAAAAAACGACCGGTCGCGCTGCGGGTATTCATGCAACTGGCCTTTCTGGCCGACCGGGTTTTTCGCCTGATCGACCCAGAAGGGTACGCCGCGAAACGACGCCGGCAACAAACGATCACGCCAGCTAGTCGCCATAGGAACCTCCGTAGGAAAGCGAGCGATAGCCGACGCGAGGCGTCAGGTCCAGGCCCGGTTGATTGGTTTGCGCTTGGTCGACGCGCAAGCCCGCTGGCGCGTCCTTGAAGTTCACGGTCAAGCCGCCTTCGAGTTGCGTGCGGTTGTTGGCGGCGGTTTGCTGGACAAGGCCGCTGCCGTTGCCCGTCAGACCGGAGTCGCTGCTGCTCGACGAATCGCCCCAGTTCCAGAAGGAAGAACCGCTGTCATTGGCCGCCTTGGCATTGCCGGCCTCTTGTTGCTGCGCCAGGCCATCGACCTGGCCGGTGACCTTGGCGACAAAGTCACCGAAACCACCACTGAACAACGCCTTGATCGGCGTGATGAAGGTTTGCAACTTGCTCCACCAGCCAGCGAACCAGGCGACAATCGGATCCCAGTTCTTGATGATCATCCCCAACGGAGACCAGTCGAACATCGTCTGGAAAAAGTCCATGACCGGTGTCGCCAGGCTTTGCAGTACATCCCACAAGTCAGAAAAGACCTTGCCGATGGGCTCCCAGTTGGCGACGATCAGCCCGACAGGGGACCAGTCGAACAAGGTCTGGAAGAAGTCCTTGAGCGACTGCGCCGTGTCTTGCAACGCGGCCCAGATCGTGTCGAAGTAAGCGCTGATAGCGCCCCAGTTATTGATGACCAGCACCAGCGGCGACCAATCGAACAGCATCTTGAGGAAATCCACCGCCGGTGCGCTTGCCACTTTGATCGTGTCCCAGAGCTCACCGAAAAAGGCGCTGATCGCCCCCCAGTTATTAATGATCAGCCCCAGCGGCGACCAGTCGAACACGCCCTTGAGAAAGTCCATCACCGGCACGGCCAAGGCCTTGAGCAATCGCCAGATCGAATCGAAGAGCCCCGTTACAGCCCCCCAGTTGTCGATGACCAGGCCCAGTGGCGTCCAGGAAAACAGCTCCTTGAAAAAATCGAACACCGAAGCGGCTGCCGTCGTGATCGACTGCCAAAGGCCGGCGAAAAACACGCTGATCGTCTCCCAGCCCGCGCTGATCATCGGCATCGGCGACCAATCGAGCAGCGCCTGCAATCCCGACATGAAGCTGGCCGCCATGCCTTTGATATCGCCCCAAAGTCCGATGAAAAAGCCTGAAATCGGTTTCCAGTAAGCAACGATCAGCGCCGCGGCAAGGGCAAAACCCACCACGACCAAACCGATCGGCGAAGCGAGCACACCCACCACCGCTGCCACCCCGGCCACCGCACCTTGCAGGACGGTGAACGCCACCGCCCCCGCCGCCAGGCCCTGGACCAGATTCGGATTGGCCGCCACGAACTCGGCGACGCGGCTCACCAGCGGTACCAACGCCGTCACTACGGAATTCACCACAGGCAACAACGCCTGGCCGAACTTCAGGGAAACCTTGTCGACCGCCTCACTCAAACTCGCCAGATTTTTTGCCGTGGGCCCTGAATCAGATCCCTCGGCGCCCTTGCGGGCCTCGGCCAGCTTGTTTTCCGCCTCGATCGCTGACTTGACGCCCTCGACAAAAGGCGCCGCCAAGCCTTCGCCCTTGAACAGCTCCGAGAGATCCAGCTCGCCCAGGCCGCTGTCCTCCAGGCTCTTTTTGAAACTTTCGACTTTCTTGCTGACCCCTGACAGGTCGTCGTCCATTTTCTGGACGCCATTCACGACAAGGGCCATGTTCACAACCGTCTGGGTATTCGCCGTGAGCGTGTTATTGGTCGTAGCCATCACTGCACCTGCTGCATCGCATTGATCCGTTGCGCGTGCTCCAGGGATTCCCGGAGCACATCCAGTGGCCTGGCCATCATCTGTTCGGGGTCAACCTTCCAGAACCAGGCCAGGTCATAGGCGACCGCAATCAGCTCGCCGATGGCTGCGATGCCGCACTCATGAAAAAACCCGCCACCGCCCAGCTCAAGGTGTTGAGGTCGGACAGGTCCAGCTGGTTGACCGACGACGGCGGGATACCGGCGCAGACCGCGATGTACTTGGCCGCGACATCCATGTCGAGGCTGACATCTTCGCCCTTGTCGATCTTGTACGGCAGCGCCTTGATCGCCCGCACTTCCTGCACCGTCGGACGGCGCAGGGTGAGTTCGCTCAGGGGTTCGCCGTGGGCCTCGATGGGCACCTGCAACTTCACCGGATCAGTCATTGCCAGGTCCCCTTGATGCCTTCGAATTTCAGCGCGATGGTTGCGTCGTCACCCTTGGCGGACGGGGTGTCGCTCAGATAGGCACCGGCCAGGACGTAGACCTTGCCATTGCTGAATTCGCAGGTGACGGTCATGTCGGTGCCGGCGACCAGTTGCTTGAGCGGGAAGTCCGGCGTGTACAACGCGGTCACCGCGAAAGTGGGAGCGACGTCGGTTTCCTTGTAAAAACCCGGCACGACCGTTTCCCGTTTGACGAACATCAGCGGGGCTTCGCAGCCGCCATTGATAGTCAGTTGAGCGCCGTCCACTTTGACGTAGCAGGTGCCCGCAATCAGTTGACCCATGGTGTATCTCCTTGCAATAAAAAGCCCGCATCGAGCGGGCTGGGGTTACGCAGTGTGGGCAGGCGATCAGGCCGCCGCGTCGTACTGCAGGCGGAACTGGTTGAGCAGCGCGAACACACGCAAGCCGTTGATGTAGTCCGGCGGGAACAACACGTTGACCCGGCTCGGGTCCTGGCTGTCGCGCTCGACGATCAGGTGATCGGCGAACATCTCGGCGTTCTCCACGTGACCTTCCAGTTCGAGCTTGGCGTACTGGGCAATCAGTTCACCGCGAATGGTGCTCGGGGTGAGGATCGGCTGGCCGGCGCCGAAGCGGGTGCCATCGTCCGCCAGCTTGTGGCGACCGTACTTGCTGGTGATCACGCTTTGCAGGCGGCGCACGATAAAGGCCGACTGGTGCATGGTCTCGCTGTCCAGGTAGGAGTTATCCGCCTGGCCGTAAGCATTTTTCTGGTAGGTGGTGATCGCCCGCTGGATGCGCACGTAACCGCCTTCGTAGTACGCGGTGGCCAGACCGTAGCTGAGCAGCGACTGACGTTCGGTCAGGGTGAAACGCTCACTGGCCGCGGCCGGGTCGATACCCGCCAGGCTGCCGCTCTGGGTCGGACGGCTGGCATCGGCGGAGATGAACACCGAAGTCCGCGCGGCCAAGGCCGCGGCCTGGACCCAGAACGGTTGTGGCACACCCGGCTCCATGGCCAGGATGGTCATGTGCTGATCGTTACGGGTCTGACCGGCAGCCACCAGGGTGCCGACAGTACCGCGCTTGGCGGTGTAGACATGACCGAACAGTTGCTTGGACCAGGACCAGCGACCGACACTGTCGTCCATCGCCGATTGCCAGGTATTCAGGGTCGCCACATCGGACCAGGGCTGGCTGATGAACTCGAACGGTTCATCGCCGAGCGCCGCGAGTGCGGCCACCTGATCCGGCACACCGGTGCCACCGGCCATTGGCGCGGGGACGATGGTCAGGCCGGCAGGCGTCTGCTCGCCATTGCTCTTGCCCAGGCGATTGAACTGCAGGTTGATGTCGTTGCCGCTGTCACCGGTCCATTTGCAGCTCAGGGTCACGGTGCCATCAACGGCCACGGCGCTCACCGGCAGGTCGGTCGCGGCGTTGACTTGCAGCGCCAGGGTGGTGGCCGCCTGGGCGGCGGTCGCCCCGTTGACCACGGCGGCCTGGACCCGCACACCACCGACATACAGGTTGAGCACGCCGCTTTCGGTGGCGGCGCCGGTCAGTTTCAGATCAGCCTTGGCGATGCTGCCCACCGTGTTTTGCAGCGGCAGGCACCAGATCTCGCCGATCGGATCGGTCTTGCGCCAGGTGTCGTACATCGAGGCGAGCATCGAGCCCTGGCCACCAATGCTTTTCGCCAGGGCGACGCTGGAAACCAGCACCAGGCTGCCGATTTCGGTGCTGGTGGCGTTGTCGTTGACCTGGGCGACGATCAGGCCGCGCAGGGTCGACGACGCGCTATTGGCCGCCGAGTTGTCCATTTCGGCGTAGAACAGCGGAACACGCAGGTCCGCGGGGATGTTGCTGAATCCGATAGCCATTATTGGGCATCCTGTGGTTGTGCCGCTTGCACGGCGTTGAGGGTGATATCGCCATCAGCCAGACGACGGCGCCACCAGGCGCTGTCGGCCACTTCACGGCCTTCGAGCGGTAGCAGGTCGCCGGCTTCCAGATCCGGTACGGCGCGGCCCGGGGCCGGCACTACGGTGATGCGTTGGGTCATTGCGTTACGTCTCCAGAGAAAGTCAGCTCCAGGCGCCCGTCGGGGCCTGGGCGGTGCAGATTGGGGTCGGCGGGATCGATGGCATCGACCTTCACCGTGACCCCGGTAAAAGACGGCAAGCCGTCCAGTTCACGCTCGTGCCAGGTTTCGGCCGGGTCCGTGGAGCGGTTGCGCCCCAGTTGGAACTCGGCGAAGAAATGCAGGCTGTAGAGCAGACGGGTGGCGTTGATCGAGATCAGCCCGCCGCCGTCGTATTCGATGGGGTTGTAATAGGTGTCGGGTTTGAAGCCGACCAGGGCCCGCCAAAGTTCGGCACGCAGGCCGTGGAGTTGGTCGAAGGCCTGGGCGCCGTTGCTGGCGTCGAGCACCAGGGTCAGTTCCAGGCGATCGGTCAGGGTTTGGCGGGCGACGTTTTGTGAGGTGTCCTTGTTCGCCAGGTCGGTCATCAGCGTGACAAAGGCCGCCGGGGTTTGCAGCGTGGTGTTGCTTTGCAACAGATCGAGATCAAGGCCGGTGGAAATGTGATTGGCAAGACTGGGGCATTGAGCACGCAGTTGCGTGAGAATCGGGGTGATATTCATGGGGGTTCACCGGGTAATAAAAACCCGTCGATTGACGGGTTCGACAGACAATCATTCGCCTCCAGAAAGCCCGCGTCCTTGCGGGCTGGGCCCTGCTCTCGGGCCCGGTGGTTCCAGTCCGTTGGTGATTCCGAGGGAGTCATGAGCGCTTTATTCGGATTGCTATCCGGCTATTGTTCCGGCCTGGTCTCCGGGGGAGGCGTTTCGTCAATCCCCAAGCGCCTGGCCGCCCAGCGTTCATAAATGCCGATGGCGGCGTCCGCACCGGCCATGGCGGTCAGGCAGCCAAAGGCACCGGCGGTCCAGATCGACACGCCGGCTGCGTACAGCAGCATGATGGTCGACACGCCACAGATCATGCAGGCCCCGGAGCGCAATACCAGGCGCCGCAGCAGCACCCAGCCGCGGGCACCGTCCTTGTCGGCGCGCCACATTTCGCCGGAAACCCCGCCGACCACGGCCAGCAGGATGACCAGCCAGATAGGCATGTCCACCAACGCTTGTTGCTCGCTCGTCATGTCACGCCTCCTGCAATAAAAAGGGCCATTCATTGGCCGGTGATGGTTTGGGCTTGTCGTTCAAGGTGAAGGGTTCTCTTCAGAGCCCGCGTTCGGTGGGCATTCCAAAAAGCCCGGTCGCCCAGGCTTTTCAGTAATGCGGTCCTGATGCCCGGTCCTGGAGCCGCTCGCGTTTTCGGCGATGGGGGCTTCTGTCCTGACACCTGATCTTTCGGCGCTACTGGCGCGGTACGGATCGATTCAAATTGTTCTTCCGACCGCGACCCTGTCCGCCGGATAACTGCTTGCGGTGCTTTACGCTGCACACCCGGGTCAGTTGCCAACCCTCTGAACCGTTGAGGCCGGTTCATCGCTGCCTGTTCTTTGAAGCGGTGTCACTAAAGAGCGGTGGGTTGCCCCTGGCATCTCTGCCTGTCACCGACCTTTCTGGCCGGCTTGAGACAAAGAATATGCATGTATGCATATACAGTCAATGCACAAATGCATTTATTTATGCATGCCATTTGCGTAAACGCATGGAAGCCATGCAGATCAAGGGCTGGGCTTTTTGGCGGACGAAAAAAAACCCACATAGCT
>NZ_JALJES010000051.1:0-1628 GCF_023242525.1 Pseudomonas sp. MWU12-2319
ATATTTGATGCCCGATGCTGCGCTCCCGAATTCTTTCCGGAGCCTGCTGCCATGATGCGACCCGATGCAAAAGTAGAAAAAGTCTACCTCTACCCCAAACCCGTGGACTTTCGAAAGTCCATCGATGGCCTCGCTGCCCTCGTCGAGCTGGATATCAAAGTCGCCGTGTTCGACCCCGTGCTTTTTGTCTTCCTCAACAAGCCACGCAACCGAGTGAAAATATTATATTGGGAGCGCAACGGCTTCTGCCTATGGCTCAAACGCCTCGAGTCCGAGCGCTTTAAAACATCGCCCGATGCCGGCGACGAGGCGATCGTCCTGACAGTCCAGGAACTGAACTGGCTGCTCGACGGCTTCGACCTCTGGCGCAACCGTCCACATCAGGTTTTGACGCCTCGATATGTCGCGTAGTCGGGTATAATCCTGACCATGATTTCGATGCCCGAAGACCTTCCTGACGACCCCGTTTTACTCAAGCAATTGCTTGCGCAGATGCTCAATGAGCGTGAGGTTGATAAGGAGCACATCAGCGACTTGAAAGAACAGATCAAGCTGTTGCGTGATCGTCTCTTCGGGCGCAAGTCAGAGCAATCCGTTGATCCGATTACGCCACAACTGGCGCTGTTCAATGAGCCGGAAAGTGTCGAACTGACAGCGCCTGAGCCCGACGAGGAAGTGGTCGCACCCGGTCCGCGCCGTGGTAAGCGCCGCCCGTTGTCGGCTGATTTGCCACGGATCGAAGTCATCCACGAACTGCCCGAACATGAACTGACCTGTGCTTGCGGTTGTCGCAAACACACCATCGGCGAAGAAACCAGCGAACAGCTGGACATCGTGCCGATGCAGATTCGCGTGATCAAACACATTCGCAAGGTCTACGGCTGCCGAGGTTGCGAAAGCGCCCCGGTCACCGCCGACAAACCCGCGCAATTGATTGAAAAGAGCATGGCCAGCCCCAGCGTGCTGGCCATGTTGCTGACCACCAAATACGTGGATGGCCTGCCGCTGTATCGGTTTGAAAAAGTCCTCGGCCGTCACGGTGTTGATATCCCGCGCCAGACCCTGGCCCGTTGGGTTATCCAGTGCTGTGAGCACTTCCAGCCGCTACTGAATCTGATGCGCGAGCGATTACTGGAAAGCCCGGTGATCCACTGCGATGAAACTCGCGTTCAGGTGCTCAAGGAACCTGACCGTGACCCGACCAGCCAATCCTGGATGTGGGTGCAGGCCAGCGGTCCGCCGGACAGGAAAGTCGTGTTGTTTGACTACACCACCAGCCGGGGACGGGAGGTGCCGTTACGCCTGCTCGATGGCTATCGTGGCTATTTGATGACCGACGACTATGCGGCCTACAACGCGGTGAGCGCCCAACCCGGAGTTGAGCGCTTGCTCTGCATGGCGCATGCGCGACGCAAGTTTATCGAGGCCCAGAAAGTGCAGCCCAAGGGCAAGTCGGGTCGAGCGGATATCGCGCTGGCGATGATCAACAAGCTGTACGGTATCGAGCGCGAGCTCAAAGACGCCAGCGATGAACAGCGTTATATCGGTCGCCAGGAAAAGAGCCTGCCGATCCTGGCCCAGTTGAAAAGCTGGCTGGAGAAAAGCCAGCCGCAGGTCACGACGCAGAG
>NZ_JALJES010000052.1:0-1598 GCF_023242525.1 Pseudomonas sp. MWU12-2319
CAGACTGTGTGAAAACCTAGCAATCTGCTGGCCGGTTAAAGAAAATGCCCGTATCGCAAGATACGGGCATTTTTCTTATGCGCTATATCCAAGGTGAAAATCGCTCTCAGAGCGCGCTGTTTCCACTGTCGCTGGATGAGTTGATTCCCGATGACCATCTGGTTCGGGTCATCGAAGCCTATGTCGCGCTTCTGGATTTTGAGCAACTGGGTTTCGACAAGGCCAAACCCAAGGCCACGGGACGTCCTTCATACGATCCCGCCGATCTGCTCAAACTCTATCTGTACGGCTATTTCCAACGCATTCGTTCGTCACGACGGCTTGAGGCCGAGTGTCAACGCAACGTCGAGGTCATGTGGCTGTTGGGACGATTGGCGCCGGACTTCAAAACCATTGCCGATTTTCGACGCGATAACAGCGCGGCGTTTACCGCGACCTGTCGTGCCTTTGTTCGTTTCTGCCGGCAGGCCGGTCTGATTGCAGGCGAGTTGGTGGCCATCGATGGCAGCAAGTTTCAAGCTGTGGCTTCCAGCCGCAAACATCTGACACCGAAAAAGCTCCAGCAACGGGAAGCGACGCTCGACAAGAAAATTGCGCGTTATCTGGCGCAACTCGATGAAGCCGATCGCGACGAAGAAGGCGAGTCGATTGATCGTTCAGCGGTGCAGGCAGCGCTGGCGGAGTTGCAGGTAAAAAAGGCCAATAACCAGACCTGCCAAGTGCTGATGCAAGCTCAAGGTCTGGTTCAGCACGTTGTGGGTGAATCCGATGCGCAAAAAATGCGAACAGCGTCCGGGCCGCTCGTGGCCTACAACATTCAAAGTGCGGTGGATGCCAAGCATTGCCTGATTCTGCACCACGAAGTGACTCAGGAAGGCACCGACAACCGTCAGTTGGAACCGATGGCCAAAGCAGCCAAAGAGAAGCTGGATCAATCCGAACTTTGCGTCACGGCGGATGCCGGTTATTCCAATGGTGCCCAGTTCCAGGCCTGCGAAGACGCGGCGATCACGGCTTTTGTGCCTCCCAATCGGGCGATCAACACCACCGGTGGCGAGGAGCAATACTTTGACCGCACCGAATTCAACTACGACTCGAACACCGATCAGTACCAATGCCCCGCAGGCAACCGGCTGACACTCAAGCAACTGAGCAAGGGCGACCGAATCTATCAGGCGGCCATCAGCGACTGCCGAAGTTGTCCGCTGAAAAACCGCTGCACCAAGGCAGAACGCCGGTATCTGATGCGCCACGCCCATGAAGCAGCATTTGAGCGAATGGAAGTGCGAATGAAGGCGCACCCGGAAATGATGGGGCATCGGCGCTCCATCGTCGAACATCCCTTCGGCAACCTGAAGCAATGGATTTTCGGCAATGGCCGGTTTTTGCTGCGCCAGTTACAGGGTGCTCGCGCAGAAATGGCACTTGCAGTACAGGCCTACAACTTGAAAAGAGCTATCCAGGTGCTGGGAGCACAGAAGCTGATGGCGCTGATGGGCTGAAAGGCCCTTCATTTTTCAGATTGCAGAAAAGCAAATGCCCCGACAAGTCGGGGCATTTGCTTTAAACCGCGGCGGACTGCGTTTTCACACAGTCTG
>NZ_JALJES010000053.1:0-1373 GCF_023242525.1 Pseudomonas sp. MWU12-2319
GAGAGTGTCAGATTTTTTGTGTGCAGGCTGGTAATGGCCTGCCGTTAGGCAGGCCTTTGTTTCACCAGGTCGGCCTGATGAATCGATCCCCGTACAGGATTGCAAATTGATTCATCGCATCTTTCCAGTCTTTCCCCGCTTTACCCCAAGTGGCGGTAATGTTTCGTAGAACCAGCCAGATCAACTTCGTCGCCGCCTCGTCCGTGGGGAAATGGCCGCGAGTCTTGATGATCTTACGTAGCTGGGCGTTGATGCTCTCGATGGCGTTGGTGGTGTAGATCACCTTTCGAATCGCTGGTGGGAATACGAAGAATGGGATGACCCGATCCCAGACGCGTCGCCAGGCAGCAACCACCGTCGGATACTGCTTACCCCAAGGCCCTGCTTCAAAGTCGTTCAGCGCTTGCTCGGCGGCTTCGGCGTTCAGTGCCTGATAGATCGGCTTCAACGCTCTAGCCAGATCGCGCCGTTTGTCCCAACCCGCATAATCCAAGCTGTTGCGGATCAGATGCACGATGCAAGTCTGCAATGTGGTCTGCGGATAAACCGCTGCCAGCGCCTCCGGCATACCCTTCAGGCCATCAGTGACAGCAATCAGCACGTCCTCGACACCGCGAGTCTTGAGGTCGTTGAAGACCTTCATCCAGAACTTGGCGCCCTCCGTCGTTTCGATCCAGATGCCCAGAATGTCTCGGCTCCCGTCCGGCAAGACACCCAGCGCCAGATAGATCGCCTTGTTACGCACCAGCCCTTCGTCACGGATCTTGACTCTCAGAGCGTCAAAGAAAATCACCGGGTACATGGGTTCAAGCGGACGCTGCTGCCAGGCACCGATCTCTTCCAGCACCGCATCGGTCACCGAACTGATGAAATCGTGGGAAACGTCTGTTGCGTACTGTTCCATCAGGAAAGCTCGAATCTCGCGAACAGTCATGCCACGGGCATACATGGCGATGATCTTGTCGTCAAAACCGGTAAAACGGCGCTCGTGCTTCGGGATAAGGATCGGCGCGAAACTACCCTCGCGGTCTCTGGGGATCTCCAGGCGCAACGGGCCGTCGTCGGTCAGGACAGTCTTGCTGCTTTTGCCGTTGCGCTGGTTACTCGACTCCTCGGGGCGCTCCGCGCCCTGAGGATAGCCAAGATGATGCCCCAGCTCGGCGCCAAGGGCTCGCTCGATCAGCGCCTTCTTGAACGCCATCGAGGCATCCTGGATGGCTTCGGCGGTCATCGGGCCATTAACGAACTGATCGATCAGCTCTTTGGGAATGGCTGGAAGGTCTCGTGTGACCTCACGGGCTGGTTTTTTCTTGGTCGGCATACATGCACCTCTGCAACATGTTATGCCCGAACACAAAATTTATGACAGTCCC
>NZ_JALJES010000054.1:0-1313 GCF_023242525.1 Pseudomonas sp. MWU12-2319
GGCGCAGCCACGTATACGGCTCCTGGCCGTTAGCTTTGGCGGTTTCGACCAGGCTGTAAATTTGTGCACTGGCATACGCCCCTTTGGGCGTGTCGCTGAGTCGAGTCAGCCGAAGGGAGTTTCACCCCTCGGCTGCTCACAGAACCGTACGTGACAGTCTCCCGTCATACGGCTCTTGATCACACATTCGATGCACGTAGTAAATACCAATGCGCGAACAGCTCCGGATTCTCTCTTCGAACAAGACGCAGCCGATGCTCCGCTTGACGTATAGAGATTCGGTACTTGCTCTTCATCCATTTGAGCAGGCGCGATTGCAACGCGCTCCACAATCGATAGCTGAAGTTTCTGTACCAGAATTTACCGTAGTATTCGATCCATCCTCGAATCACAGCATTGTACCTGCGAGAAAAATCCCTCAGGTCATCAGTCGTGGATCGATGGATGCGCCAGTGTTTGATCGTGTCTACCATCCTGCGCATCGCCTTCATCGACGCTCCCGGCATGCACTTACGAAAGAGTTCGCCTTTGGAGTTCTTCAGGGTTCGCACCTTGAAGTCGTATCCGAGAAAGGTGAAGCTAGTCGCAACGTTGTGCCGCTCGAATGTATCGATGTAGACAATCTTCGACTTTTCTTCGTTGATGGTCAGGCCTACTTCACTCATCCGTCGCGTCAGGCTCTCCCTGATTCGAACAGCCTCGCTCATCCTTGTGCAGTGAATAACAATATCGTCGGCATACCGTTCAAACGGCACGCCGCGATGCGTCCTGTCCATCCAACGATCAAAGGCATAATGCAGGAATAAATTGGCTAACAAGGGCGAGATCACACCTCCTTGAGGTGTCCCTCGCCCCCGTTCCTGAAGCAATCCCGTCTCACTCTGCATCGGCGCTTGCAGCCAGCGTCGACAGTACAAGATCACCCATTTCGGCATCTGGTGATGTTCCAGAGCCTTGATGATCAGGTCGTGCCCAACGTGGTCGAAGAACGCGCTGATATCCACTTCCAGTACCCAGTTCTTACGACGGCACCGAATGGAACATTGACGCAAAGCATCGTGGGCCGATCTTCCGGGTCTGTACCCATACGAGTCAGGATGGAAAATCGGATCGATCACAGCCTCCACATATCTTTTCACCGCGCCTTGAGCTACCCGATCAGAGACCGTTGGGATGCCAAGGATGCGCTCCTTGCCGTTGTCTTTCGGAATGCGCTTTTCCCGTACAGGTGGCGGGAAATACGACCCTGAGCACAACCGGTTCCAGATGCGGTAGAGGTTATAATCGCGCTGCCGATCAAAGTCCGTGAGCGT
>NZ_JALJES010000055.1:0-1230 GCF_023242525.1 Pseudomonas sp. MWU12-2319
GGCGGGCTCAACCGGTCAGTGCAACAAGGTGCTGTAAGCGATCAGCCGGTGTTTCAAAGTTCAAGGTCTCACGTGGTCGCTGATTCATCTGCAAGGCTACCGCATTGAGCTCTGCCTGGGTATAACCACTTAAATCGGTGCCTGGGCGAAAATACTGACGTAATAACCCATTAGTGTTTTCGTTTGATCCGCGCTGCCAAGGGCTGCGCGGATCACAGAAAAATACATCAACATGCGTGTCCATGGTGAACCGTTTATGTTGAGCAAGCTCTGTTCCTCGATCCCATGTCAAAGAGCGCCATAGATGCTCCGGCATTTGACCAACCTCGCGTATTAAACCATCGACAACACTCTTGGTGTCTTTTCCCTCGACTCGTACCAGTACCAGGAAGCGGGTGCTGCGCTCCACCAAGGTAGCAATGTGACTGTTCTTCGAACCGGTGATCAGGTCACCTTCCCAGTGTCCGGGAACGGCTCTATCTGAAGCCTCTGCGGGTCGCTTGCTAATCGAGACAGCATCAATGATGTGGCCACGGGGCTGTCCCTTGCTCGTAGCCGTCTTCGCTTTGCGCATCATGCGTCTGGAGCGCAGGACGGCCACCAGTTCTTTTTTCAATACGCCCCGGGCCTGTATAAACAGACACCGATAAAGAGTTTCATGAGAAATCTGCATCGTGAGGTCGTCGGGATATTTACGTTTAAGCCAGCCTGTAATTTGCTGAGGTGACCAATAGAGCTTCAGTTTACTCGATACCAATTCACACAGCTCAGGGCTCTGGTTTAAGCGGTAATCTTTGGGCCGAACTGCGCGGGCCCAAGCTTGTTCATCGGCGTCTGCTGCTCGATACAGATCACGCCCCCGATTTCGGGATATCTCACGACTAATAGTCGAAGGCGCACGATTTAACTGCAAGGCAATGGACCTGACGGATTGACCGATTGCCATCCCTCGAGATATTTCTTCACGCTCAAGAAGCGTCAACGCGAGCCGCGAACACTGTCGGGTTTGAGGAGAAATCCCACCGTTGCGGGCCAGCAATCTATGCACGGTGCCAGTGGGTTTCTGGATCGCCATGGCTATGGCACTCAGAGTCTCACCTTTGCGCCATAGCCTCCAGAGCTCTGATTTCTGCTCGGCGGAAAATCCATATCTCTCGCGACGTGACATTCTTGCTTAGCTCCAACCAACGGACGAATAGTGTACGTTGCGTCGACCGGTTGAGCCCGCCG
>NZ_JALJES010000056.1:0-1130 GCF_023242525.1 Pseudomonas sp. MWU12-2319
TCGAGGAAACGCTCGGCGCTCAGTTCGGGGCGGTTCAGGTAACCGCGAGCCACCTGCACACCACCGATATACAACTCGCCTGCCACACCCAGCGGTACTGGCTGACGACTGGCGTCCAGCAGGTAGATCTTCGTATTCGCCACCGGTTTGCCAATCGGCGTGTTGTCCGGGGTTTCGTCCAAAGGACCGGCACAATCCCAAGCCGTCACGTCTACCGCCGCTTCGGTTGGACCGTAGAGGTTGAACAGGCCGACTTCCGGCAACTGCTGCTTGAAGCGCCGCACCAGATGGCCCGGCAAGGCTTCACCGCTGCACATCACCCGCAGCAAACCGCTACCCCCGGCCTCGCCATGAGCGAGGAACAGATCCAGCATCGACGGCACAAAGTGCAAAGTGGTGATGTTCTGTTCGCGAATCACTTCGCGCAGATAGCCCGGGTCACGATGACCACCCGGACGCGCCATCACCAGCCGTGCGCCGTTGAACAGTGGCCAGAAGAATTCCCAGACCGACACGTCGAAGCTGAATGGCGTCTTCTGCAACACGCTGTCCGAATCATCCAGACCGTATTCGTCCTGCATCCACAGCAAGCGGTTGACCACGCCACGGTGTTCGTTCATCACGCCTTTCGGCTGGCCGGTCGAGCCGGAGGTGTAGATCACGTAAGCCAGATGCTCGGGACGGACTTCAGCGCGCAACGGGTTGCTATCTGGCTGTGCGAGGAAACCTTCATGCTCGGCATGCTCAGGATCGAGCAACAGTACCGGTACGTTGCTGGCTGGAAGTACCGCACGCAAAGCCTCTTGGCTGAGGACCACCGCCGGAGCGCAGTTCTCCAACATGTAGGTCAGACGATCAATCGGATAATCCGGGTCCAGCGGCACATACGCAGCGCCGGCCTTGAGAATCCCCATCAACCCCGCGACCATTTCCAGGCTACGATCGACACAGATCGCCACCCGATCATCCGGGCCGATGCCCAGGCCGATCAGACGATGGGCGATACGGTTGGCCTGACGGTTGAGTGCGTCATAAGTCAGGCTGCCCTTCTCGTCCACAACCGCTACTGCATCACCACAAGTGGCAACCCGAGCTTCGAACAGGCCATGCAAGGTCAGATCCTGCGGATA
>NZ_JALJES010000057.1:0-902 GCF_023242525.1 Pseudomonas sp. MWU12-2319
CGCGCGTATTCGATTTCCAGCTGGGTGCCCTGCAGGATCATCTGGGTGGCTTCTTCCTTCATCTCGGCATCCCACAGGTGCGGGTTCTCGATCTTGATCTGGTTGATCACGTCGATGCCGAAGTTCAGGTGCATGGACTCATCCCGCAGGATGTACTGGAACTGCTCGGCCACGCCGGTCATCTTGTTGCGACGACCCATGGACAGGATCTGGGTGAAGCCGCAGTAGAAGAAGATCCCTTCCAGCACGCAGTAGTAGGCAATCAGGTTGCGCAGCAGTTCCTTGTCGGTCTCGACGGTGCCGGTCTTGAATTCCGGGTCGGAGATCGAACGGGTGTACTTCAGGCCCCAGGTGGCCTTTTTCGCCACGGAAGGAATCTCGTGGTACATGTTGAAGATCTCGCCTTCATCCATGGCCAACGATTCGATGCAGTACTGGTAGGCGTGGGTGTGGATCGCCTCTTCGAAGGCCTGGCGCAGGATGTACTGGCGGCACTCGGGGTTGGTGATCAGGCGGTACACGGCCAGCACCAGGTTGTTCGCCACCAGGGAGTCGGCGGTGGAGAAGAAACCGAGGTTGCGCATGACGATGCGGCGTTCGTCGTCGGTCAGGCCTTCCGGGTCTTTCCAGAGGGCGATGTCGGCGGTCATGTTGACTTCTTGCGGCATCCAGTGGTTTGCGCAGCCGTCGAGGTACTTCTGCCAGGCCCAGTCGTACTTGAACGGCACGAGCTGGTTGAGGTCGGCGCGGCAGTTGATCATGCGCTTTTCATCGACCGCGACACGGGCCGAGGCGCCTTCGAGTTCAGCCAGGCCTTCGGCCACGTCCAGGGCATCGAGGGCTGCCTTGGCACGGGCGATGGCGGCCGAGTCGGAAGCGGTCACGGCACGGGCCTCCTGGGC
>NZ_JALJES010000058.1:0-881 GCF_023242525.1 Pseudomonas sp. MWU12-2319
ACCACGCTTTGGCAAGAGTGTAAAAGGGGACAGTGTAAAAGGGGACGGATTTATTTTTAATTTTATGAGTAAGGTACTGCTCCTGCTAGGCGCGTCGAAAATAAATCCGTGGCCTATACTATTCGATCTAAAAGGGAGCGGATTTATTTTTTTTGGTGAGTAAAACGGTGGTCCTGTCAGGTGTATCAAAAATGAATCCGTCCCCTTTGCGTAAAAGGAGAGTCTGTCTTTTGAGTTTCAATTGGATTCTATTTATGTTGGAAGTATTGAGAATGGTGTGATTGATCGAACCCTCCAGAGCGGGTTGATTGCGCCATGGCGAGATAATCTCAGTGGGCAAGGTAAGTAGATTTTTTCTACCGTATCCGAATGCTGACCTAAAAAGGGCCGATTTGAATGGTGCTGCGAGACTGGCTAATGGGCGTCCCCTTTTTTGCTTGAAAGGTGTTGGTGGTAAGGCATTTGATTTTTACACAGGGATTAAGGATGATAAATAATTTGTTTTTGCGCGCATGCAGACTGATCGGTTTGTTTGTTATGGTGTGGTGTGTTTTTTGTTTGGTTTCATTAGTCGTTGTTTTGGTCGTTGCGACTCCTTTTATGGCGGATTTTAATAAGGTGTTTTTATGGCTTGGTTTTCCATTGTCTTTTGTCTTGACTTTTTGGTGGTGGTGTAAAAATTTAAGCTTAATAAAGCGTGCCATTTTCTGAGCGGAGAAGAAGAGCCCCAAAGGGGACTGTAAAAGGGGACGGATTTATTTTTGATTTTATGAGTAAGGTACTGCTCCTGCTAGGCGCGTCGAAAATAGATCCGTCCCCTATGCTTCTAGTCCCCTATGCTTCTATGGTTCTTGGAGTATAAAATGAAAGCGTATTTTAAA
>NZ_JALJES010000059.1:0-885 GCF_023242525.1 Pseudomonas sp. MWU12-2319
TCCGTCCCCTTTTACACACACACGCCCTTGTTTTCGATCTGCATGCCAGTCACTCCCTGTTATCCATCCATCAGTATTTATCGGCGACCTTCGCACACCGGTGACTCGCCAATACGGCCCAGCTTGCACAGGTCCAGGTTATCTCGCCGGGAGAACCCCGAATCCTTCATGCAGTAAAAGTGCTTGAGTTCGAGATCAATCGGTGTCTGATCTCCAGCACCATCAAGATTGGTGTACCCGCATCCCCGCATCGCGCTCTTGACCCCTTCAACGGATACACCATTCTTGTACCAATAGGTGAAATCCGGTGGCGGCGGCTGAAAGGGGGTACAGCCACTGAGCAGCAGTAGGCCGAGGCTGAATAGAAAATTACACTTGGTCATGATTCGACACCTCAAGGTTGGGACTTGACTTGGACAAAATGTGGCTTGCCGGTGGGAGAGTCCTCCCAGTAAGCCCGGCATGCCACTCCCCCATTGCCGTAGCAGTTGTGGACCGTATTGTCACCTCCCAACACCCTCAGCACCTCCCATACGGCGTTACTACCTGGCGGAATAGCATAGGGGACGGATTTATTTTCAGATACTGCAGACAAGACTAGCGCCTTACTCAAACACAAAAAACAAACCCGCCTTTAGGCACTGACTAGCTACCCCTCAAACATTTTAGAGGTTATTTCGCCATCAATGCTTTCAACAAAAAAAACTCTAAGACATTTCTTGCAAGCAACTTAAAAACCTGCTGATTTGACGAGACTTCTCCGTAAGCGCCATAACAAACTTCAAAACTCCCGCCTACCGAAATCCCTCGCTTCAACACCTCCATTTTTAAAACTTCAAGAATAGCTGAGGCTATACCCTTAGGTAACCCGCATTTCGAACCCGC